>NZ_CP043808.1:0-310934 GCF_008386315.1 Serinicoccus marinus DSM 15273 | reverse complement strand
GACCTGCCGCTGCAGCTGGTCGATCTCGACCGGGGAGGAGTCGATCTCCATGCGCAGCCGGCTGGCGGCCTCGTCGACGAGGTCGATGGCCTTGTCCGGCAGCTGGCGGCCGCTGATGTAGCGGTCGGAGAGGTCGGCGGCGGCGACGAGCGCGGAGTCCTCGATCGCGACCTTGTGGTGCGCCTCGTAGCGCTCCTTGAGGCCGCGCAGGATCGCCACGGTGTCCTCGACGCTGGGCTCGCCGACGAAGACCTGCTGGAAGCGGCGCTCCAGCGCGGGGTCCTTCTCGATGTTCTCGCGGTACTCGTCCAGGGTCGTCGCGCCGACCATGCGCAGCTCGCCCCGGGCGAGCAGCGGCTTGAGCATGTTGCCGGCGTCCATCGAGGAGTCGCCGCTGGCTCCGGCGCCGACGACGGTGTGCAGCTCGTCGATGAAGGTGATGACCTGGCCGTCGCTGCCGGTGATCTCGGCGAGGACCGCCTTGAGCCGCTCCTCGAACTCGCCGCGGTACTTCGCGCCCGCGACCATCGCGCCGAGGTCGAGGGCGATCAGGGTCTTGTCGCGCAGCGACTCCGGCACGTCGCCGGCGACGATGCGCTGGGCCAGGCCCTCGACGACGGCGGTCTTGCCGACGCCGGGGTCTCCGATGAGGACCGGGTTGTTCTTCGTGCGGCGGGACAGCACCTGGACGACCCGGCGGATCTCGGAGTCACGGCCGATGACCGGGTCCAGCCTGCCCTCGCGGGCCAGCGCGGTGAGGTCGGTGCCGTACTTACCCAGGGCGTCGAAGGTCGCCTCCGGCTCGGCGGAGTCGACCGGCTTGCCGCCGCGCAGCGCCGGGATCCGCTCCGCGATGGCCTCGGCGTCCAGGGCCGGGAAGGCCCCGGAGCGGGCGAGCGCGAGGAGCAGGTGGTCGGTGGAGACGAAAGAGTCCCCCATCGCCGACATGGCGTCCTGCGCGCCCTTGACGACGGCGTGCATGGCGCGGGACAGGCCGGGGTTGCCCATGCTGGACCCGCTCGCGGTCGGCAGCCCGGCGAGGGCGGCCTGGGCCGCCTGGCGTGCGGTGTCCGGGCTGGAGCCGCTCGCCTCGAGCAGCGGCCCGGTCGTGGTGTCTCCCTGGTGGGTCAGCGCGGACAGCAGGTGCGCCGGCTCGACCTGCGCGTGGCCGGCCGCGGCGGCGTCGCGCACTGCGGTCGACAGGGCCTCCTGGGCCTTGGTGGTGAGGTTGAGATCCATGGGTATGCGGTGCTCCTCCCGGCCCTCGCTCGGGGCCGCTCGCGTCGGTCAGTTCACTATCATGTCCAACGTGACCAAAGTTGAGTCTATTCCGCTCAACCCTGAGAAGAGGTCCTCAGAGCCGCAGCAGGGCGAGCGAGAGCAGCATCACGGCCGCGCCCGCCACGAAACCGAGCACCAGGGCGTGGCGAGACCCGGCATGCCTGCGTGCGGTGGGGAGCAGCTCGACGACGCTGACCGCGATCATCATCCCGGCCACCAGCGCCAGCGACAGGTCGATCCAGCCGTCCGGGAGCAGAGCCTGCAGGACGAGGTAGCCCAGCACCGCGCCCACCGGCTCGGCCAGCCCCGAGGCTGCCGCCCAGAGCATGGCCCGGGCACGGCTGCCGGTCGCGGCGTAGATCGGGGCCGCCACGACCATGCCCTCGGGGATGTTGTGGATGGCGATGGCCGCGGCGAGCACCACCCCCACCGTCGGGTCGTCCAGGGTGGCGACGAGCGTCGCCAGACCCTCAGGCAGGTTGTGCAGCCCCACGACCGCCGCGAGCATCAGTCCCGTCCGGAGCAGGCCGACGTCGAGCTCGCCGGAACGGACCCGACGCAGGTCCTGCCCGCCCCCCGTCTCCGCCGGGCTGAACCGGTGCGGCATGACGTGGCAGACGAGGTGCACGGTCGCGGCGCCCAGGGCCATCGCCACCATCACGGAGAGCAGGGCGGTGCGGTCGCCGACGACACCGGACAACCCGCTCAGGGCAGACGGGGCGATCTCGCCGACCGAGATGGTGATCATCACCCCCGCCGCGAAGCAGAGGGCAACCGCCATCACCCCGGTCCGCAACGCCGCACGGCGCGTGCCCAGCCAGCCACCGACGCAGGTCGACAGCCCGGCCAGGACGGTGACGGCGAGCGCCAGCGCCACGGCACACCTCCTCGGGACGGGGGTGCGAAGTATGCCGGATCGCGCCACCATGGCCGCATGGACATCTCGGCACAGCTCGGCGACATCACCCAGGTCGACGTGGACGCGGTGGTCAACGCGGCCAACTCCACCCTCATGGGCGGGGGCGGTGTCGACGGGGCGATCCACGCCGCCGCCGGGCCGGAGCTGCTCGAGGAGTGCCGTCGGGTGCGGGCCGCGCGCTGGCACGACGGGCTACCCGTCGGCGAGGCGGTCGCGACCGGGGCCGGGCGCCTGCCCGCGCGATGGGTCATCCACACGGTCGGCCCGAACCGGCACCGGGGACAGACCGACCCCGAGCTGCTCGCGTCGTGCTTCCGGCGCAGCCTCCAGGTGGCCCAGGAGGTCGGGGCCACCTCGGTGGCCTTCCCCGCGATCAGCGCCGGGGTCTACGGCTGGGACCCGGGGCAGGTGGCGCAGATCGCGGTGGCGACGGTGCGGCATACCGGGGAATCGGTGCCGGGGGTCGAGGAGGTGCGCTTCGTGCTCTTCGGCGAGGACGTGCTGGCCCGCTTCGAGCAGGCGCTGGCGTGAGCGCCTGCCGGGCTGGGCCCGCGACGACGACCGGCTCGTGTGGGCGGTGGTCGACCGGGCCGGCGGCGGGGCTGCACCGGGTCGGGCTGGAGGTCTACGCCTTCAACCCGCGGACACGGCGGGTCTACGAGAAGGTCGGCTTCGTGCTCGAGGGCACCCAGCGGGAGGCGTTGCGGTATGCCGACGGCTGGGTCGACTGCCACGTCATGGGGCTGCTCGCGAGCGACTGGGCCGCTCGCCCCGATCGAGGACCGACGTCGCCCTAGCACCACCCTCATCGGGAAGTTTGCCGATGAGGGTTGCGCTAGGCCGTGGTCACTCCCGAGGGGCCGGGTCAGATGTCCGGGCCAGCGTCTCGGGGGCGCGGAGCCAGACCAGCGCCCCCAGCAGGCTGACGGCGCCGGTCGTCGCCAGGGCCGTGCCGAAGCCGACGAGGTCGACGACCAGGCCGGTCAGGACGGGCCCCACGATCACCCCGACGTCGGTGGCCATCTGGTAGGTCGACAGCACCGTGCCGCCCTTGCGCTCCTGACCGACGATGTCGGCAAGCGCCGCCTGCTGCGCCGGGTTGACGAAGCCTGCTCCCACGCCGGAGACCAGGCTCAGCCCCAGCAGCACGGCCAGCGACGACGCCTGCCCCAGCCCGGGTAGCAGGCTCAGCCCGAGCATCCCGAGCGACAGCGCAGAGGTGGTCATGCCCGCGATGATGAGCGGGCGACGACCGATCCGGTCGGCGAGCCGTCCGGTGATTTGCAGCGTGACGGCGGTGCCGAGGGCGGCGGTGGTCAGCGTCGCGCCCGCCACCCAGGTCTCGTCGCGGACGGCGGCGGCGAGCAGCGGGAATGACCGCCATCCGGACACCGAGGTTGGCCCACCCGTTGGCGACGCCGCACGCCAGCGCCGCCCGGTATGCCCGGTCCCCCAGCGCCTCCCGCACCGTCAGCACGGGGCGGTCGGCATCCCCCGGCGGTGGGCGCAGCCGCGCGCCGCCCAGCCCGACGCCGACCACGAGGGCGGCGAGGACGAGGGCGACGGCATACACGACGAAGGGCACGCGCATCCCCCACCCGGCGATGAGGCCGCCGATGACCGGCCCCACCATGCTGCCGATGATGAAGGAGCTGCCCCACAGCGAGGACACCCGACCCCGGATCGACGGCGGCGCCAGCCGGACGACCAGCGCGATCGCCGAGATGGTGAACATGGTCGAGCCGAGGCCGCCGAGCCCGCGGAAGACGAGCAGCTGCCAGTAGGTCTGCGCGAAGGCCGTCGCCAAGGAGGAGACGGCGACGACGAGCAGCCCGGTGAGGTAGACCGGCCGCTCCCCCAGCCGCTGGACCAGCCGACCGCCGGCGGGCGCGAAGACCAGGCGGCAGAAGGCGAAGGCGGAGACCACGATCGTCGCGGCGGTGGCGCCGACGTCGAAGGACCGGGCGAAGCCGGGGAGCACGGGTGAGACCAGCCCGAAGCCGACGGCGATGACGAAGGAGGCGCCGACGAGGATCCAGATCTCTGACGGGATGCGGACCCGCTCGTGCGTCGCGGCGCTTACCGGCGCCTCAGGTGCTCGCGGAGGTAGGGCAGGGCCACGTCCACGAGGCCGTGCCCGGCCGGCACGATGAGCTCCCGGTCCATGAGGCGGCCGCGGATGACTCCCCCGTGCTGCTTGCTGACGCCGAGCCGCTCCGCGACCTCCCCGGTCGACGAGGGACCGTCGTCGAGCGCCATCGCCTCCAGGTAGTCCAGCTGGCCCTGCGGGACCCCGCGCAGCGCCGGGGTGTGGACCAACCGGCTCATGCGGTCCACGACCACCGGCAGGGTGCCCTCCACGTCGCCGTGGGTGATGACCTCGGCGTCGCCCGCCGCGCGCCAGGCCTGGTATCCCACGAGCTGCAGGAGGTAGGGGTAGCCGTGGGCGATGGCACCGAGCCGCTCCGTCGCCTCCGCGCTGATCACCCGCCCGGCAGTGCGCACGGTCTGGACCGCGGCATCGCGCACCTCCTCCTCGCGCAGCGGCCCCAGGTCGACCCGCTCAGCCCGCCGCAGGAAGGTCGAGCCGTGCTGGTCCAGCAGCGTCCCGATGCCCGAGGGCAGCCCCGCGCCGACGAAGGCGACCTCCCGCTCGTCCCGGACCAGGTGCTGGTAGGCCGAGGCCAGCCGGGCCACGTCCTCGATCGGCGCGGCCTGCACCTCGTCCAGCGTGAGGAGCACGCCGCTCCCGTGCGACTCGGCGATCTGCACGAGGCGGGCGAGCATGGTGCTCACGCTCTGGTCGACCGGGTAGGTGTCGGTGGTCTCCGTGGTCAGTGAGCCCACCGCGCTGATCGCACCCCCGGTGACCCGGCGCTGCTCCGCGGCGGGGTCGTGCTCGGCGAGCAGCGCCGGCAGGACGCTGCGCTCCAGCTCGACCAGCAGCCCCGGGCCTTCGGGGAGCCGGATGACGTGCCACCCTCGCGCCCGCGCGCGGTCCTCCAGCTCGTTGAGCACCACGGTCTTGCCCATCCCGCGGGGCCCGCTCAGCAGGACCGACCGCATGGGCGACCCGGGGCCCTCGTCGAGGGCCGCGTCGAACTCCTCCACCAGGTCACCACGCCCGGCCAGCACCCGCGGGCTGGCTCCGAAGCTCGGTCGGAAGGGGTTGCGGCGACGCGGCATGCGTCTCACCTCTCGTCGGTGCTGCTGCTGTTTGATCTGTTGTACCACGCCGAACCTGTTTTATCTGTTTTACTTGACGATCCGGTGCTGACCCGTCGTCAACACCCAGGAGCTGGGCATACCGCGAGAGGTCGACGTTGCCGCCGGTGAGCACGACCCCGACACGCTCGCCAGGTCGCACCGGCGCAGCACCTCGAAGCCGTCGATCCCGGGGATCATGAGATCGAGCACGACCAGGTCGGGCCGCACGTCCGGGAAGGCGCGCACCGCGACCAGCCCGTCCGCCGCCTCGTGCGTGGGCAGCCTGGCCCGGTGCAGGTAGGCACAGACGACCTCCCGCACCGTCGCCTCGTCCTCGACGACCAGCACCGTGCCCACACGGCGAGCGTATGCGCTCGCGCCGGCACGAGTCCTTGACGTTCGCTGACGCGGTTCGCGCGGCGGCTCGTCACACGTGGTCCCGAGCACCGTTCCGACGGGCCCGAACTGTTGATCTGACGCCCGGCTCAGCGCTCGGCGTCGTGGACGAGCAGCGCGACCTGGACCCGGTTGGTCAGGCCCAGCTTGGCCAGGATGCTGGAGACGTGCGCCTTGACCGTCGGCACGCCGAGGTAGAGCTCGCGCGAGATGTCGGCGTTGGAGCCGCCCTGGGCCACCGCGCGGGCCACCTCGACCTCACGCTCGGTGAGCCGGTCGAGCTGCGCCCGGGCGCGGTCACCCCGGTCGTCCGGGGCGGCGGTGCCGCCGCTGACCTCCCGGACCAGGAGGGCCGCCACCGACGGCGAGAGCGCATGGTCGCCGGAGGCGACCTCGTGCACCGCGGCGACGAGCCGCTCCGGCGGGGTGTCCTTCAGGACGAAGCCGCGTGCCCCGGCCCGCAGCGCCCCCAGCACCAGCTCGTCGGCGTCGAAGGTGGTCAGGACCAGGACCTTGGCCTCCGGCCACGTGGCGAGGACGTCACGGGTCGCGCTCAGCCCGTCCACCCGCGACATCCGGATGTCCATGAGGAGCACGTCGGGCCGGTGCCGGCCGACCAGCTCGACGGCCTGGTCGCCGTCCTCCCCCTCGGCGACGACGTCCACCCCGTCCGGGCCGCCGAGCAGCATCCGCAGCCCCGCCCGCACCAGCGGGTCGTCGTCGACGAGCACCACCCGGGTGCGCCTCCCCGCCGTCTCCGTCATTCCTGTCCCTCCTGTTGCCACGGGAGCCAGACTCGCACGACGAACTCGCCCGCCTCGACCCCGGCCTCGAAGCGGCCGTCGGCGAGGTGCACCCGCTCGGCCATGCCCGGCAGGCCCATCCCCGAGGACGGCGCCGAGCCGCCGGTCGGGCCGACCGCGTTGCGGACGACCACCTCGAGCCCGTCCTCCTCCGACCCGGCCACCCGGACCCGTGCGACGGAGTCGGGAGCATGCTTGCGGGCGTTGGTCAGGGCCTCCTGCACGACGCGGTAGGCGTGCCGTCCGACGAGGTCGGACAGGTGGACGGAGCGGGACCACAGGTCGGGGTCGGCCTCGAGCAGCACCTCCTGCCCGCTGCTCGTCGCCTCGGCCACGAGGGACGGCAGCGCCGTCAGCGTCGGCTGCGGCGCCTCGACCTGGCCGGTCTCGAGCGGGTCCGGATCCTCCTCGGCCCGCAGCACACCCAGGACGTCACGCAGCTCCTGCAGCGCCTGGTGCGCGCCGTCCCGGACGATCTCGGCGCTGGCCCGACGCTCCTGCTCGCTGAGGTCGGGCCGGTGCGCGAGGGCACCCGCATGCATCGCGACCAGCGACAACCGGTGACCCATGACGTCGTGCATCTCCCGCGCGATGCGGGCCCGCTCCGCCAGGCGGGCCTGCGACACCCGCGCGGCCTGCTCCCGCCGCGCGGTCTGCGCCTGCGAGCGCCAGCTCGCGATCAGCTGTCGGCGGCCGCCGATGTTCCACCCGATGAGTCCGACGATGCAGAAGACCAGCAGGACGACGAGGGTGTTGATGCCGACCTGCCACAGGGAGCCACCGTCGGCGTAGGCAGGGTCGTCGGGCAGCAACGTCGGCGCGACGAACGTGTCGTAGGTCAGGCTGATGAGGGCGTTGAGCGCCAGGACGACCAGCAACGGGGGGAGCCGGCGACGGGTGGCCAACGACAGGACGGCGAGCAGGGCTGCCGGGGCGCCCCAGGCGGAGACCGCGCTGAGCAGCGTGACCACCACCGCGACGGTGGCCGGGCGGCGACGGCGGAAGGCCACGAGCAGCACGCAGAGCTGTCCGACCAGCAGGTCGAGCACGAGCAGCACGTCGACCGCTCCCGTCCGCTCTAGGTCGCCCTGGCCGACGGGCGACAGCCCGAAGACGACGAGCCACGGCAGCCCACCGAGCAGCCAGACCGTGCCGAGCCGCCAGGCCTGCTGCCACGGACGCAGGTCGGGCGGGTCGACCGAGGGGTCCGACGGGTCGGCGTGGACCCGGTCGGAGGCCAGGCTGGGGGGCATACCTGTGACGATAGGCCGCGACGCCGCACCGGGGCACCCGTCCACCGGCGGGACCACCCCCTACCTTGGTCGGAGAGGGAGCCCGACCGGACGAGACCGTGGTCGTGCTCGACCGAGACCTGGGACCGATGCCCGCCCGTGCCACCGGACGCCAGGCTGGACGCATGATCCAGATCGAGAACCTCACCAAGCGCTACGGCAGCTTCACCGCCGTCGACGACGTCACCTTCACCGCGCGGCCTGGCCGCGTCACTGGCTTCCTCGGCCCCAACGGCGCCGGCAAGTCCACCGCGATGCGGATGATGTGCGGGCTCACCCCTGCCACCTCGGGCACCGCGCACATCCTGGGCCGTCCCTACCGGGCGCTGCCCAACCCCACGACGCACGTCGGCGTCATGATCGACGCCAGCGCGCAGCACGCCGGGCGGACCGGCCGCGAGGTGCTGACCCTCGCGGCGATCCTCGTGGGGGCCGGCCGCGGCAAGGTCGACGAGGTGCTGGACCGGGTCGGCCTGTCCAGCCGCGAGGCGGAGCGCCGCGTCGGCAACTACAGCCTGGGGATGCGCCAGCGCCTCGGCCTGGGGGCCGCGCTCGTCGGCGACCCGGGCGTGCTCATCCTGGACGAGCCGGCCAACGGCCTGGACCCGGGCGGCATCCACTGGATGCGCGAGCTGCTGCGCGGGTATGCCCGCCACGGCGGCACCGTGCTGCTCAGCTCGCACCTGCTGTCCGAGGTGGAGCAGGTCGCCGACGACCTCGTGCTCATCGGTCGCGGCCGGATCGTGGCGCAGGGCGCCAAGGACGAGCTGCTCGCCGGGGCCGGGGTCGTCGTGGACGCGACCGACCGGGCCGCGCTGCACGCGGCGCTCGAGCGGGCCGGCTTCGCGCCGGTCGCCCGCCCGCGCGGCGGCTTCACCGCGACCGCGCAGACCGCGCAGATCGGTGAGCTCGCGCTGGCCGAGGGTCTCGTCATCACCGACCTCGGCGCGGCCGGCGGCGGCCTGGAGGAGATGTTCCTCAGCCTCACCGCCGACGACGCCCGCGAGGTCGCGGCATGAACACCTCGACCGGGCACTCAGCAACCACCAGCATCGAGGACGGGGACCAGACCATGACCACTTCCACGGCGACCGGCACGGCCGCGACCACCCACGACCCGACCGACGCCCGACCGGCGGCGCCCCGGGGGCGAGCGGGACGGCATACCAGGGACCGGAGCCCACCGGGCCCGGGCTCTCCTTCGCCCGGCTCTTCCAGGCCGAGCTGCGCAAGACCGTCGACACCCGCGCCGGGCGGTGGCTGCTCGTCGTCATCGTCGCGCTGACCGTGCTGGCGATGGGTCTGGTGATGTGGTTCGGGCGCGAGTCGGGCGCGGCCTACGCCACGCTGCTGGCGACCGCGGTGACGCCGCAGGCAGTGCTGCTGCCGGTGCTGGGCATCCTCACGGCGGCCTCGGAGTGGAGCCAGCGCACGGCGCTGGTGACCTTCACCCAGGAGCCGCGTCGAATGCGGGTCATGGCCGCCAAGGCGCTCGCGGCCGTCGCCCTCGGGCTGGTCGTCGTGGCGATCACCTTCGTGCTGGCCGCCCTGGCCCACGTCATCTCCGCGAGCATCGCCGGCGGCGACATCGACCTCGGCGTGCCGGGTCACGTCTACCTCGGCGCCGTGATGCTCCAGGTGATCTACGTGCTCATGGGTGTGGGCTTCGGGGCGCTCTTCCTCAACGTGCCGCTGGCCATCGCCGGGTTCTTCGTGCTGCCGGTCATCATGAACCTGCTGGCGGCGACGGTCACCTGGATCAGCGAGCGCGCGGCCTGGATCGACCAGACCATCGCGCAGATGCCGTTCATGGCGGTCGACGCCGCGCCCACGGGCGAGCAGTGGGCCCAGCTCGGTGTCACCTCGATCTGGTGGGTCCTCATCCCGCTGGCCGTGGGCCTGTGGCGGGTGGCGCGCCGCGAGGTGAAGTAGGCCGCCAGCATGTCCGCAGGCGTGACAGGCCCCGCCCACGGTACACGGGCGGGGCCTGTTGCTGCGCCTCTCACGCCGAGAGAGTGCCACGAGCGCAGGCATGGCAAAGATTCCGTAAAATCCCCCACCCCGCCTGTTGACCCCGCCCCCACATCATGTTCCGGTGGATGAGTCAGACAGCGACAGAAGAAGGGGAATGAACATGCATGCAGCAATCTGGCGCGGCGCCCTCGCAGGGGTTTGCACGGCAGCACTGGCCGCGGCACCCGCGACGGCCACCGCGAGCGGCGATTCGCTCCATCAACCGAATAAGAGCAGCAGTGACACGGTAAGCCTTCCCAATGGTCACTCGATGACGGGGAACGTGTGGATCCAGACGTTCTCAGACTCCGGAGGATGTGGTGACTACGCAACTTCCGCCATCGCAACTACCAACACGACCTGGATTCAGAACACCACGACGGCCACGGCCCATGGGGTTGGCGCTACCGTATCCGGATTGAGCGGGGGTGGCGCGGACAAGAGTCAATCAATCACCTGGCGCAACACTAACGCGTCAGGGTCCTATCTTTCCGGTCGTGTGTGCGCCAACTGGCTCACGTGGTATGTTTCGATGGACATGACGGGTGTCGCCTACTACTACGGCAATGTGCGAACGGTCGGAGTAAGTGTGTGACCGTCATTCGCCGCAGATGGGCGTCGAGCAGCGCCGCTGCTTGTGTGGCGGCGCTGCTCGCTTCTGGCTGCACGGGAGCCGGCCGAACTGACGGCGCACCACGGCTGTACCCGAGTGAACTGGTAGCGGATGTGCGCGCCCTGCAAGACTCTGACACCGGCCTCATCCGTCGGACAACCTCCGACGCCGCTACGGAAGGTGGCGCAGGCGATCTGTACGCCACGGCTCACACGCACGAAATCGCCCGACTCTCTGGTGCGAACCCATCGCCGCTGAGCTCGAGAGACGTCGCCCAACTATGCGACGCCTCCCCAGTTGACCCCCTCATGAAAGCTGGGTTGGCATCTTGGGTGACAACCTCTCCGCTACCCGCACAGTGCCAAGCCTCGGAAGCCGACACCACTCCTCCACCTCTATCGGCGACCGCAGCCACAGAACGATGGCTCGCCGGCATGCAAGTGCTGACGACATCCGACATCGAAGCGCGGGAGACGTTGGAGGTAGACCCCATACTCCGCCATCTCGAAGAAGTCAGCAGCAGGGCCACACTATCTCCCTACCAACGCTGGCAGGTCAGCCAAATTGTTACCTCACTTGGAGGCGAAGCAGACGAAGACCTTAGCCGAGCGGAGGAACGGCCTAATCTTCCAATCTCCCATCCCCGGCATCTCCTTGATTGGCGGGGCTACATCGCGCTCAGCCCGGACTGTGATTGCGACCAAGCTGTCGAGGAGGCTATCAGCATTCTCGAGCAGTCTGCGGATCTATTTTTGGCACACGAAGCGCTTGATCTTCTGGATACCGCGGGGGTTGCCCAAAGTACTGTCCAAGAGTACGCCACCGAGGTCCTGGATGACGCGGACGTGGATTGGGCCTCCGGCGGGGCGGTCCCACTCCCGACAGCACAAGTCGGGTCGATAGACGTCACGTATGCCGCGGCCCGCTTGCTCACCGCTGAAGATTTTTCCTCGCTCGTTGATGAGTCGATGTTGTCGACCCTGGACATGGCCCTGAATGAATCTGCGTCCCCCGATCTGTACACGCGTCTGGTCGTGGACGCCATCAGGACCGCTGGCGGCGAGGTTCCTCTGGTCAGCAATCCTGGAGAAAAGATCACCGCATGGTTCGATGAATCTCATTGCGAGACTCAACTTCGAGCGTGTCTTTCCATGGTCGATGTGGCCAATGCCCTTGGACGGGGACAAGCAGCCCACTTTACGTTGACGACCGACGCCCTGCCCTCGTCCACCGACGAAGCAACTGTGGCGGTGCTCGAAGCCTATGCCGTACCCGAGAACGTCGACGGCGTCGCAGAGGTCGATTCGGCCGGCCCGCGAGTGCGCGACAGGCTTGTGCAGATGGCCAGCGATCCCTCGGAGCCCTTGAACATCCAGGCTGCCGCCGCCATCGCCGGAGCCGGACTGGACCCGTCACCCGAAGAGTTTTCGAGGATAGAGGAAGCGGTGCTGTCGCGTTTAGGTTGCCCCGCAAGCCCGAGTCTGATGAGCGCGCCCGACGGCACCTGCAGCTGGGAGGCGTCGATCGACGCGCTCCGAGCTGGGGTGCCGCTGGGCGAGTGACCTACGCAGGACAGGAGACGCATTGATCGTCACGACCAAGAGTAGCGAGCCGTCGTCGTCAGCGTGTCGGGTGTGCGCGACCGACATCACTGTCACTTTTGCTGCGTCTGGTCAGCATCGGACCGTGTTGGACACGTTGACCGTGTGCGCCGGCGCTGGCGAGGCCGTGAGGTTGCAGGGGCCCTCCGGCAGCGGCAAGACAACTCTGCTCAATGTCATTGCCGGCCTCATCCAGCCGGACGACGGCGTCGTCCGGCTCCAGGGAACATCGCTCCACGAGCTGGACGAGGCTGCGCGGGCTGAGTTGCGCCGCCGCGACGTTGGACTCATCTACCAACAGCCCCACCTGATCGGTCACCTCACCGCCGCCGAGAACGTCGCTGTCGCCGCAGACAGGCGTGGGTCTGCGCTACAGGAACGCATCGCCGCGCTCCTCGACCGACTGGGACTACGAGCCGTCTCCGAACATCGGGCTGCCATGCTCTCGGGTGGAGAGCAGCAGCGGGTCGCCACGGCCCGGGCTCTGATCCGGGACCCTTCGATCATTCTTGCGGACGAACCCACGAGCAACGTCGACGCGAGGACAGCGGACCTGATGATCGAACTTCTGCAGGAGCACGTCGGGGGCGGCGCCAGCCTGCTCTTCGCCGCCCATCATGGACCCGTGCCACAGGCACATCGGGACGTGGAGGTCGGCAAGTGAGCCCCTGGACGTATGGATGGCTCTGCGGACGCCACTGGATGACACGACAACGCGCCTTGCTGCTCGGATTGTCCTGCTGCATCGGCATCGCCATCATGGTCGCCTCCATCGCAGCCTCCGCCGCCCGGGGGTATCTGCTGGACCTGGGCGATGACTCGGCTTCCGCCATCGTCGAAGTCTCCAGTGTCACTGTCTCCGGTGACGCTCGGCCACTCACCACCGAGACCGTGCGGGCCGCCGAGGCCGCTGATGACATCGAGTCCGTCATGCCGTGGGGTCAGGTCGGCTTTAGCATTCCAGCGGCAGAGGGAGCCCACCGATCGGTCTCCGGAATCGCCTTCTGGGCAACCCCTTACTACCCCCAGATCGCCGGCGACGCCTGGAAAGGAGCGGACGCCGGTCTCGGTGACGGTGAGGTGGTGATGCCTTCATCGGTGTCCGGGACCGACCTCAGCGAGCTGATCGGCAATGACGTGTCCGTCGAGGCGACGAGGCGGACGGGGCCGAACGAAGGCGAATCAGTCCAACGCACCTGGGAGGTGACAGGGGTTCATGATGGCGAATCGCTGTTCGACCAGGGCAACAACGTGGCTTACGTGTCCACCGGGACCTTCGAGGACTTGGTCGCACTGCAGGAAACCGGTGCCGATGGTGCCCTGGACACACAATGGGACGTCATCTACCTTCAGGCGCAGTCCGTCGAGGACAGCATTGCAGTGGCTGAGCGTCTGCAGGACCAAGGCTACGCGGCCGAGAGCCTGGCCCAGCGTCTCCAGTCCTTGCCAGCACTGATCGATGCCCTCCGGATCGTGGGATGGCTCCTGCTCGCCGGGGTCGGGCTGTTGCTCACCGTCACCATGGGCGCAGTGGCGAGTTCCTGGTCGGCTAGTCGGCGCGAGGAAGTGGGGATGCTTCGAGCGACGGGATGGTCCACCGCGGAGCTGCGGTCCGCCCTGTTCGTGCAACTGGGGCTGATCGGGGCGCTGCTTGGCGGCCTGGGGGTGATCATCGGACTCGGTGGCGCCGGCATCGTCGGGGCGGTAGGGGCGGACCGGGTGCCCGGCCTGGGCGCCGCCGACGCGACGATCCCTGTCTGGTGGCCGGTGCTGGCCACCCCGGCAGTCGCCGGGGTGCTGGCCGTTCTCGGTGCGTGGCGTGGCGTCGCGACACTGATGAACGCCCCGAGCGCGGAACTTCTCAAAGGTCTCTGAAGTTCGTTCCCCAGCCGGTGTCGGCTCTGCGCCTCCGTCAAGTGGTCAACCCGGATGGCCGCCAGAGCGCGAGGGCCGTGGTGCTCCGACCCTGGGGTCGCTGGCCGGCCCGCACCGCCACCACCTCTCCCCCGAGGTCAGCGGCGAAGACCCGGCCGCCCTGCGCGGCGTGGTCGTGCAGCCGCTGGTTGTCCGCAAGGAGCTGGGCGACCCGGTCGCGCAGCGCCTCGACCTGCACCTCCAGCTCCATGATGCGCTGGATGCCGGCGAGGCTCACGCCCTCGGCGGAGAGCCGCTGCACCTCGCGCAGCCGGTCGACGTCCCGCGAGGAGTAGCGACGGCCCCCGCCCCGGGTGCGCGAGGGCGTGACCAGTCCGAGCCGGTCGTACTGCCGCAGCGTCTGGGCGTGCATCCCGGCCAGCTCGGCGGCGACCGAGATGACGTAGACGGGGGTGTCGCGGTCGACCACGGCTCAGCCCTGCGCCTGCCGGATCAGGTCGGCACGGGGGTCGCTGTCGCCCTCCTCGGCCCGCAGCGCCTCGACGGCCTGCCGGGCCTCGTCGGACAGCCGCTGCGGGACCATGACCTGCACCTTGGCGAGCAGGTCGCCGGTGCCCTTCGTCGTCTGGATGCCGCGGCCCTTGACCCGCAGCACCCGCCCCGACGGCGTGCCGGACGCGACCTTGACCTTGACGGTGCTGCCGTCGAGGGTCGGCACCCGCACGGTCGCCCCCAGCGCCGCCTCCGAGAAGGTGACGGGCAGGTCGAGGGTGAGGTGGTCGCCGTCGCGGCCGAAGACGGGGTGCGGGGTGACGGTGACCTTGAGGTACATGTCACCGGGCTCGCCGCCCTGCATCGGCGCGGGCATGCCCTTGCCCTTGAGCCGGATCCGCTGGCCGTCCTTGACGCCGGCCGGGATCCGGGTGGTGATCCGCCCGCCGTCGGGCTTGGAGAGGGTGACGGTGTCGCCCCTCGCCGCCGACCGGAAGTCGAGCGTGGTGGACGCCTCCACGTCCTGGCCGCGGGGCATACTCCCGCCACGTCCCTGACCGGTGAACCCACCGCCGCCGGGGAAGCCCTGCGCGCCGCCCGGGAACCCTCCCGGGAAGCCCTGGCCGCCCTGCTGCTGGAAGCCGCCCGCGCCACCGAAGGCGCCGAGCAGGTCCTCCAGATCGATTCCGCCGGCACCGCCCTGGCCGAAGCGGACGTTCTGCGCGCCACCGGCACCGCCGAACATCTGCGCGAAGACGTCCTCGAAGCCGCCACCGGCTCCGCCCGGGCCGCCGGAGCCCGCGGTGAAGCGGGCCCCGCCGCCCATGGCGCGCACGGCGTCGTACTGCTTGCGCTGCTCGGCGTCGGAGAGCACCGCGTAGGCCTCACCGATGTCCTTGAACCGCTGCTCGGCAGCCGCGTCGCCCGGGTTGTTGTCCGGGTGGTGCTGTCGCGCCAACTTGCGGTAGGTCTTCTTCAGCTCCTTGGCGTCGACGTCCTTGCTGACGCCGAGGATCGCGTAGAAGTCCTTCTCGAACCAGTCCTGGTTCACCATCGATGCTCACCTCCTCCTTCGTGCAAGATGTTGCGTGGGTATGCCCGTCAGCTCGGGTCCGCGACGGCGACGCGCGCAGCGCGCACGACCTGCTCGCCGACCTTGAAGCCGGGCTGCATGACCTGCACGATCGTCATCTCGGTCGCGTCCTCGGGCAGATCGGCCTGATCGGCCGGCAGGTGCATCAGCGCCTCGTGGACGGTCGGGTCGAAGACATCGCCGACCGCGCCGACCCGCTCGACGCCGAAGCGACCCAGGGCCTGCTCCAACTTGTCGGCGATCGCCGCGAACGGGCTGCCCTCGGCGATGTCGCCGTGCTCCCGGGCGGAGTGCACGTCGTCCAGCACCGGCAGCAACGCCTCGACGACGGCGCCGGTCGCCCGGCCGCGGTCGGCCTCCCGCTCGCGCTGGGTGCGGTTGCGGAAGTTGACGAACTCCGCCTGCATCCGGCGCATCTCCTCCAGCCGCTCCGCGGCCAGGAGGGTGTCCGGGTGGGTGTCGCTCTCGGCGCCCTCAGCGGCGTCGGCGGTGGGGCCAGCCTCGGGGGCCTGGCCCTCCTCCGTCACCTGCTGCTCGGGCGCGCCCTGCTCGTCCTTCTCGTCGGTCACAGACCCTGCACCTTCCGTCGTCTGCCGCAGCTTGCCCGTCTCGGGGTCGATGCGGCGCTTGTCCCGGATGACCGGGCCCGCCCCGGGGCGCTCCTCGTCGGGAGCGCCCTCGGGGTGGGTGCCGTGCGGCTGGTCGGTCACTTGGTGTCCTCGTCGTCGTCGACGACCTCGGCGTCGACCACGTCCTCGTCGGAGCCCTGCTGGGCACCGGCGTCGGGGCCACCCTCGGCGCCGCCGGGGAAGCCGGCACCAGCACCGGCGTCACCCTGCGCACCCTCGGACTGCGCGGCATACATCGCCGAGCCCATCTTCTGGCTCTCGGTGGAGAGGGTCTCCATCTTGGCCTTGATGTCGTCCAGGCTGGCGCCGCTGTCCTCCTTGAGCGCGTCCTTGAGGTCGGTCAGCGCGGTGTCGACCGGGCCGCGGGTGTCCGCGGGCACCTGCTCGCCGGAGTCGGCAAGGAACTTCTCGGTCGAGTAGACCAGCTGCTCCGCCGTGTTGCGGGTCTCGGTCTCCTCGCGGCGAGCCTTGTCCTCCTCGGCGTGCGCCTCGGCGTCCTTGATCATCCGCTCGATCTCGTCCTTCGGCAGCGCGGAGCCACCGGAGATCGTCATCGACTGCTCCTTGCCGGTGCCACGGTCCTTGGCGGACACGTGCACGATGCCGTTGGCGTCGATGTCGAAGGTGACCTCGATCTGCGGGACGCCGCGGGGGGCCGGGGCGATGCCGGTGAGCTCGAAGTTGCCGAGCAGCTTGTTGTGCGCGGCGATCTCGCGCTCACCCTGGTAGACCTGGATGCCCACCGACGGCTGGTTGTCGCTGGCCGTGGTGAAGACCTCGGAGCGCTTGGTCGGGATCGCGGTGTTGCGCTCGATAAGCCGCGTCATGATCCCGCCCTGGGTCTCGATGCCCAGGCTCAGCGGGGTGACGTCGATGAGGAGCACGTCCTTGCGGTCGCCCTTGAGGACACCGGCCTGCAGGGCGGCGCCGACGGCGACGACCTCGTCCGGGTTGACGCCCTTGTTGGGCTCCTTGCCGCCGGTCATCTTCTTGACGACGTCGACGACGGCGGGCATACGGGTCGAGCCACCGACGAGGACGACGTGGTCGATCTGGTCGACCTTGATGCCGGCGTCCTGGATGACCTGCTCGAAGGGCTGCTTCACCCGGTCGAGGAGGTCGGAGGTCATCTGCTCGAACTGCGCGCGGGTGAGGGTCTCGTCCAGGTGGATGGGGCCGTTCTCACCCATGGAGAGGTACTGCAGGTTGATGGAGGTGCTCGAACTCGAGCTCAGCTCCTTCTTGGCCTGCTCGGCCGCGTCCTTGAGCCGCTGCAGCGCGATCTTGTCGTTGCTGAGGTCGACGCCCGACTGGTTCTTCACCGTGGTGACCAGGTGGTCGATGATGCGCTGGTCCCAGTCGTCACCACCGAGCTTGTTGTCACCGTGCGTGGCCTTGACCTGGATGGTCGCGAAGCCGTCGTCGGCGTCCTTGCCCACCTCGAGGAGGGACACGTCGAAGGTGCCACCACCGAGGTCGAAGACGAGGATGAGCTCGTCCTCCTTGCCCTTGTCGAGGCCGTAGGCGAGCGCCGCTGCAGTCGGCTCGTTGACGATGCGCAGGACATTGAGGCCCGCGATCTCACCGGCGTCCTTGGTGGCCTGCCGCTCGGCGTCGTCGAAGTAGGCCGGCACGGTGATGACCGCGTCGGTGACGTCCTCGCCGAGGTAGGACTCGGCGTCCCGCTTGAGCTTCATCAGCGTGCGGGCGCTGATCTCCTGCGGGGTGTACTTCTTGCCGTCGATCTCGGTGCTCCAGTCGGTGCCCATGTGGCGCTTGACGGAGCGGACGGTCCGGTCGACGTTGGTGACGGCCTGCCGCTTGGCGACCTCACCGACGAGCACCTCGCCGTTCTTGGCGAAGCTGACGACGGAGGGGGTGGTGCGCCCACCCTCGGCGTTGGCGATGATCTCGGGCTCGCCACCGGTCAGCACGGCGACGGCCGAGTTGGTGGTGCCGAGGTCGATTCCGACTGCACGTCCCATGAACTGCTCTCCTTGGAATGTCGTGGCGCACCTCGTGCGCCCGGGTTGATACGTCTGCACTCAACTCTGGTGAGTGGCCGGCGTGTTGTCAAGCCAAGGCTCAGTGAAGTTGAGTTCACTAGGCTCAACTGTGGTGTCGACCAGATTGTTCCCCGCCTGGCCGTGTGCGGTCGCGCTCGCACGGGAGAACATCCAACAGTAGTGCAGCGATGCGACTAAACGTAGCGTAACAAGGCGACTGAGAGTAGTGTAGTGCCCGTGGATTACCAACGCAGAGCGATGGACGATGAGCTGGATCGACTCCTGCCGCTCTCTCCTGCCATCGCCCTCGAGGGCGCCAAGGGCGTCGGGAAGACCGACACCGCGCGGCGGCGCGCGCGCACCACCTACTTCCTCGACGACCCCGACGACCTCGCGGCGTTTCAGGCTGATCCGCGGGCCATTCGAGACACGGCCACCCCGGTCCTTCTCGACGAATGGCAGCGGCACCCAGCCAGCTGGGACGTCGTGCGACGATGGGTCGACGCGGGCGCCGATCCAGGTTCTGCCCTGCTGACGGGGAGCGCCGGACTGAGGTCTGGTGTGGACACGCATTCGGGCGCAGGGAGGATCCTGACGCGCCGGATGCGACCCATGGCACTGTTCGAGCGAGGGGCCACGCGGTGGAGCGTCAGCCTGTCAGGGCTGCTCACGGGCTCGAGCGACGTGTCGGGCAGTACTACGTTCCGAGCTGGCGACTACCTCGCTCAGATCACCGAGAGTGGCTTCCCTGGCATCCGAGCGGCCGCTCCCGAGGTGCAGCGGGACCTGCTCGACGCCTATGTGGCGGCCATCATCGACCGCGACCTGCCGGAGAGCGGGGTGCAGGTGCGTCGCAAGGAGACGCTGCGTCGCTGGCTCACCGCCTACGCTGCAGCGTCGTCGAGCACCACGGCCTACTCCAAGATCCTCGACGCCTCGACCGCTGGTGATGGCTCGCAACCGGCCAAGACCACCACGATCACCTATCGAGACCACCTCACGGGCATCTTCGTGCTGGACCCTGTCCCGGGCTGGAGCCCCTCGGCCAACCCGTTCGCGCCGCTGCAGGTCGGCCCGAAGCATCAGCTCGTCGATCCGGCGCTCGCCGCTCGCATGTTGAGACACAGCGCCGCCTCGCTGCAGGGAACTCGGGGACGGGCTCTGACGGGTCCGCTCTTCGAGTCTCTGGCCACTCTGTCCGTGCGCGTGGCTGCCGAGCGGGCGCGCGCCCGCGTGGGACATCTTCGCACCCGTCAGGGTGATCGCGAGGTCGACCTCGTGGTCGAGGGCCCCGAGGGCCAAGTCCTGGGAGTCGAGGTCAAGTGGTCTCGCGAGGTGGGTGATGCCGATGTCAAGCACCTGCACTGGTTGCGCGACAAGATGGGGGCCGACTGCGTGGACACGCTGGTGCTCTCGACCGGCAGTCGCGCGTATCGGCGGCGTGACGGTGTGGCCGTCGTCCCGCTCGCGCTGCTCGGGCCCTGAACTCTCCTGTCGACGTCGCCCCAGGACGGTGGGTCAATCGTGCGCGACGACTTTGCCTGAAAGGAGTTGCCCTCTCCCCTCTGCTGAGGCCGCATCATGATGCTAGCGTGAGTGCATGAGGACGACGATCACGTTGAGCGATGATGTCGCAGCGGAGGTCGACCGGTTGCGGCGCGAGCGTGGCATGGGCCCGAGCGAGGCGGTGAACTCACTCGCCCGTCGCGGCATGTCCGCACCCGACCAGCCGCCGTCCCCCTACCAGCACCACTCGACGAAGCTCGGCCTCAAGGTCGACGTGCGCAACATCGGCGAGGTCCTCGACCTGCTTGACGAGGCGCCGTGATCGTCGACGCCAACATGCTGCTCTACGCCATCGACGAGGACAGCCCATATTGGGACGGCGCGTCGGCCTGGCTCACGGATGCCGTCTCGGGACATGAACGCATCGGCCTGCCGTGGCAGACCATCGGCGCCTTCCTGCGGATCGCCACCCATCCGCGCATCGCCCAGCACCCTCTCTCGGCCACGGCCGCGCAGGGGTATGTCGACCGCTGGCTGGCCGCCCCGACGGTCTGGGTGCCGCCCACCACCGGTCGCACCGTCGCGGCCTACGCAGAGATCTCCGAGCGGCACCACGTCACCGGAAACCTCGTCCCGGATGCCCAGCTCGCAGCGCTAGCTCTCGAGCACGGCGTCGCGGTGGTCTCGGCGGACTCGGACTTCGCCCGCTTCCCCGAGGTCCGGTGGGTCAACCCGCTGGCCTGACCCGCGCCACCCTGGCCGCTCGCCCGCGCTCGTCGCGCGCCTCGTCGAACTCTCACGCAGGTCGGCGCCACTCGACCGTCTCGTTCTGCACCTCGCCCCCGAGCCGGGCGGCCATGCCGTGCGAGTCACGGTTGGTGGTGTCGGTCTCGGTCACGAGGTGCGTGACGCCCCGGCTCTCCAAGGTGCGGGCCACGTCCTGGACGAGCGCGAGCGCCAGGCGGGTCCGCCGCCAGGGCCGCGTCACGCCGAGGCAGCCGAGGCGCGGCTCCGGTGAGCGACTCCATACCCTGATGAGACCGTCCAGACTGCCCGTCCCAGGGTGCCGAGCCACGCGGTAGAGAGCCGGGTCGAACTCCGGATCGTCCAGCGTGGCACGGAACTCCTCGGCGCTCGCGGTCCACGCCTGGGTGCCTGGTATGTCGTGCCGGATGCGGTTGTCGAGCGCCGCGGCCTCCGCGAGATCGACCTCGGTGACGGGCAGGAGACGGTGCTCGGTGTGCACTCGGGGCAGTGCGCGCAGCCGAGCCAGCGAGAGGCGCCAGACCACCTCCTGACGGATCCGCTCGAAGCCGGCATCGCTGAGCGTCGCGGCAGTTTCCGGATCGAGGTTCGCGGGGCACGACGCCAGGAGCGGTCCGTGGAGCTCGACGGTCGCGCGGTGCAGCAGCCGACGCCAGACCGACGGGCCCGCGTCCGGCAGGCGAAGCGACCAGGCCCCGTCCGGGCGCAACGTCGCGCAGGACAACCCCGTCCTCCGTGGACCAGGTGCGCGACGCCTCCGCCATCCCTCGATCATGGCGACAGGAGTCTGGTGACGCCATCAGTTTCCGCTGGCGGACAAGACGCAGGTGCTGAATCAGCCAGACGCCGGCCGTGTGGACGAGATCGAGAGCCCGGTAGCTACAGATTCGCTACGATAACGCTATGACCACAGAGATTCGCCAGTCCGACCTGCGCAACGACAATGCCGTCATCATGCGTCGCGTGGCGGCTGGGGAGTCCTTCGTGGTGACGGTCAACGGCCGGGCGGTCGCCGACGTCGTCCCCCACCAGCGCGACACGGGCCGGCGTGCCTTCGTGCCTGCCGCCGACGCCCTCGACGCACTGGCCTACACGCCGCTCAGCAGAGACGACGCCCGCCGCTGGCTGGCAGACATCCGCCAGGACGACGACACTCCTCGCGACCCGTGGGCGCGCCAGAGCACCGGCGCATGAGCACGGCCGCTCGGCGTGCCCTGCTCGACACCTCGGCCATCATCGAGCCGCCCTCCGCCGCGCAGCTGCGCGACCACGCCGACGAGCTCGCGGTGCCGGTCATTGCCGTCGGGGAGTTGCACTACGGCATCACGGCCACCGACGACCTGGTGGAGCAGACCCGGCGACGCCAGCGCATCCGCAGCATCCTCGAGGTCTTCGACGTGCTCCCCTTCAACCTGCTCGCGGCGGAGTACTACGAAGCCCTAGCCACCCTGGTCCGCGAGCATGGCCGCAACCCCCGTCCGCGGCGGATGGACCTGCAGATCGCGGCCACGGCGGTGCGGCACGACATACCGCTGCTGACGCGGAACCCCGACGACTTCGCCGGCCTGGAGGGTGCCCTCGACCTGGTGGCGTTGCCGCCGAGCGGCTGATCGACCTTTGCGGCTCATCGGACGGCGGAGGTATGGCAGCGGTCCTGCTGGAGCTCAGCCACTGCATGCATACTTCATGAAGACGCTGTAGAGTAGCGCCATGTCCAGCGAGATCATCCAGGTGCGCGACGTCCCGGCGGCCGACGCGCGGACGTTGAGGGCACGCGCGGCTGCGCGCAACATGTCGCTCTCGAGTTACTTGCGCGAGCTCATCCACGACGACGTCACGCGGCCCTCCATGGCCGAGGTCCTGGACCGCATCGGCACCCGCGAACCGCAGGGTGCCACCAGCGACGAGATCAGGGACTCCATCGACGCCGACCACCGATGACGGTCGTCGACGCCTCGCTCGTCGTGCGGTTGCTGCAGAACCGACCGGGTGACGCCCCGCTGCGCGACCACCTACGTGCCGAGCGGCACCTGCACGCCCCAGCGCTCATCGACGCCGAGGTCGCGTCCGCGATCCGGGGGTTGCTCATCAGCGCACAGCCAGGCACGCGGACCAGCGACAAGCGCGCCGAGCAGATGGTGACCGACTTCGCCGATCTGCCGCTGATCCGCTACCCCATGGCGCCGATGCAGCGTAGCGTCCTGGAGCTCCGGCACAACGCCACCGCCTACGACGCCTTCTACATCGTGCTGGCCGAGGCGCTTGGTATGCGGCTGCTCACCGATGACCAGAAGTTCGCCCGGGCGCCCGGGCACGGGGTGGACGTGGTGACGTGGGGGTGACCGCGGTCCAGCGGCTGTGCGCGTGGTGGTCGAGGGCATTCCCACGATGAGGCCGCACGCCGGGCGTGACCTCGGAGGCCCTCCTCGAGCTCAGAAGCGCCCATTCGACGCCCGCAGCAGCTGTGCCGCGCGCTCCCCGATGACCACGCTCGGCGCGTGCGTGTGCCCGCGGATGATCTCGGGTATCACCGAGGCGTCGGCGACGAGCAGCCGCTCGACGCCGCGCACCCGCAGCTCGGGGTCGACCACCGACGCGGCATCGGTGCCCATCCGGGCGGTCGACGTGGGGTGATAGAGCGTGTGCGCGTGCTGCTCCAGCGCCACGGCGGCGCGCTCCTCAGCGCTGAGCCGCTCGCCACCGACCGGGCGCACGTAGGTGCCGTCCGTCACGGCCCGCAGCGCAGGTGAGGCAAGGATCCGCTCGGCGATCGCCAGGCCGGCGAGCAGGGTCGCGCGGTCCGCACCCTCGGGGTCGCTGAGGTAGCGGGGGTCGATCACCGGGTGCGCGAACGGGTCCGCCGACGCGAGGCTGATCGTGCCGCGGCTGCGCGGCTGGAGCAGGATCGGGCCTAGCGTCACGCCGTGCTCCGGTATGCCGTGCAGCCCCTCGTCGGCATACGCCACCGGGGCCCAGATCAGCTCCAGGTCCGGATCGTCCAGCTCTGGCCGGGAGCGCACGAACCCGTAGGCCTCGGCGATGTTGGAGGTGAGCATCCCGCGTCGCCGCAGCACGTAGCGCGCCAGGTTGGCCGCCGAGGTGGCGGACGCGAGCGTGTCCGCCGAGGTGCGCGCGATGAGCCCGCCGACCAGGTGGTCGCGCAGGTTCTTGCCGACCTCGGGGGCGTCGACGAGCACCGGGATGCCGTGCTCCTGAAGCTCGGCGCCGGCGCCGATGCCCGAGAGCATGAGCAGCTGCGGCGTGTTGACCGCGCCGCCGCAGAGCACGACCGCCTGCCGCGCGGTCGCGGCCCGCCGGACCCTGCCGACGGCATACTCCACCCCGGTCGCCACCCGGCCCTCGAAGGTCACCCGCGTCACGTGCGCATGGGTGCGCACGTCCAGGTTGGGGCGCTGCCGCGCCGGTCGCAGGTATGCCTGTGCCGTGCTCGAGCGCGCGCCGCGCCGCTGCGTGACGCGGGTCTGCGCGAAGCCGTCGGGCGCCGCGGCGTTGGCCTCCTCGACCGCGAACCCGGCCTCGCCGGCGGCCTGCAGGAAGCGACGGGTGAGCGGACTCGGGTCGCGCTGCTCCTCGACCGAGACGAGCGTGCCCTGCAGCAGCGGCGCGACCTCGTCCGGTCCCCACGTCGGACCGGCGAGCTCGGCCCAGCGGTCGTAGTCGGCGGCGAAGCCCGGCACCCACATCATCGCGTTGAGCGAGGACGAGCCGCCGAGCACCTTGCCGCGCGGCCAGTAGATCGAGCGGCCAGCGAGCTCCGGCTGCGGCGTGGTGCGGTAGTTCCAGTCGGCCGAGGACCCGAAGAGCCGGGAGAAGGCCGCCGGGATGCGGACGTTCGGCGAGATGTCGCGCCCACCGGCCTCCAGCAGCAGCACCCGCCGCGAACCGTCCTCGGTCAGCCGGTGCGCCACGACGGCGCCCGCCGACCCGGCACCCACCACGACGACGTCATAGGTCTCGTCGCCCGGGGTGCTCACCCGCCTCACGGTAGCCGGGGCTCGTCCCGGTCGTGCACCCGTGTGGATGTAATCTGTATGCATGGCATCCACCCTGCTGCAGATCCGCGGTGTCGATCCCGCGACGCGCGACGAGCTGGCCGCCCGCGCGGCCCGGCGCGGCCAGAGCCTGACGGCATACCTGCGCGATCTCCTCCAGCGCGAGGTCGCCACCCCCGATCTCGCAGAGGTCCTGGCCAGGGTGGACGCGCGGTCGGAGTCGAGCGCCGTGTCGGCCGTCGACATCATCCGCGCCGACCGCGACTCCCGATGATCGTCGTCGACGCCTCGGTGGTCGTCGACGCCCTCACCCAGCGCGAGCTGGCTCCTCTCCGGTCCAAGCTCGCCGCGGAGGTGCTCCACGCACCCGACCTCGTCGACCACGAGGTCGTCAGCGCGCTTCGCGGCCTGACCCTCGGCGGGCACCTGAGCGTCCACCGCGCGCAGGACGCTCTCGCCGACTTCGACGACCTCGCCCTGCGCCGACACCCCAGCACAGCCGCCCTTCGTGCCCACGTCTGGACGCTCCGCGACAACCTGACCAGCTACGACGCCGCGTACGTCGCCGTCGCCGCCGCGCTCGGGTGCCCGCTGTGGACCCGTGACCGTGGGCTCGCGGCGAGCGCTCGTCGGCACGTGACCGTCACGCTGGTGTGAGCCGGCCGAGGCGCCTGTCCCGGCGACACTCCGGCCCACGACGGCTCCAGCGTTCACGTGAACGCTGGAGCCGGTCTCGACTGGCGCGGCGTCGGCACGCCCAGGGGTATGCCCGTTGCTCAGTCGTCGATCGAGCGGACCACCCGTGCAGGGACCCCGGCGACGACCGTCCGGGCGGGCACGTCCTTGGTGACCACCGCGCCGGCACCGACGATGGCGCCGTCGCCGATGGTCACGCCGGGCACCACGGTGACGCTCGCGCCGAGCCAGACGTCCTGGCCGATCCGCACCGGGGCCGGGATCATGTCGCCACGCCGAGCAGGGTCCACGCCGTGGTTGAGCGTGGTGATCGTCGAGCCGTGCCCGACGAGCGACCGGTCGCCGATCGTGATGCCGCCGGTGTCCTGGAAGCGGCAGCCCATGTTGACGAAGACGCCCTCGCCGAGGACCAGGTTCTTGCCGAACTCGCTGTAGAACGGTGGGAAGACGGTCACCGAAGAGGGCACCTCCCGCCCGGTGAGCTCGCCGAGCAGCGCCCGGACCTCCTCCGGCGGGTGGTATGCGCCGTTCAGCTCGGCCACGACGCGCAGCGCCTCCTGGCTCGCCCCGTGCATGAAGGCGTGCGCGTCCGAGCCCGCCTCGATGAGCTGACCGGCGGCGACGTGCTTCAGGAATTCCACCAGGTGCATACCTCGCATCGTGCCACGCCCCCGCGTCGTCAGATTTCTGTGACCACCGCCACAATCCGTCTCCACAAGCACTGACCTGCGAAGTTCGCTATCCTAGGGATGCCAGGATGCCCAGGGGAGCGCATCAGGGAAATCACAGGGAATCCAACTACCGTGGGGTAAAGAATGCTGACCTTTCGTCGTCTGACCAGTCTGCCGGTGCTCATCGGCATGCTGGTGCTGGTGACGGCTCTGGTCGCCGGCCCGCTGCGCGAGTTCGACCGCTCCCTGCACGGTTTCTGGTCCGACGAGCTCACCCCGCGCTGGACCGACTTCCTCGACCAGGTCCCCAACGCCGTCGCAGGACAGGCGGTCTGCCTGCCCATCCTGCTGGCGGTCGCCTTCACCCTGGCTTGGAAGCACCGCACCTGGCGCCCGATCCTCATCGCCGGCGCGGTCGAGGCCGGGTTCTACGGCGTGGTCGGCGGCCTCAAGATCGTCCTCGCGCGCACCTCCCCCAAGGCCGACGACGTCTCCGGCCGCTTCTTCAACGGGGGCGCCGCCGAGCACGGCTGGTACGGCATGACCTACCCCTCCGGCCACGCCGCCGAGGCGATCCTCATCTACGGCGCCGCGGCCTACCTCATCGTCATCTACTCCCACCCGGACTCCCGCGTCAGGCGGCGTCTCGGCTGGGTGCTGGCGCTCATCACGGTCAACGCGGTCGCCGTCGCCTACTACCTCGGCTACACTGGCCCTCCGACCTCATCGGCGGCATGCTCACCGGCGCCATCGTGCTCCGGGCCGTCATCGACGCCGACCAGTGGCTGCTGCGTCGCCGCACCCGCGCCCTGTGGGAGCGCGTCCTGCGCAGCCGGGAGGCGGCGGTGCGCCCGCGGCTGGTCTCGGTCACCCGACCGGCCCCGGCACCGCGTCCGGTCCGGCCCCGCACCCCGGTCGGCGCCGGTCAGCGGCAGCACGACCGCGAGCCCGAGCTCGTCCCCTAGCCTGACCCGGTGACTTCCGCCGACACCGACGCGCTCGTCGTCGGCGGTGGACAGGCGGCGCTCGCCGCGTCCTTCTACCTCCGTCGCCACGGGGTGCAGCACGTGCTGCTCGACGCGGCGGACGAGCCGGGCGGCGCGTGGCGGCATACCTGGCCCTCGCTGCGGCTCTTCTCCCCCGCTGCCTACTCCTCCCTCCCCGGCTGGCGCATGCCCGCGGTCGAGGGCGCCGACAACCCCGACGCGAGCCACGTCGTGGACTACCTCACCCGCTACGAGGAACGCTACGACGTGCCCGTGCGACGGCCCGTCCGCGTGCTCGACGTGCGGCGCCGCGGCGGCGCCTTCGAGGTGACCACGGACGCGGGGGCGTGGCAGGCGCGCGCGGTGATCGGCGCGACGGGCACGTGGTCGCGGCCGTTCGTCCCGTCGGTCCCGGGGCTCGCCGAGTTCGGTGGTCGACAGGTGCACAGCGCACGGTATGCCGGTCCCCGCGCCTTCGCGGGTCGACGGGTGCTCGTCATCGGCGGGGCCAACTCGGGCGCGCAGATCGCCGCCGACCTCCTCCCGGTCGCCGAGGTGACGTGGGCGACGCTGGGCGAGCCGCGCTACCTGCCCGACCACGTCGACGGGCGCGAGCTCTTCCGCGTCGCGAGCGCCCGGCTGCGCGGCGAGGGCGAGGGTGTCGGCGGGCTCGGCGACATCGTGGCGGTGCCGCCGGTGCGGGCGGCGCGCGACGCAGGCGGCCTCGTGGCGACGCCGATGGTGCGGCGCCTCACCCGGGACGGGGCCGTCGGTGCCGACGGGGTCGAGCGGCCCCTGGACGCGGTCGTGTGGTGCACCGGCTTCCGGCCCGAGCTGTCCTGGCTCTCCGGACTCGACCTGCCACGACGCGACGGGCAGGTCCTGACCGACGGCACGCCCACCGTGCCGGGGGTGCCCGGGCTGTTCCTCCTCGGCTACGGCGACTGGTGCGGCCCGGCCTCGGCGACCCTCATCGGCGTGGGTCAGTGGGCGCGGCGGGTCGCCGAGCAGGTCACAGCTGCTTGACGACCCGGGCGGGGTTGCCGAGGGCGACCACGTCGGCGGGGAGGTCCTTGGTGACGACAGCCCCGGCGCCGACGACGGTGTTGTCGCCGATCGTGACGCCCGGGCAGACGATGACCCCGCCACCCAGCCAGACGTTGTCGCCGAGGGTGATCGGCTCGGCGGCCTCGAGCTTGTCGCGGCGCGGCTCGGGCTCGACCGGGTGCGTCGGGGTGAGCAGCTGCACGTTGGGCCCGATCTGGCAGTCGGCACCGATGGTGATGGGCGCGACGTCGAGCAGCACCAGCCCGTAGTTGGCGAAGGTCCGTGGCCCCACCCGAGTGTGGACGCCGTAGTCGCAGTAGACCGGCGGTTTGAGGTAGGCGTCCTCACCCAGCTCGCCGAGCAGCTCCTCGAGCACCTCGCGGGCGGTGTCCGGCTCCTCGGCCGTGCGCCGGGCATACTCCGCCTGCAGCCGCAGCGCCCGCTGCGCGACCTGCGCGCTCTCCGGGTCGTCGGCGATGTAGAGGTCCCCGGCGAGCATGCGCTCGCGGTTGGTGCGGTCGTCCCCGCGAAGTAGTCCTTCATGGCTCCGACGCTACCGGCCAGGGCCTTTCCCGCGGCCCCCTCCCGGGACCGACGTCCACGACCCGGAGACCGGGCATACCCTGCTGTTCATCGAGGTGGGTGACGCTCGCCGACCCCGAGGGCAACCAGTTCTGCGTGCTGTCCTCCCGGGCGGAGCTGGCGGCCCGCGGCTGATGCGCGCTGCTTCCACTGATCGCTGAGAGCCGCTATCATCGGTTTCTCCGATGAAAGGATGCGGCCATGGGGTGGCTCGCGCTGGGGTTGTTCGTGCTGTATGCCGGGATCGGCTTCGGCTGGCGCAGCTGGGTGCAGTGGCGGCGCACCGGTGACCACGGACTGCGGGGGTTCAGCGGCCGGGCGTTGTCGGTGGAGTGGTGGGCCGGGCTGACCTTCGGGCTCGCCACGCTGCTCGTCGCCCTCGGGCCGGTCGACGCGATCGCGGGCTGGACGCCGATCGTCACGCTGGAGCGGCCGTGGGTCGCCGCGCTCGGCACCGCGCTGACGCTGGCGGGGATCGCCGGGACCGTGTGGACGCAGCTGGCGATGGGCGCGAGCTGGCGGGTCGGCGTCGACGACTCCGAGCGCACCGCACTCGTGACCTCCGGGCCGTTCGGGGTCGCCCGTAACCCGATCTTCACGATGATGGTGCTCACCGTCGGCGGGCTGTTCCTCATGGTCCCCACCCTCAGCTCGCTGCTGGGCCTGGTCCTCTTCGTCGTCGCGGTCCAGCTCCAGGTGCGGGTCGTCGAGGAGCCCTACCTGCGGCGCACGCACGGGCAGGGGTATGCCGACTACCTCGCCTCGGTGAGTCGCTTCGTGCCGGGCGTGGGGGTCGACCGGCCGCGCGCCGGGGAGCACGCGGGGTCGGTGCGATGAGCGCGGCGCTGGCCTCGGACCGCGCGGCGGAGCGTGAGGCGGCGGTCCGTGGCGCGGAGCGTGACGCGGCGACGCGGACGGCGGAGCGTGACGCGGCGGTCCGTGCCGCGGCGCTCTTCCACGGGCTGAGCGACCCCTCGCGGGTGGCGATCCTGCGGCACCTGCTGCTCGGCGAGCACAACGTGCGGGAGCTGACCGAGCACTTCGACCTGGCCCAGTCCACGGTGTCCGGGCACCTCGCCTGCCTGCGCGGCTGCGGGCTGGTGTCCGCCCGGAGCGTGGGCCGGTCCACGATGCTCAGCGTGACCGATCCCACCTTGGTCACCTCGCTCCTCGCCGCCACCGAGGAGCTGCTCGCCGCCACCGGCGACGCCGTCGTGCTGTGCCCCGCGAGCGGACCGGGGGTGCGGCGATGACGTCGGTCGAGCTAGTGACGCCCGGCGCGGCGGGCCGCCGCCGGACCCTGCAGCGGCGGGCGAGGCTGCTCGCGCTGGCCTCGGTGGTCTACAACGTGCTCGAGGCGGTCGTCGCGATCGCGGCGGGTCTGGTCGCCGGGTCCGTCGCCCTCGTCGGCTTCGGCCTGGACTCCGTGGTCGAGGTGAGCAGCGGCCTCATCGTGCTGTGGCAATTCAGCCACCGCCTGCCCGAGGAGCGGGAGAAGCAGGCGCTGCGGATGATGGCGATCGCCTTCTTCGCCCTGGCCACCCTCGTCTCGGTGGAGTCGGTGCGAGCGCTGGTCTCGGGGCGCGAGGCGGAGACCTCGATGGTGGGGATCGGGCTCGCCGTCGCCTCCCTCGTCGTCATGCCGGTCCTGTCCTGGGCGCAGCGACGGACCGGCCGGGCCCTGGGCTCCAACGCCGTGGTCGCGGACGGCACGCAGACGCTGCTGTGCACCTACCTCTCTGCGGTGCTGCTCGTCGGCCTCCTGCTCAACGCGACGCTCGGCTGGTCCTGGGCCGACCCGCTGGCCGGGCTGGTCATCGCCGGCATCGCGCTGCGCGAGGGCGTGCTGGCCTGGCAGGGCAAGGGGTGCTGCGCGCCCTCCGGCGGCGGGTGCGGCTGCACCGGCGGCACCTGCTGCTGCTGATCAGGCGCCGAGGTCGCGACGGCGTCGCCGCAGGGTGCGCACGAGGTCGCTGCGGCGGCGCGGGTCCAGACTGATCGCTGCGCCCTCCACGTCCTCGACCACCTGCGCCGTGACCCTGAGCACCTCGTCGAGAGCGCTGCTCGCGGCGCGGGTCGACAGCCCGACGGCGTCGGCGAGCTCGAGGAAGGCCCTGCGGGTGAGGTTCTCCCGGCGCCCGGCCAGGGGCAGCGCTGCGGTCGGGTCGCCGTAGGGCACCGTGCTGGGCACGTCGTAGACCGGGGCGACGCGCCACTCGCCGTCACGCTGCAGGACGGACAGGTTCTTGGCGTGCAGGTCACCGTTGCCGGTGGCCCAGGCCGTGGTCCGAGCCCCGGCGCCTGAGCCCCTAGGCTGACCTGCGTGACCGAGCAGCAGCGGCGTCTGGTGGGCGACACCGCCCTGGTCTTCGAGGGTGGAGGGATGCGGGCGTCATACACCTCGGGGGTGGTCGTGACCCTGCTCGAGGCGGGGATCGACCTGGGCTGGGTGGGTGGGATCTCGGCGGGGGCGAGCAACACCTGCAACACGCTGTCGCGTGACGCCTGGCGCGCCCGACACAGCTTCACCGACTTCGCGGCCGACCCCCGCTTCGGTGACTGGCGCAGCTTCGCGCGGGGTCGTGGGTGGTTCGACGCGGAGTACATCTACGAGCAGACCGCCCTCCCGCACCAGGCGCTGCCCTTCGACTTCGCGACCTTCGCCGCGCACCCGGCGCAGCGGCGGATCGGCGCCTTCGACGCGGTCAGCGGGGAGCAGGTCTACTGGGGCCGCGACGACCTCGCGACGATGCGCGACCTCATGGTGCGGGTGCGGGCGTCTTCGACGATGCCGGTGGTCATGCCGCCGGTGACGATCGACGGGAGGGTCTACGTCGACGGCGCGCTCGGCCCGTCCGGAGGCATACCGCTGGACGCGGCGCGAGCCGACGGCTTCGAGAAGTTCCTCGTCGTGCTGACGCAGGAGCGCGGCTACCGCAAGACGCCGCAGCGCGGGCTGGGCTACCTGCGGCGGCACTTCCGCCGCTACCCCGCGGTGCCGGAGGCGATGGCGCTGCGGGCGGAGCGCTACAACGCGGTGCGGGAGGAGCTGTGGGAGCTCGAGGCGAGCGGGGCGGCATACCTCTTCGTGCCGGAGCGTATGCCGGTCGGCAACGGCGAGCGCGACGTCGCCAAGCTGCGCGCGAGCTACGACGCCGGGCTCGCGCAGGCCCGCCGCGAGCTTCCCGCCATCCGCGAATTCCTCGGGATCTGAGGGACGTCAGGCGTCCAGGAAGTCGCGCAGCAGGTCGACCAGGGTGGCGGGGGCGTCCTCGTTGAGGGCGTGGCCGGCGCCCTCGACGATCCGCAGCCGCGCCCCGGGTATGCCGTCGGCCAGCGCCCGCGCGCCCGGCTGGTTGGCCTTGTCCTTGGCGCCGACGAGCACGAGCGTGGGCGCCTGCACCTTGGGGAGCGCGTCGGTCAGGTCGGCGGAACGCGCCACCTCCAGCGCCTGCAGCAGCCGTTCTTTCGAGACCCCGGCGTCGGCCAGGCGGGACGCGGGCACGAGCCTGAGCGCGGCGCCCTGGGCCCGCATGAGCATCCGCGGCGGGCGGACCTGCCCGGCGATGAGCACGAGCCGCCGCACCCGCTCGGGGAAGTCCGCCGCGAGCCGGGTCGCGACCATTGCGCCGTAGGACAGCCCGCACAGGTCGACCCCCTGCATCCCCTCGAGCATGAGCTGCTGGTCCAGCGCGGCAACCGCGTCGTCGAGCGGCAGCACCCGCTGCTCGGTCGGGCGCAAGCCGGGCACCCACGGGGTGAGCAGCCGCCGGCTGCCGTAGAGCGCGACGACGACGTCCTCCCAGGCCATCGGCGCCTGGCCGACGCCGTGCAGCAGGACGAGCGGGGCGGGGTCGCCCCCGGCTCCGGTCTCCGGGACGGCCTCGGTCATCGCTCGTCCGCCGCGGCGTCGTCCCTCGCGGCCTGCGCCGCGGCGGCGTCACCGGCGGCCCGCTCCTCCGGGGTCTGGTCGGCCACCTCGTCGGCGTGCCGGTCCCGCGCCTCGGTGTCGTCCTGCGCCGTCTCCCCCTGCTCGTCCGAGCCGTCGTCGTCGTCGCCCGTCCCCTGCGGGTCGCTGATGCAGAACTCGTTGCCCGCCGGGTCGACCATCACCGTCCAGCCGAAGTCGTCCACGTCGTGGGTCCGCACGACGTCGCCGCCGAGCTCCACGAGCCGGGCGACCTCGGGGGCGCGGTCACCGCCGGAGAGGTCGAGGTGCAGCCGGTTCTTGCCGGGCGTGACCTCCTCGACCCGCTGCAGCCCCACCGCCGGCTCGCCCCGCAGGACGACGAAGTCGCCCCAGTCGACGGCCACCTCGGTCTGCAGCGCCTGGGTCCAGAACTCCACCATCGGCTCCAGGTCGACGCAGTCGATGGTCACCATGTTGACGCTCAGCATGCGCCCATCGTGTCAGGTCTGTCCCGGCCCCGGAGGGTATGCCCGCGCCTCGGCGCTCGGAATGCCTCGGCATACCTTCCGGTTGACGCCCACGACAGCGCAACCCCGACGAAAGGACCCATCGTGCCCACTCGCACCGCACGCACCGCCTGGACCGGCTCCCTGCAGGACGGCAACGGCACGGTCGAGCTGGCCAGCTCGAAGGCCGGCAGCTACGACGTGTCCTTCCCGAAGCGCTCGGCCGAGGACGCCGGCGGCGCCACCTCCCCCGAGGAGCTCATCGCCGCGGCCCACTCCTCCTGCTACGCCATGCAGCTCTCGGCCTTCGTCGCCGAGGCCGGTGGCACCCCGCAGGCGCTCGACGTCTCCGCCGACGTCTCGCTCGGCGAGGACCCGGCCGGTGGCTTCAAGCTCACCGGCATCACGCTCACCGTCCGCGGCGAGGTGGACGGGCTCGACGAGGCCGCCTTCGTGCAGGCCGCCGAGAAGGCCAAGGAGCAGTGCCCCGTGAGCAAGGCCCTCACCGGCGTCGACATCACCCTGGACGCCGCGCTGGAGTCCTGAGTCCCCCGACGGGCTCCCACCCACCGGCCAGACCTTCCGTCCGGTCGGTGGGGGCGGGGTCTGGGATGCTGCGGGGTATGCCGACCCACCAGCGCAGCGAGCACGTCACCGTCGACCGTGGGGCCGACGGCGTCGCGCACGTCCGGCTGGCCCGCCCGGACAAGCTCAACGCCCTCACCCTGGGCATGCTCGACGACCTCGTCCGCACCGCGCGCAGCCTGGGCAGGGACCACGCCGTCCGCGCGGTCGTCCTCTCCGGCGAGGGCCCGGCCTTCTGCGCCGGCCTCGACCTGCGGGCAGCGCTGACGGACCCGGTCGGCATCGGCACCCGCTTCCTCCCCCGGCCGTGGCGCGGCACCAACGTCTTCCAGGAGGCCTGCTGGGCCTGGCGTCGGCTGCCCGTGCCGGTCGTGGCCGCGGTCCACGGGCATTGCCTCGGCGCAGGCATCCAGCTCGCGCTCGGCGCCGACCTGCGCACCTCCACCCCTGACGCGTCCTGGTCGGTCCGCGAGGTGCGCTGGGGGCTCGTGCCCGACATGACCGGCATCCGCTCGCTCGCCGAGCTCGTCGGCGTCGACGTCGCCAAGGAGCTCACCCTCAGCGGCCGGCTCGTCCCCGGCGGCGAGGCCCACGACCTGGGCCTGGTCACCCGCACCGGCACCGACCCGGTCGCCGAGGCCCGCACCCTGCTCGAGCCCATGCTCGCCCACGACCGCACCGCCCTGGCCCGTGCCAAGTGGCTCTTCACCACCTCCTGGCACTCCTCCCCGCGGGTCACCTTCGCCCACGAGCGCCGCGCCCAGCTCGGGCTGCTCGCCCGCCTCGCGGGCGAGCGCAGCGGCCTCCCCGGCGTCACCCGACCCACGACCAGCGGCGAGGGTGCCGGTCGAGGTGCGGCCGGGCATACCCCCTGACAGGCTGTGGCGACCATGAGCGAGGCGAACCACCGCGACTCCCGGCGCGAGGACACCGAGGAGCTCGACGACGTCGGCGTCCTGCCGAGGACCCGCAGCATCACCCGGTGGGACCGGTTCTGGCGGCCGTTCTGGATGCTGCCGACGGTCATCGTCGTGCTCGCCACGGTGACCGGCGCGCTGCTGCCGGAGTGGGAGAAGACCTTCGACGAGCACCTGCCCTTCGTCTTCCAGGGCGGCCCGGGCGGCGCGCGCGACATGCTCGGCAACATCGCCGGCGCGATGATCTCGGTGACCGGCCTCGTCTTCTCGATCACGATGGTCGTGGTGCAGCTCGCTAGCAGCCAGTTCAGCCCACGCGTGCTCAGCGACTTCCTCTCCAGCCGGATCACGCAGGCGACGCTGGGCATCTTCGCCGCGACCTTCACGTATGCCCTCACCGTGCTGCGGTCGGTGCGCGGCGACACGGGCGACATCACCGCCTTCGTGCCGCAGATCTCGATCACGCTCGGCTTCCTGCTGGTGCTGGCGAGCGTGGCGATGTTCCTCGCGTTCATCCACCACATCACGACCTCGATCCAGGTCTCCTCGATCGTGTCCCACCTCGGGGAGTCGACGATGGCGATCGCCGACCGCTACTTCCCTCGCTCGGACGACCCGACCGCGCAGCGCCGCGACGCGCGGTGGGACGAGCCGGAGCAGCAGGCGCCGCTGACCGTCGAGTCGCAGGAGCACGGCTACGTCGTCGAGATCGACCACCGCTCGCTCGTGCGCTGGGCGACCGAGCGCGACGCCGTCGTGCAGGTGCTCACCCCGGTCGGGCGCTACGTCACCGAGGGCGCGCCGGCGCTGCGCGTCTGGGGCCTCGACGTGCCCGGAGCCCCGGTCACCGTCGCCGAGCACCGCGACGACCAGGAGGAGCTGGAGTCCGAGCTCGACCTCGCGACGCTGCGCCGGGCGGTCGCCGTCGAGCAGGACCGCGCCTTCAACCAGGACCCGGCGGTCGGCATGCGCAAGCTCGTCGACATCGCCGAGCGGGCGCTGAGCCCGGGCATCAACGACCCGACGACCGCGAGCCAGGTCATGGACGAGATCCACCGGATCCTGCGGCGGGTGGTCACGCGGCGCGACCTGCCCCGGGCGGTGCGCCACGACGGAGTCGTCCGGCTCGTTCACACCCCGCAGCGGGTGGAGGAGCTCATCGACCTCTCGCTGGAGGAGGTCCTGCACTACGCGGAGAACTCGCTGCAGGTGCCGCGGCAGGTGCTCTTCATCATCGAGCGGCTGCGGCCGGTGGCGCTGCCGGAGTATGCCGAGGCGCTGGACCACTGGGAGCGCGTCGCCGGCAGATCGTGCGCGGGCCCGCGCCGAGACGAGGCGGCGCCGACGGAGCAGCGCGCGTGAGCCTGCCCGAGATCACCTGGAAAGGCGTCGCCGTCGCGGCGGCGGTGCTCGTCGGGTCGGTGCTGCTGGGCCAGGTGGTGCGGATGGCCTTCGGCCGGGCGCTGCGCTGGCGCGGCCGCAGCGAGGAGTCGGCGCAGGTCTTCGGGCGGCTGCTCGGCTGGGTCGTCGTGGCGCTCGGGATCGGCGTCGCGCTGACCGTGCTCTTCCCCAGCGTGCGGCCGGTCAACATCCTCGGCGGCGTCGGGATCATCTCGATCGCGGCCGGCATCGCCTTCCAGACCGTGCTGGGCAACCTCTTCGCCGGCATCATCATCCTGGCGCGCGACCGGAGGTCGGCGACCAGATCGCGCTCCTGGAGCAGGCGGGCACGGTCGTCGAGATGCGGCTCAGCTCGACCTCGGTGCGGACCTTCGACGGGCGGCTCGTGCTGGTGCCCAACGGCGTGCTGCACAGCAACCTGGTCACGGTGCAGACCGGCTACGAGCACGTGCGCAGCTCGATCACCATCGAGCTCGCGGACGATGACGACCTCGCCCGCGCGCAGGACCTGGCGGTGGGCACGATGCGGGCACTGCCGCAGGTGCTCGACGAGCCCTCCCCGGAGGCCTTCTTCACCGCAGTCGGCACCAAGGCGGTGGTGCTCGAGCTGCGCTTCTGGTCCGGCGCCCGGCAGCTCGAGACCAAGGAGGCCACCGACGCGGTGATCCAGGCGGTGCTCGGGGCCTTCGCCGACGCGGGCATCGAGACGACCTCCGACGCGGTGACGGTCGACGCCGGGCCGCGGCTGCAGCGGACGCTGCGCGAGACCTTCGGCGAGCAGGGGCCGGCCTGACCGGCGCGGTCGGGCTGGCGAGCCCCCGGCATACCCTGACCGGCATGGACGGTCGGATCGAGGTCTGGGGAGCGCGGCTGCACAACCTGCGCGACGTCGACGTCAGCCTCCCCCGCGGCGCGCTCGTCGCGGTGACCGGGGTGAGCGGGTCGGGCAAGTCGAGCCTGGCCTTCGGCACGATCCACGGGGAGTCGCAGCGGCGCTACCTCGACTCCGTCGCGCCGTATGCCCGTCGCCTCCTGCACGGCGCGCTCGACCCGCAGGTGCGCGACGTGGGCGGGCTGCCACCGACGGTCGCGCTGGAGCAGGGCCGTGGGGCGGGCGGTGCGCGGTCGAGCGTGGGCACGGTGACCACGACGGGGGCGACGCTGCGCATGCTGCTGAGCCGGTGCGGGGCATACCCCGAGGGCGCGGAGCGGCTCGACTCCGACCACTTCTCGGCGAACACGGCACAGGGTGCGTGCCCGCGCTGCGGCGGGCTGGGGGTGGAGCATGAGCCGACCGAGGCCTCGATGGTGCCGGACGACTCGCTCTCCATCGCCGAGGGCGCGATCGCGGCATGGCCGGGGGCGTGGCTGGGCAAGAACTACCGCGACATCGTCGCCACGCTCGGGCACGACATCGACGCGCCGTGGCGCGAGCTGCCCGCGGCGACGCGGGAGTGGATCCTCTTCACCGACGAGCAGCCGGTGGTCACGGTGGTGCCGGTGCGCGACGCGGAGCGGATCAACCGGCCCTACCAGGGCACCTTCTCCTCAGCCGCGAGGTATGTCCGGCGAACCCTGGCCGAGACGAGGAGCGCGACGTCGCGGCGGCGGATGCTGCGCTTCGTCGAGACGCGGCCGTGCCCGGTATGCCGTGGGCGGCGGCTGCGCCCGGACGCGCTGGGGGTGACCTGGCAGGGGCTGGCGATCGATGAGGCGGCGGCGCTGCCGGTGGACGCTTTGGTGTCGGTGCTGCGGGAGCGGCGCGGGGAGCTCCAGGGCGAGGACGCCCAGGCGCTGGCCGAGAAGGTGCTGGTGGAGGACCTGCTCGGGCGGCTGGAGCTGCTGCTCGACCTGGGGCTGGGTCACCTGTCGCTGGACCGGCCGGCGGCGGGGGTGTCCTCGGGCGAGCTGCAGCGGCTGCGGCTGGCGACGGCGCTGCGGTCCGGGCTCTTCGGGGTGGTCTACGTGCTCGACGAGCCGTCGGCGGGACTGCACCCGCGCGACGTCGACGAGCTCATGCGGCTGCTGCGCGCGCTCGTGGCGGCGGGCAACACGGTCGTCGTGGTCGAGCACGACATGGCGGTCGTGCGGCAGTGCGACTGGGTGGTCGACGTCGGGCCGGGCGCCGGGCGCGACGGCGGGGAGGTGCTGTGGTCCGGGCCGGTCGCGGGGCTGGCCGGGGTGGAGGAGTCGCCGACGGCGGCGTACCTGGACGAGCCGGTTCACGCCGGTGAGGTGCTGGGCGAGGATGCCCCGGCCGGTGGGCGGGAGCCGTCCGGGACGTTGGAGCTGCGCGGGTTGCGGCGGCATACCGTGCGGGGCGTCGACCTCGACCTGCCGCTCGGGGTCGTCACCGTGGTGACGGGGGTTTCCGGGTCGGGCAAGACGAGCCTTCTCGACGCGGTGCACGACGTGGTCGGGGCGCAGCTCGCGCGGGTGGAGGACCTCGAGGAGGCTGTGGAGGCGGACGGGGAGGACGACGAAGGGATGGACGAGGGCGAGGTCGATGCCCCGGCGGGATCGGTGCGAGCCGTGGGCGCGGGGGCTCCCCGGCGGGTCGTGCGGATCACGCAGAAGCCGATCGGCCGGTCGCCGCGGTCGACGCTGGCCACCTACACCGGGCTGTGGGACGCGGTGCGCAAGACGTTCGCTGCGACGCCGGAGGCGCGGGAGCGCGGCTTCACCGCGTCACGCTTCAGCTTCAACACCACGGCCGGGCAGTGCCCGACGTGCGGGGGCGAGGGCGCGGTGGCGGTGGAGCTCCTCTTCCTGCCCGGCACGTATGCCCCGTGCCCGACCTGCCACGGCGACCGGTTCGGGCCGGAGACGCTGGAGGTGCGGTGGCAGGGGCACACCGTCGCGGACCTGCTGCGGATGAGTGTGCGCGAGGCTCGGGAGGCGCTGGCGGAGGTGCCGGCGGCGGCACGGGCGTTGGAAGCGTTGGATGCCCTGGGGCTGGGATACCTGCAGCTCGGGCAGTCGGCCACCGAGCTCTCCGGCGGCGAAGCGCAGCGGATCAAGCTCGCGACCGAGCTGCAGAAGCAGCGTCGCAGCGCCTCGCTCTACCTCTTCGACGAGCCGACCACCGGCCTGCACCCCGCCGACGTGCACCGGCTCCTGGCGCAGCTGCACGCGCTGGCCGACCACGGGCATACCGTCGTGGTGGCCGAGCACGACCCGGTGGCTGTGGCGACGGCAGACGTAGTGGTCGAGCTGGGGCCGGGTGCTGGGGATGAAGGCGGCCGAATCGAGGCGGTCCGTGGGCGGACGTGACATCACTGTCATGCCGAGAGTCGGACGTTTGGCGTCGATCTCATCATTGTCGGACGCGCTCGTCGCGGTCGAACACACACGTACGAACGGACGTTGTGCGACCACCGGAGGTTGCCCGGTATGACGCACAGCATCCTGGTCGATCAAGGATTCAGACAGTCCAGGGCAACTGCCGCCAGGGTGTAGGCGTCGTTGATTTGGCCTTCGGTGATGCGGCGGTGCAACTCTGACGCCCCGACCCAAGCCACCTCGTGAACCTCCTCGGTATCGTGAGTGACCGTAGTGGGCAGTTCGTCGAGAGTGACGCGGTGAATGTCCACATGTGTCGACATGAGGCCCGAGTCAGGAGTCACCGTTCCGAGGAGTAGAGGAGAAACCCCTTCTAGGCCCAGTTCCTCGGCAACTTCGCGTACGGCAGTTGCTGTTGATTCCTCCTCGTCAGAGAATCCGCGCGGCAGCGCCCACTCCCAGGCATCGGTCGGATAGCGATATACGCGCACGAGGGCGATTCGATCAGCGGCGCGGACGAGAACCACGGCACCACGGCCTTTGCGGGCGCTCTCAATACGGACATGGGAGCCGGAGCGACCGTTAGGGAATACGACGTCGTCGTCCCAGACGCGCACGAATGAGTTCTCGTAGCGAAGCCGCTCTGTGATCTTGCGGATGGGTCGCGCTCCTGTCATGCCCGTTCCGCCGTATAGGTCAGGCCTACAGAGCGGCGTAGCCGACTGACTGCACGGCTGCGCACCATCTCCTCCCACTGGCCAGCGGCCCGACCACCGATTAGGAACTCGTCCGGAGTCAGCCCCTCACCCAGCACGCCCCCTAGCACCGCCCCGAGCAACCCCATGTGCTCTCCCACCACGTATCCCGACACGCCACCTAATGCGCCGCCGTGCGCCGCTCTCAAGAGCCTGCGAGGGGTCGCGGCAACGACCTTAACGAGTCGCCGACCGTCGACCATCTCCATGAGTTGATCCATGAAGAGGGCCTCGAGTCGGACCTCCGGGCTGTCGAAACTGCGGGTTGCCAGGCGCTCCCTCACCGCGTTCCAGCTGAGCACCCGTGGTTCTGGCTTCAGGTCTAAGAGAAACGTTGCCCTTTGGTCAAATTCAACAGGTGTAGCGGCATCTCGTAGCCCAATCGGAATTCGAGGTACGACCGTCTCGTCGGCGCAACTTGCGGCGCCGAGTGACCGTGCGACAACGCAGTTGTAATGCATGTCTACGACGTCTGACGCGGTCTTCACCACTTCAGCGCTGACTCCAAGCCTCGCCGCTGCCTCTGGCAGTGCCGAACGCCAAGAACTGCGCGCGTCCAAATTGATGAGCGGTCGCCCCTCATCGTCTTGGCCCGCTTCACGCCTCAGCCGTTCAACTGCCTTACCCATCTCGCGTAGTTCCTGGCCAGCAGGACGGGTGCCGAAATCTGACAGCACACGCGCGCCCAGCCGCTCTCTCGGCACCACTGCTTGAGCCTGCTCGCTTGCCTCAGAGCGTCGAAAAGCCCTGTCCAGTGCTCGTAACGCATCTAGCCGCTCTCCTAGCTCACCGCTAAGCGGTGCACTGGAAGTGCCGCGGATGATGGCGTAGACGTCCTCACGCGTGCCGCGATCATTCAACTCGGGCCAGGCGCTAAAATTGAAACGGCTGCGCAAGCGACTCGCGAAGGCATTCAACACCGTGAACGGATCTTCGCCCACCGGCTGCTCAAGGCCTGCGGGCAGAAAGCGCGTCTGGACCAAGCCGTCGGCAATCAATCCAAGAAATGCGTCATGCGTGCTGTCGTCGCGAACAACGTCGAAGACGAAGGCGCTGTCTATGATCTGGCTCTGCGACAAAATTGGCAAAGTTTGGTGCACGATGAGGTCGACCAGCAGGGCCGATGTCGCACTTACCACACGTGCGGTTAGGTCCTCGTCCTGGCTGCCGTCGAAGAGGACGGAGTCAAGCAACGGGTAGTAGCGCAGCTGTCCGGGGTCTTCCACACGCACAGTATGACTGGCGCCACATCGCCACATGCGAAACGAGCGAAGGTCTCCGGGCCGGGTAATCGCCCAAAAGTGGTCCGAAGTGCCGTCAGGATGTAGTCGTGAGGAGGCTCGGCCCGCGCAGACGCGGGTGGGGCCGTTCCCCGCGAGCGCCGCTGGCAGGCACCTCCTGTTTGCCGGCTCTTCGTCTTTGAGGGTGGGGTCATAGGTTCAGTCCTCCGCCGATGAGGAGCATGCGGAGGCGGTAGTTCTCGAAGTTGGTCAGGCCTCGGGCGATGCGTCGGTGGAGCTCGATGAGGCCGTTGATGGCCTCGGTCCCGCCGTTGGTGGCGCCGGTGTCGAAGTAGGCCAGGAACGCGTCCTTCCACGTGCGCAGGGTGCGGCCCAGGCGGGCGATTTCGGGGATCGGGCAGGAGGGGAACGAGGCGACGATGCGCTCGGCGATCTTGCGGCCCTCTGCCTTGTCGGCCTGCTTGTAGGCGGCGCGTAGTTGCTGGGCGCACTGCCAGGCCAGGTCGACGACCTCGTGCTCGGGGCGGGCGACGAACCTGAGTTGGGTCACCGGTCCGTGATTATCGGGCCGGCGAGTCTATGACCTGGCACGATGTGGTGGCTTAGTGCGTCGTTGAGGCACTAATCGGGGTCCTAGGATCGTGGGATGGCGTGGATCCGGCGGGTGCGGACGGCCTCGGGGGCGACCGCGGTACAGATTGCGGAGTCCGTGGACGGGCGGCGGCGGATCGTGCGCCACGTGGGATCAGCGCACGACGGGGCCGAGCTCGGGTTGCTGATGGCTCAGGCACGCCAACTGCTCGAGGGCGACGCTCAGGGCGAGCTGGACCTGGGACTGTCGATACCGGTGCCCCGAGCAGCGATGGTGCCGGCACCGTCCGCGGCGACGCTGTTCGACGACCCGGCCGGGCCGGTGGGCCGGCGCGCGGTGGTGGCCGCACCGCAGGTGCTGCGCACCTCCTCGGCGGTGCTGTACGACGCCCTGGCCGGGGTGTACACCGACTTGGGGTTCGACGCCCTGGGTGATGAGGTGTTCCGCGACCTGGTCATCGCCCGGTTGGTCGAGCCGACCAGCCTGCTGGACGCCGACCGGGTGCTGGCTGACCTGGGCCGGGTCTCCGCGAGTCTGTCGACCCGCAGTCGCACGCTGAGGCGCTGCCAGGACGGGGCCTACCGGGACCAGATCGCCAAGCTGTGCTTCCAGCACGCCCGGGCCAGCGAAGATGTGTCGCTGTGTCTGTACGACGTGACCACGCTGCACTTCGAAGCAGCCGACGAGGACGCGCTGCGCAAGGTCGGGTACTCCAAGGAACGACGAGTCGACCCCCAGATCATCGTCGGCCTGCTGGTTGACCGGGGTGGGTTCCCACTAGAGATCGGGTGCTGGGAGGGCAACAAGGCCGAGACCCACACGATCGTGCCGATCATCGAGGCCTTCGCCGCCCGGCACCAGATCAACGACCTGGTCGTGGTCGCGGACGCCGGGATGCTGTCCGCGGCCAATCTGAAGGCCCTGGACGAGGCCGGGCACACCTTCATCGTCGGGTCCAAGAACGCCAAGGCCCCGATCGACCTGGCCTCGCACTTCCGCTGGCACGGGGACGCGTTCACCGACGGCCAGGTCATCGACACCCTCACCCCCAAGGCTGGCAAGAACAAGGGGAACGACCCCGCCCTGCGCGCCGAGCCGGTGTGGGACCCGGAGCAGTACCCGACCTCGTGGCGGGCGGTGTGGTCCTACTCGGCCAGACGGTTCGCACGGGACAACAAGACCCTCACCGCCCAGGAGAACCGCGCCAAGGCAGCGATCGAGGGCAACAAACCCGCCCGCACGCCCCGGTTCGTCAAGACCCGCACCGACGGTCTGGTCCTGGACGACGCAGCGCTGGCACGGGCCCGACGACTCGCCGGGCTGAAGGGCCTGGTCACCAACATCCCGACCACAGTGCTGCCCGCGTCCGAGGTGATCAGCTCCTACGCCGACCTGTGGCACGTGGAGCAGTCGTTCCGGATGTCCAAGGAGCGACCTGCGGGCCCGGCCCCTGTTCGCCCGACGTCGCGACTCCATCGAGGCCCACCTGACCATCGTGTTCACCGCCCTGGCCATCGCCCGCACCGTCCAGGCCCGCACCGGGCTCTCGCTACGCCGAGTCCTGCGCCAGCTGCGCCCATTGCGCTCGGCCACCATCGAAGCCAACGGCGCCATCCGCACCCTGCCACCAGCACTCGGCCCCGACGAGCACGCCCTCCTGAACGACCTCGGGCAGACCGATCCAAGGCACTAAGCCATTTGACCTAACTCAGGACGAAGGCGCGCTTGATCCGTGCGCGTTGCTTGTCGGTGAGGTTCTCGGCACCGGCGCGCAGGATGGTCTGGATCCCGTAGAGCGGGTCGCCCTTGCGGCCGCGGTGGCCGGTGGTGTCCTGCTGCACCCGCCGCCGCACCTCATCGACACACTTCGTGCCGAGCGCGACCACGTGGAAGGCGTCCAGGACAGCGGTGGCGTCGGCCAACTCGTCGTCGATCACGGACTTTTACCCCTGGAACGGGTCCAGGGTCGCCACGTCGACGCCAGCGGTGAAGTCTTCGCCGCGAGCCTGCAGCCAGTCGGCGTACGCGGCCCTCGTGCGGCCCGGGACCAGGTCGAGCAGACGCGCCCTGACCTGCCCGTTCCTATCCAGAGTGAGGTCGACCATGCCGGTCAGCTCCTTGGGCCCACGACCTCCGTTCTCGGGTGGCTTGGTGGACACGTGGTGCCACACGTGCTCGTCGACCCCAAGCATGGCGACCCCGGTGAAGCGGGACTCGTCAGCCGCCGCTGCCGTCAGGATCGGCTTGACCGCCGACCACACGGTGCGCCACCGCACCCCGAGCTGACGGGCCACACCCTGGACGCTGGCGTGCTCGGAGCGGATCTGGGTGATCGCCCACCGCGCCGCCCGTGTCGTCAGCAGCCCCCGTGGGCGGACCAGGTCCGGCGCCTGCTCGGTGAACGTCCCCACCTCGCAGGCGTGCTCGCGGCACCGGTAGCGACGCTTGCGCCACAGGAGCACGACCGGGGTGTCGAAACAGGGCGCATCGACCAGCCGCACCACACGCCGGCTGTGCGCCTCGGCCACCGTCCCGCAGCCCGGGCACCCGGCCGGTGCCGGTGCTGACTCGACGGTCACGGTCAGCAGCTCGGGATCGCGCCGAACGTCGGTCACGTGCAGCCCGTCCAGCCCGACGAGGAGGTCGCAGTTGTGGCAGTACGCGCCGACCGAGCACAGGGCACGGCAGCACGACGTAGGCTCAGACACGTCGAGGTCCTTGGCGATGGGGAGAGGTAAGAGTCCCCTGATCATCGGGGACCTCGACCCCATCACCCCTCACCCAGCGCTTCGGCGCGCCGCCCTCACCCCACCCTCAAAGACGAAGAGCCTGTTTGCCGCTCTTGGCGAGCGTTGAGCGCCCGGCGGCCGCTCTCGGCGGCCCGCCGGGCCCACCACTGTGTGCTACGGCCGTTGCTACATCTCGATGTGGGGAGCATGCCCGGCAAGCAGCCGCTCCACCCGCAGGAACCGCGCCCACTCCGTAAACCGCCCTGGCCGCGAGGTACTTCTCGCGGTTCAAGTGGGCGACTCGTGCAGGGTCGACCCAGCCCACGACCCCGCTGCATTCGAAACAGCCGACCGTGCTGTAATCGCGCACCAAATCAGCTTCAACCCAGTCGCCATCCATGTTCCAATCACCATCGACTGAGGACGGCCCAGCTTGTCTATTGACCCCGCAAAGCGTGTCGGTGGTGCCTGTGTCTCTTGCCTTACGCCTGGTCAGGTCCCCGGAAAGCGTCGCCAGGCACGACCTCCTCCACGATCTGCCGTACATCCTCCTCAGTGACCCGTTCGCGCTCGGAAATGGCCCCTTGCAAGAGGGTCAAGGCGGCTAGCAAGAGGCTGAGGAGTGCGATGACATCGGACTTGCCCCATCCGCCTGGCTATGTTGCCAGGCTCGAGATGGCTTCACCGAGTTGGCGGTTGGAAACGGCAACTTCGTGGATCGCTGAGACTAGGTCGCCGCCTTGGACCTTCTGCCTCGCGCGCTTGACAGCGGTGCGCGTCTTGGTCACCTTGGCTTGAGTCCAGTCGGTCGCGAGCAGTGCCTCGGAAAGGGCGCGACGACTCCACGCCGGCGCAATGGTGACCGAAAGACGGCCCTCGGCATCGAAATCGAACACGCCATCGACGACCCTGGAGGCTCGCCCGCACTGTGGGCATGTCTCCACATTGCCGCTCAGGGTTACGTTTGCTGCGTCGGTCGCATCGATAAACGACGACCGAAACGCTCCATGCTCCGGACAAACTGCAGCCACACCACCCATTAGTGCAGCGTACTGCCCCTGCCGGTGGCGTACGGGCCTGGTCCGACTCGCCGATGGTCGAGGAGGATCAAATTGCCTACCACGCGAGTCCGCAGGGGCTGGGATCCGTCGCGCCGGGACACCGCCAGCCGCTCCCATCAAGGATTGCGTGGACGCGCGCTTGATCTTGGTAGTGGAAGGCGCGTTCCAGTGGCTCGTGCTCTTCGTCTGAGCATCAGTCCCGCTGCTTGACGAGCGGAACAGCCCGTCACCCTTGCTTCCTGGGGCTACGAGTGCCGAGCCGGGGAGCATGTCAGAGGCTTAATCAAGAATGTGGCCATGGACGTCGACCTCACCATCTCCGGCCTCGCAGCTCTTGTGGCACTCGCCTCGGCCTGGTTCGCCAGGGCTAGCGTCAGACAGGCCGAACGAGCGGCTGATGCGGCTGAAGCGCAGGTAGTTGGACAGCGCGAAAGCAACATCTCTGCCGCCCAGCCGTACGTGTGGGCCGATGTACGGGCAGATGACACCCAAGGTCATTGGCTGCAACTCGTAGTCGGAAACGCCGGCCCCACAGTCGCAGAGAACGTTCGCGTCGTGTTCGACCCACCCTTGCCCTTGGAAGACCGGGTCGACAGGCTGACCGGGACGGCGCTGCAACGATTGCAGAGGGGGATGTCGTCGCTTGCCCCTGGGCACATGCTCGCTTGGGTTCTAGGAGCGTCGGCGAGGCTCCTAGAGTCGGACGGCGCGCAGGTCCACTCGGTGACCATCGATGCAGACGGGCCGTTTGGCCCTATCCCGACCCTCGAATACGAGATCAACCTTGCAGACTTTCGCGAATCGCAAGATCGCCCGGCGGGAACACTGCACAAACTCACGCGGGCGGTCGAGGGCATTACTGCAGAACTGAAGAAACGTGATCGATAGCCGGCCGACCCAACACGGCACCCGAGGTGAGTTCCGGACCCCCAGCGACCGAGCACCCGCGCACTCATCTGCCGCGCGCAGGTAGTGGCGGCGCGGTCGTCAACAGGCTCACGTGCTTCGGCCCACAGACTCTAGTGAGTCCTTTATGTGGTCCAGTAGTTCGTCACCGTATACGGCTACGTGGCCCAGCGCGGAGCTGCCAGAGGAGTGCAGGTTGATCCACCTGCCGAAGTTGTCTGTGACGGTGACCTCAGTGGCGCCGGTCTCGGAATGACGGGCCAGGTGTGCCAGGTAGGGCCACCGGTCGCGAGACTTCGGGCCCCATTCCCACGCACCCATGATTCGCAGCCACGCGCGTGAACCGCGCCGCAGGGTCACGGCCTCAGCGGCTCTAGAGCCATGTACACGCCACGAGCTGCTTTTCTCCAGGTAAGCCGCCGCAGCCGCCGGCTCAACACCGGCCACCAGGACGCTTCGTCGGTAAAAACCACCCTCGCGTCGACCCACCACAATCGGCGTCCCGTGGTCGTGCGAGATCACGGTTTCGTCCCCGTCGACTTCCGGTTCGGGGGTGTCCGAACCTGCGGTCGCTGGGCGGCGGGAGATCATGCGCTGATTCATCTTCATGCCAAGCCACAACATGGCGGGAACGAAGAAGGCGGCCCAGACCACCCCTCCCAGGATCGACATGAGGAGCGGCCTCCCGAACATGAGCATGCCCGCGACATAGAGGACGGCAGCCAAAACGAAGAACACCGCCGCTCCCTTCCAGTTGATGCCTCGCATCACATCCGACCCTCCTACCTCCTCGGTGCGTCGCCGCCAGCACTGGCGAGACCCCCGGATATCTGCGTCCTCGGACTGTTGAACGGGACTGTACTCGCCGTCACCCAAAGCGCCGGCAGGAACTGTGACCGGTAATGCGCCTCCGAACTCCCTCGATGACGCCACCCCCCTGGTCCACTTCAATCCCCCGAGCGTCTGACGTAACAGCGCGGCAACGACCAGTCAGACCGACACGGTCCTCGCCGTGACATCCACGGCGGCGCCGACCGGCGACATCCGCTCCTGCCGCTGGTCGCTCGGCGGGTGAGGTGGGGACCCAAATCTTGGTGCGCTGTTAGGGACGTAGCCGCCTTCCGCTGCACTGTCGTTACATGTAACGTGGTAGGCATGACGGTGAAGCATCGAGTCAGCGAGTACCGGCGCAGGATGCGCGCACGCGGACTTCGACCCGTGCAGATCTGGGTGCCGGACGTGCGTAGCGAGCGCTTCGCACAGGAGGCCGAACGTCAGGCGGCCCTGGTCGCCAGGGCGGACAAGCAGTCCGATGACCAGGAGTTCGTCGAAGCCGTCACCGCCCCCTGGGACGAGGAGTGAGGCGCGGCGAGCTGTGGACCGTCGCCGGGGGTGTCTACGCCTCCAAGCCGAGGCCCGCACTGATCGTGCAGGACGACCTCTTCGAGGGCACTGCCTCGGTGACCGTGGCGCCCCTGACGACGACGCTGGTAGATGCCCCTCTGCTTCGCGTACGCGTCGCCGCCGATGATTTCACCGGCCTGCAGCACGACAGCCAGGTCATGATCGACAAGGTCACCACAGTCCGCCGCGAGAACGTCGGTACCCGCATTGGCCGCCTGGCGCCCGAAAGTCTCGTGGAGGTCGAACGCGCCCTCATGGCTTTTCTCGGCCTGGCTAGGTAGCGGACGAGAGACCACTGCGGACATCCGGATCTGCCGCACTGAGCGTGGTCCGCACGCTACTGCCGCGAGTCGACCGCCGAGGATCGCCACTCCGGGTCGGGCATACTTGCCGGGTGAACGTTTGGGAAGCCGAGGGGCGACGGTTTGAGGTGCTCATGGCATCCGACGTGATCCGGGACGGCATGGCACTCGAACTGACCGACCTGGATCAGCCATCCGGGCAGGGACCATCCCTAGAAGTCTTCTACTCGGATGCCCATGGCACATTCACGTTCTCCGCTCTACGAGCCGCCGACCTTCCTCTGGACCTCTTGACCAGGTTCATCGACACCGCGAGGCAGAGCTTGGCTCCGGACCTCAACAGCACCGACTAATCAGCGTCTCTCCGCCGCAAGTGACGCGGGAGCGGGCATCCGGATCTGCCGCGCGGAGGACGGCTACGCTCGTCCGACTTTGCCGCGCGGAGAGTTTCGACTTTCTGCCTTGATCTCGTGCGCGCTACTAGGTGAAGCTAGCCATGGCATGTGAACCGCCCCGGGTTCAGTGGAGAGTCGTGTGTGCTTCGTCGGCGGTCGCCGTCGAAGGGTTGGGGGCAGCGTAGTGGTCGTGTTCGTACGCTGCGGGTGCGAGGTAGTCGCACCATGAGTGCGGGCGGGTCGTGTTGTACCAGTCGACCCACCGAAGGACTTCGAGCTCGACGTGCTCGAGCGTTTTCCAGGGGCCGCGCCGTCGGATGAGTTCGGTCTTGAAGACGCGGTTGAGCGCCTCGGCGGCGGCATTGTCGTAGCTGTCGCCCTTGGATCCGACGGAGGCGACGATGCCGAGTTCTTCGAGGCGCTCGGTGTACCGGATGGCTCGGTATTGCACGCCGCGGTCGGCGTGGTGGACCAGGCCGGTCAGGTCCCGTCCGTCGCGGTGGCGCTGCCAGATCGCGTGCTCCAGGGCGTCCAGGGCCAGGTCGGTGTGCAGCGAGGCAGCCACGCGCCAGCCGACGATCCGGCGGGAGAACAGGTCCATCACGAACGCGACGTAGACGAACCCGGCCCAGGTCGGCACGTAGGTGATGTCGGCCACCCACCGGTCATCCGGTGCCGCGGCGGTGAAGTCCCGGTTGAGCTGGTCGGCCGGGTGGCCGTCCTTGGCCGGCACCGTGGTCCGGGGCGCCTTGTGGTCGCCGGCGACCGCGCCGACCAGGCCCAGGGCCTTCATCCGCCTGGCCACGGTGCACCGCGCCACCGGTGGATAGGTGCGCCCGGTGGGGTTCCCGTGCTCGTCCAGGACCTGTTGCCGGTTGAGCACCTTCCACATCTTCTTCACCCCGTACACCTCGTAGTTCGCGTCGTTGGTCGACTGGATCCGCTCATCGAGGGCCGCGTCGGCCAGTGCCCGGTTCGAGGGGGCACGCGACGTGGCTGCGTAGTAGGTGCTCGGGGCGATCTTCGCGCCGGCCTCGGACAGGACCGTGCAGATCGGCTCGACCCCGAAGGACTCCTTGTGCTCGTCGATGTAGGCGATCAACGACTCGTGGGGCGGTCGAGCTCCGCCGCGAAAAAAGCTGAGGCCGACCGCAGGATCGCGTTCGCCCGGCGCAACTCCCGGTTCTCCTTCTCCAGCTGCACCAGCCGCTCCTGTGGATCGGTCGCGGTCGCAGTCGACCCGGCCGCCGGTGCGGGCCCGCGGAACCAGTTCCGCAACGTGGCACCCGGGATGCCCAGCTGCTCACCCACCTGGGCGCAAGCACGCTTCACCGGCAACCCCGGACTCTCCCGGATCGTCTCGTTCACCGCGCGGATCGCACGCTCACGCAGCTCGTCGCTGTATTTCCTCGGTGCAGGCATGACTCCACTCTCCCGTAGAGATCAAGACCCTCCACCAAACCCGGGACGGTTCACTTGGCCGCGCGCGAGCGGTCCGCGAGCGCGGCTCTCGAACTGGCCGGAGCCGAGGGTATCTACGGCAACTGGGCACAGGAACAGCGCGACCACGCGCTGGAAGAGCAGGCCCTCCGGTTGTTGCAAGCCGAGGTCTCGCACCTGCTCGAGGGTCTGCGCAGCCTGCTGCATGACGACGACTTTTGGGTGTCCTTACGGGTGGATACGACCGGTGATGACGCCGGGGCGCAGCTACAAGCCCTGCAGAGCCTGAACCGATCCGACCTGGCCGCCATGTTCGATCTGGTCGGCTACACCGTGCCGCCGCCACCTCCGGCCACCGAGCTCATCGACGCCGCCAAGAGCGCGCTGTCTGCCCTCGACCGCGGCAGGCTGACCGAAACTGAACTCGCCTCTGCCGTTCAACGGGCCCAGTCAGACCTCACGGTGCTGCTGTGGCGCGCCCGAGGCCAGATCGAGGTGGCGGAACGAGCCCCCGACCCCGCTGAACGGGGAGCCATCGTCAGGACGGCCGCCCGGACAGTATTGAGGGGCACCCGCGAACTCATGCCGGTCGTCGCCGGCGCCGCGACCGGGGTGGCCGTGACGGGCACCCCAGCAGGAGCGATCGCCGGCGCCGCGGCCGGCAAGTTTGTTGAGAAACTCCTCGAGAAGGGGATCGACGTGCTTCTGAGCTCGGCATTGCTCATCGGGGCACAGATGCAGGAGCCGTCTCTGGAGGTGCGGGCAGCCGCGGGGGTCGACTCGATCGCCTTGCACCTCTCGCGTCTGCGCTCCCTCCAGCAAGAACCTTGGGCATGCGGAAGCGCAGACGAGGCGAACCAGCACATCTCCCGGCTCGCTGAGCTTGTGGATGCCCATGGCAGCAATCACTGGGGTCGAACCGCCTGCCACCTGATCGGAGGGGTTCGCTCCGATGAGGCCGGCGGGCGGCAAGACCTGCAGGCCGCGATTGATGGCTTCGGGGCTGCCATGTCAGGGAATTTCTCTCGTTGGAGCGCCAAGCGCCGAGCGGAGCGACAGTGGCGCGACGGGAATCCGATCACTAGGTAAACGAATTAGAACGCGGGCCCCCAAGCCCTCTTCTCTGCAATGCGCCTTGGCCTCCGTACGCGTCACCATGGCATCCGCACATGCCGCTGGTCGCTCGGCGGGTGAGGTGGGGACCCAAATCTTGGTGCGCTGTTAGGGACGTAGCCGCCTTCCGCTGCACTGTCGTTACATGTAACGTGGTAGGCATGACGGTGAAGCATCGAGTCAGCGAGTACCGGCGCAGGATGCGCGCACGCGGACTTCGACCCGTGCAGATCTGGGTGCCGGACGTGCGTAGCGAGCGCTTCGCACAGGAGGCCGAACGTCAGGCGGCCCTGGTCGCCAGGGCGGACGAGCAGTCCGATGACCAGGAGTTCGTCGAAGCCGTCACCGCCCCCTGGGACGAGGAGTGAGGCGCGGCGAGCTGTGGACCGTCGCCGGGGGTGTCTACGCCTCCAAGCCGAGGCCCGCACTGATCGTGCAGGACGACCTCTTCGAGGGCACTGCCTCGGTGACCGTGGCGCCCCTGACGACGACGCTGGTAGATGCCCCTCTGCTTCGCGTACGCGTCGCCGCCGATGATTTCACCGGCCTGCAGCACGACAGCCAGGTCATGATCGACAAGGTCACCACAGTCCGCCGTGAGAACGTCGGTACCCGCATTGGCCGCCTGGCGCCCGAAAGTCTCGTGGAGGTCGAACGCGCCCTCATGGCTTTCCTCGGCCTAGCTAGGTAGCGGACGAGAGACCACTGCGGACATCCGGATCTGCCGCATGGAGCGTGGTCCGCACGCTACTGCCGCGTGGAGGACGGTTACGCTCGTCCGACTTTGCCGCGGGTCGCTCGCCAGGATCACGGGGGCGTGTGTGACGCCACGCAAGGCCCAGCCTGCCGTTTGGCGAGGCGGTAGCGGCCTTCTACTGCTTGAGGATGAAGACGTCCTCGACCGCGCGTCCGAAAGTGTGTGCCAACCGCATCGCCAGCGGGAGGCTGGGGTCAAAGCGCCCGGTCTCGATGGCGTTGATCGTCTGGCGGGAGACGCCCAGCTCCTTGGCTAACCGACCTTGGCTCCAGCCACGGGACACTCTGAGCGGTCGAAGGCCGTTGACCGTCTCAGGCACCCAGGGCTCGCAGGGCCAGGCGATAGCGGACCCAGAAGGAACCGACCGCGAGCGCCAGGAAAGCCATCCCTGTCAGGGCCGCGAGCGTGTCCGCAACGATCGCCAGAACGAGGAAGAGAACCGCTCCAAGCATGACGGCATCAACGTACGCCTGGCTGCGGGCCTGCTGCGCGGCCCGGGACTCCACGCTGTCCGGCGAGCTCTCACCCGAGGCGTCCCGGCGCCGGCGCATCGTGACGTTCAGCGCCAGAGTCAGTGGCAGGATCACCAGCAACATCCCGAGGAGACCCAGCGGATCCTGAAACGGGTGGTCGGCCTCGGCATTCCCCCAGCCCTGTAGAACCAGGCCCCCGAGCGCGAGGGCCCCCACCACCAGCCAGATGTGCGACGTCTTCATGTGTCATGTGTACTTGTCACCTCGCCAGCCTGTCAAGTGCACTTGTCAACCGTGCCCGGGGTCCAGCCCCTGCGTAACCGCGTTCGGCCAGCGCCGCATGGCCCAACCAGACATCCAACTCTGCCGCGAGCCGGTCGTACCGAACCACAGCTCTTGGCGGTCCTCGCCTGTCCGCACCGGTCAGCGAGTGCTGACGATGAGGTACCGCTCATCCTCGATCGCTTTGCCCCAGTAGACACGATCGAATAGGGGCCGCACCCTGACGTCGTGACGGACTGCCCGCACCAGGCGCTCACACTCAGCGGCAGTCAAGCCTGCACCGGTGGACCAGTTCCCCTCGACCAGCACCACGACTCCACCCGGCACCAGCAGATTAACCCAGCGCGCCAACGCCCCAGCCGGGTCCGGCATCGCCCACAGAACATGTCGGCTCAACACCACGTCGTAGCTGCTCGTCTCAAGGGCGGGATCTGCCGCATCACCCACCACGAACTCAGCCTCTGGCACCTTGGCCCGCGCCAGGCGAATCATCTCCGGCGAGAAGTCCAAGCCATCGACGCCGTACCCCTCATCGGTGAGCAGCCGAGTCATAGTGCCGGCGCCACACCCCAGATCGGCCACCCGAGCCGGCGCCGAGGGAAGCACCTCCAGAAGAAGCTCTCGCCACGCCGCCCGAACCCGAGGATCGGCCAGTCCATGGTCCGGCTCCTCATCGAAACGTGCGGCCTCACCGTCCCACAACTCCTGAGTCACCCACGCAACCTATAGCCCCCCCGGAGCAGCCGGTAAAGGACGCGCCTGCCGCGGTTCGATCGTTCGTTCCGCTTGCGTCGATGTCGCCTGGTCGGGGTCCCTACTTCTCCTCGGGCGGCTCGTGCGGCGCTGTCCACCCGGTCTGTCGACGCCAGGCTTGAGGCGGCTGGAACTCGGCGTCCCAGGGCATAGGCAGGTATGCGCGGCATGTCGGTTGACGGGGTCCGGGCCACACGTTGCCGAAAGAACGCCGGCAAGGGCAGACATGGTCAACGTTGGGGTTGCGGGGAATGCGGAAGCGTGGCGGCTTGAGGGTCGCCCCGTAGTCGAGCAGGGCACCATCGAGAACCGCGGCTGCGGTGGCTGACACGAACAGCCACGCTCCAGGGCAGCCGTACCGGACGTCCTCGGCGACGGCCTCTGATTGTGGGTCCACCAAGTCGAAGACGTAGGTCGTTCCACAACAACCACCATCCTCAAGGTCGACTCGCACCGCGCCACCGAGAGCTTCAATGGCCTGCACAGCCGACTGGGACACCTGGAACGGCGGCAGGACGGTCACGTCAGTCATGGGCATGGGTGTACCACCCAGCACCGACAAGTCGACGCTCAACCCGGGGCGCCGGTCGTCGAAGCACGCTGAAGACTGCTGCGCGACAGGTCACCGTTTGTCCAGGACAAGGCTCCGGCAGGAGCACCCCTGACCACCTCCACCTCGGGCGATGGTTGGATCGCAGCATGTCTGACTTCGACGCCAGGACCGCCCTCCGGCGGCAGCTCGATATCGAATGGAGCTTCGCAGCCGACCTCATCATCGGCCAGATCGACGAGGAAGCTGCGTTGTGGTCACCGGGAGGGGTCAAGCGCTACACGGTCCACCGGACGAGCAAAGGTTGGTCAGCTGACTGGCCGGGCGAGGAGAACGATCCGCCGATGGCAGCCACGATGGGGTGGGTCCTGTGGCACATCGAGTGGTGCTGGACCGACACCTTGAGCCTCGTCAACGGAGATGAGCGTATTGAACCGCTGGAGCACAAGTGGAGCGGCGGCACAGACGAGATCCAGCGCCTGAAGGAACGGTGGGACCAGGTCCTAGCCACAGACAACCTCGATCGCCTGGTGCCGTGGGCCATGCCAGAGCCCCAACCCCTCGGTCTGATCGCCGCCTGGCTCAACTTCGAGCTCGCCAAGAACCTCGCCGAGATCAACCAGCTCAAGATGCTGCGCGCTGCCATGAGGTAAGCGCACCCACCGCCCCCTCCGGTTGGCACTCAGTCAGGCGGCCATGTGTGTATGAGGTTTCCGTAGGACAGAGCCGTTCGGTCCGGGTGCCTGCCTAGCCATGTCTCTGCGAGCGCCTCTGGAAACTCCAAGCGCAGAACTGCCTCGAGGTCCGTGCGGGTATCAAACTCCCAGCTGCTCATGACGGGAGTCGTCCTGGCGCCTTTGTCAGCCCACCAGTCACGGGCGTAAGTGTCCCGGCCTTGAGTCGCTGCCCAAGGGCTAGCCTTCAGGAGTGCGGCAAACTCTCCTGCCTCGGTGTCATTGTCGATCACCACAAGGCGGCCACCTGGTCGGAGGACCCTGGAGACTTCGACAAGTCCGGGTGTGGGATCGAAACTCGGGTGGGGGAAGAAGTAGGCGAACCGGGCGTGAACAACATCGACGGAGCCGTCGGGCAGCGGGATGTGTTCGGCCGAGCCGTGCAGCACTCGCGCGGGTGCCCGGCGAGCGCGTGCGAGGTCAAGAAGATTGACGTCCGGCTCCACCCCGATGACCTCTCCCGCGTCGCGGTACCGGGGTAGCCAGAACCCTGAGCCGCAACCCAGGTCGAGCAGGACGCGGCCTCGCCAGGGTGCCTGGTCTTTCAAGGCAGCCCAGAGCACACCATGCCGATCGATCGCTGCGTTCTCGATCTCGTACACAGCTGGGTCAACCCCTTGGTTGCTGGCGCGTACGAAGTCGTCGAAGTCCACGGGCCAGATGGTGCCGCAGGTCCTTCTCGTCTCCAACAGCTTTATGGCAGCAGAGGCGAGGCACGCTTCGCGCGCCGCCGCCTCTTCACTGACTGTGCGACACCACCGTCGCGGCAACCTCGCAACGCCCCATCAACCATCCGGTCATGCCGCACTGAGCGTGGTCCGCACGCTACTGCCGCGCTGGACGCCCACCCCCCTCCCCTGTTCGGCAATACTCGTGCCATGTCTGGCCTCGAGGACGCCCTGGTTGAGCTCGCACGAAGCAACTACCAGGGGGCGGTCTTCCTCCTCGCGTACGGCACGACCTGGCTGGTCTGCGCCGCCATGTGGCGCGCCACCGAGCCCAAGTGGGCAGTGACGGCCACCCTGTTCCAAGGGATGGTTGCCCTACCCGTCGCACTCGGCATCTCGGCCTGGCTAGGGATGTTCGAGGCAAGACCAGGTGGCGAGCTCATCAGCCGGCTAGGGATCCTGATCTCCGTGTCTCAGCTCCTCGTGCTGCCGCTGCTGATCGTGCTGACGGTGCGAGGTCGCTACACCCTGGTTCCGCTCTTCTTCTCCCTCGCCGGAGCAGTGCACTTCGTCCCGTACGCCTGGCTCTACCAGAGTCTTCTCTACATCCTGCTCCCGATCGTTCTCGCGCTCGGCCTCGCCGCCATCTACAGCACCGACCGGGCCACAGCAGACGGAGACGACATGAGCACTGCCGGCGCGGGCAGGGTGTGCGCACTCACCGGCGTGGCATTGCTCCTGACCGGCGGGTTCGCTGTCGCGGCCCGGTCTAACGATCATCAATGACGCAGGCCACTGCCGCCTCAAGTGACGCTAGCGAGCGGCGACTGACCCGTCGTCGCCGACGACGTATACGTCGATCTGCAGTTCCTCAAGCACCCAGGCAGGGACGCGTCGGACTGCGCTCACAGCAGCTGTCGGCACCACGACCGCAAATCGCATCCCCTCGCTCCGCCCTGTCGACGGCATGCGTCGCAATAGCTGACCGAACATCGTGTCAACGTCCAAACCGATCGCAGCTGTGCGCCCCTTGGCCTCCGCCAGCACCTTCAGTCCATCCTTCTCAGCCACCACGTCGACGTGGTCGACCTCCCGCGAGACCGACCACCCCCGTGCACTCATGAAGTCACAGAAGGCCTGGATAATCCGCTGTTCGTCGCCCCGCCTATGCGCATCGTAGATGCACCGGACGTCGCCCTCATCCCGCATCGAGCGAGTCGACGCCGGGCCGGGGGGGCATACCGTCGCGGTCGGTGCGCCTGGGTCAGGCCTCTGGCCGAGGATCTGACAGGACGTCGCGCCACGAGTGCTGCGGCTCGTATCCAAGCAGCTCGCGGGCCCTGTCGATGGAGTAGAAGGTCTCGTCCGGGCCCATCTCACGCTTCAGTTCAACCCCGTCGTAGAAGCGCTCCCGGACCTCCTGGGTGGTCAGGGCGACGGACATGTCCGCGTTGGCGACGTTGAAGACCTCGTAGCCGAGCCCATCGACCTCCAGACACCGCTGCACCATCTGGCCGAGGTCGCGGGTGTCGATGTAAGCGAAGATGTTGCGCCGCCTCAGCGACGGGTCGTCGAGGAAGTCGGGGAACATCTCGGCGTACTCGTGCGGCTCGATGACGTTGTTGATGCGCAGGCCGTACACGTCGGCACCGGTGCGAGCCTGGAAGGAGCGGGCCGTCACCTCGTTGGCCACCTTCGACATGGCGTAGGAGTCCTCCGGCACCGTCGGGTGGTCCTCGTCGACCGGTACGTACTGCGGTCGCCGCTCGCCCTGAGCGAAGCAGATCCCGTAGGTCGTCTCCGAGGAGGCGAACACGATCTTGCGGACACCCAGCCGTGTCGCGGCCTCCAGCACGTTGTAGGTGCTCAGCACGTTCGTCGCGTAGGTGCGGGCATCGGAGGCGATCAGGATCGCCGGCACCGCCGCGAAGTGGACGACCGCGTCATAGGCAGGCTTCTTCTCCAGCTCCAGCTCGTCCATCGTCGCCGCCCCCGCCAGCGCCGAGTAGGTCTCACCGGCGTCGGTGAGGTCGACCCGCAGGTCGGCGACGTCCGGATGCTCCAGGGGGACGAGGTCGGCGTTGGTGACCTGATGACCCTGCTCGGCCAGGTAGGTCGCGACGTGCTTGCCGGCCTTGCCGCTGCCCCCGGTGAAGAAGATGCGCATGACGTGATTACACCACCCCCGGTTCTCCCAATTGGACAGACCGCTACTGCCACTTGGCCGGGTGTGGGGCTGCTCCGCGACGGGCAGCCGTGCCGCTACCTGCACACTCTTGTACGTTGGATGAGGTGACGGAAGAGTTCGAGCCAGAGTGGTCACCGATCGTCTGCCATCGACTGGACAGTCTCTTCACCTCGACCAATGCTGGGTTCTCCCGCTCCTCCCCCACGCAGCCGGTGATCGGAGTCGTCGGCGACATGCTCTGGGAGGCGGACCCCATCCAGTTTGCGGAGCTTTACCCGGACAGTGGGATCGTCGAGTCATACGGTGACCAGTGGCCCGCACCGTGCATCGACTATTGGGTGTACATCGACGTCGAAGCCCGCTTGGCCACACTCTCCACTGAGGGGTGGAGTCACTCCAACCAGGAGATCGCGCTCACGGGGAAGGGGTCCGAGGACGCCGACCGGCTGCATGAGCATCTGGCACGCATTCTTCAGCAGGACGTCTGATCAATCGGACCGCTGTCGATGAGCCTGTTTGCCACTGATCTTGGGGCGCCACTCCCGGTCAGCCGCCCATTGAGCATCAGGGGCGCCGGCGAACAAGTCAACGACGTCTTCCCAGAGGAGCCGCCGACTCTGTCGGGCCGGCACGAGTCTGGCACTGGGTCGACCGGAGACGGTGACCACGATCTCCTCCCCTCGTTCCACACGTCGCAAGAGACCAAGAGCGTCCTGCTTCAACTCACGAAGTCCTACCGTCTCCATGAGCCGACGGTAGCGCTCATCCAACTGCTGCGCCCGTGCCGCAGCACGCCCCGCCGCGAGCTCAGGGCTTCTTCCCGATCTCGCCGAGATGGGTGTGGGCGAAGCTGTCGGTGAACTTGAGTCCATACCCCAGCAGGCGGTCGACGGCGCTGTGGAAGGCCCACGTCACGGCGACGAAGGGCGGCCACCGGGCGTCGCCGGGCACCAGCCAGGCGAGGACGAGCGAGACGACTGGCCCCACGTAGCTGTGACCAGAAGGGTCGCGCTGTCAGTATCCCCGGTCCAACCCCTCGGGACCACCCTCCTCTTGACGCCGTGGGAGCCTCACGGCCCGCGGCTCGGCACACATCTCAGGCGGGGAAGACCCCGCTGGAGAGGTAGCGGTCGCCGCGGTCGCAGACCACGAAGACGATCGTCGCCCCCTCGACCTCCTCGGCCACCTGCAGGGCGGCCCAGCAGGCGCCACCCGCGGAGATGCCGCCGAAGATGCCCTCCTCGCGGGCCATCCGGCGGGCCGTCTCCTCGGCGTCGGGCTGAGCGACCTCCACGTCCGGTCCACCGCCGAGGGGTCGAAGATCCTCGGCACGTACTCCGGCGGCCAGGCGCGGATCCCGGGGATCCGCGAGCCCTCCGCGGGCTGCGCTCCGACGATCTGGACGCCGGGGTCGCGCGACTTGAGGAAGCGCGAGACGCCGGTGATGGTGCCGGTGGTGCCCATCGCGGACACGAAGTGCGTGATCCGTCCGTCGGTCTGCCGCCACAGCTCCGGCCCGGTGCCGTCCTCGTGGGCGCGAGGGTTGTCCGGGTTGCCGAACTGGTCCAGGACCCGGCCCCTCCCCTCCTGTCCCATCCGCGTCACGACGTCGCGGGCCTCTTCCATGCCGCCGTCCGCCGGGGTGAGCACGAGCTCGGCCCCGTATGCCTTCATCGTCTGGATCCGCTCGATCGAGGCGTCCTCGGGCATGACGATGACCAGCGGGTAGCCGCTGATCGCGGCCGCCATCGCCAGGCCGATCCCGGTGTTGCCGGACGTCGCCTCCAGCAGGGTGTCGCCGGGCGAGATCTCCCCCCGCGCCTCGGCGCCCCGGATCATGCTGATCGCCGGCCGGTCCTTCACCGAGCCGGCCGGGTTGTTGCCCTCGAGCTTGGCGAGCAGCACGTTGCCGCGGCGTTCGTTGTCCGGCCCCGGGAGGCGCTGCAGCCGCACCAGCGGGGTGCCGCCGATGGTGTCCTCCATCGTGGGGTAGGGCGCGGGATCGCTCATCCGCCGGAGTCTACGGCGGCGGTCACCGAGGGCTGGCCGCCGGTCGGCTGCGGGCCGGACCCCGCTATACCGAGAGCGCCTCGACCTTTTTGGTCACCCGCCCGCCCTCGTTGCGCAGGAAGACGATGTGGCCGAAGTCGAGCTGCGACCAGCCGTCGGTGTCCTCGGTGAGCGCCTCGGAGGCGAAGATCACACCGGTCGCCTCGTCCTCGGCGCACTGCTCGAAGGCATACGTGCTCGTGTCCTCCTCGAACTTGCGCCCCATGAGGAAGTAGAGCGGCTCCAGCAGCATCGAGAGGCTGAAGTCGTCGGTGCCCGGCTCCGACTTGCGCAGCTCCCGCCAGTCGCCGGTCGGGTCGCTCTCCCCCTGCAGCCCGAGGCCGGCGTTGACGCCGATGATGCGGTCCTGCGACACCAGCGCCAGCTTGAGCTTGGTCAGGCCCGGCAGGTCGAGCTTGTCCATCGCACCGGCGACCAGACGGATCAGCTCCTCGACCGCACGCTGCACGTCCTCGTCACTGTCGCCCTCGAGCAGCGAGAGCAGCAGCACGTAGATGAACTCGGTGTCCGTCGAGCCCGCCATCTGCTTGAGGTATTCGTCCTTGCAGTGCTGCAGCAGCTCACGCTGCAGGATCTGCCAGCCCGGCAGGTAGCCGTTCTGCGCGACGATCCAGCGCGTCCCCTCGAAGGAGAACGGGTGACAGTTCTCGTCGGCCAGCACGACCTTCGCGTCGTAGGCGGCGGCACGCACGTGGGCCAGCATCGTGCTGGCACGCAGGCTCGGAACGATGCGCTCCAGGTTGTCGTCGTAGAACGCGGCCATCGGCCGGCGGTAGATGAAGGGCTTCTCCGGGTGTGCCAGGTGCTCGCCCCACGCGCCGAACCCCCAGCCGGCCAGCTGCAGCTCCGGGTGGCTCTCCGGGTCGAGGGCCTGGTTGACCAGGCTGTTCTCCGGCGTGAGCAGCAGATTCTCCAGCGGGGTCTCCGGCCCGATGAACGCGAGCACGCGGCACATACGCTTCCTCCACAGATGACCTGGACGTCGGTGATCGGTCGTCAGCCTAGGCGGACGACCGCGTCGGCGGACCCTCGGTCCGCCTCCCGCGTGGCGGATCGGCGATGATCGGAGGGACAACGACCGTCGACGAGGAGAACACCGATGACCGTCGCCTCCGACCTGGCCGGGGTGCTCGGTGACCGGCTCAGCCGCGACCCGGAGGAGCTGGAGCGCTACGCCGGCGACAGCTCGCGGGCGCAGCCCGAGGGTATGCCCGTGGCCGTCGTCCACGCCGAGAGCACCGCGGACGTCTCGGCGACCCTGGCCTGGGCATACGCGAACGGGGTCCGGGTGTCGGTGCGCGGCGCCGGCACGGGCCTGTCCGGTGGTGCCGTCGCCTATGCGGGCGGGCTGGTCCTGTCGCTGGCGCGGATGAACCGGATCCGCCACATCGACGAGGTCAACCGGCTCGCTGACGTCGAGGCGGGCGTCATCACCGCCGACCTGGACGCCGCCGCGGGCCGGCACGGGCTGTTCTTCCCGCCCGACCCCGCCAGCGCCCGCACCAGCACCATCGGCGGCAACATCGCCACCAACGCCGGCGGGCTGCGGTGCGTCGCGCACGGGGTGACCGCCGACTCGGTGGCCGCGCTGGAGGTGGTGCTCGCCGACGGGCGGGTGCTGCAGACCGGCGCGCGCACCCGCAAGAACGTCGCCGGGCTCGACCTGACCAGCCTGTTCACCGGCTCCGAGGGCACCCTCGGGGTCATCACCGCCGCTACCGTGCGGCTCAAGCCGGTGCCGGAGGGCGACCCCTGCACCTTCCGGGTCTCCTTCGACCGGATGACCGACGCGGGCCGCGCCGTCACCGCGATCGGCGCGCTGCCCGACCCGCCCGAGGTGCTCGAGCTGCTCGACGCCCCCAGCGTGGAGATCATCGAGGCCTACCAGCCCAGCGGGCTCACCGTGCCCGGCGCGGCGGTCCTCGTCGGGCAGACCGTCGGACCGCACGCCCAGGGCCTCGCCGAGGCGATCGTCGAGATCTGCCGGCAGCACGGCGCGACCGACGACGAGATCGCCGACTCCGACGCGCTGATCGAGGCGCGGCGGCTGGCCAACCCGGCACTGTCCGCGCGCGGCCTCCGGGTCTCCTGCGACGTCGGCGTCCCGCTGAGCGAGCTGGCCGCGGTCTTCGCGGGCATCGAGGAGATCGCCCGCGACCACGGGCGTGTGGTGTCGACGGTCGCGCACGCCGGCGACGGCAACCTCCACCCCAGCGTGCAGGCCGACGACACCCCCGAGGACCACGCGGCCGCCGAGGCCGTCATCCACGACATCACCCGGCTCGCGCTGTCGCTCGGCGGGACCGTCACCGGCGAGCACGGGATCGGCTCGCTCAAGCTGCACGAGCTGTCGTGGCAGCTCGACGACACCGCACGGCAGGTGCAGGCCGCGATCAAGAGCGCCCTCGACCCGCAGGGCATCCTGACGCCCGGGCGGGGCTTCTGAGGCGGGTCCCAACGGGTATGCCCCGCCCCTCAGATCCGGCGGGCGCCCCCGAAGCGGGTGATGAAGCCCGGGTGGTCGAAGGGCATCGCGAGGACCGAGTCGGGTGGCCGTGCGGCGAGGTCGGGGAAGCCGGCGCCGGCGAGCAGGTCGTCGTCGAGGTCGAGCAGCTCGGCCTGCGCCAGCGGCCACGGCGGGTGCTCGTTGGCGGTCCAGATCGTGCGGCCGACATGGCGCTCGTGGAAGCCCCACCGGGCCGTGAGGAACCGGGAGAGCGCGGTGTCGACCAGCTGGTCGCCGATTGCCACGCGGATCCGGGTACGCGGCGAGCTCGAGCGGCGCGCCACGCCGCGGCGACGCGACCGGAACTCGCGCACCCGCGCGGTCGGGTCTTCGTGCATACCGATCTGGGACCAGCGGTAGGGCAGCCCGAAGAGGACGTGCGCGGCGAGCACGGGGAGCGCGTGCTCGGCCTCCAGGGTCTGGAAAACGACGCCGCGACGGCCCTGAGCGTCGATGCCGTAGGTGCGGACGTTGATCTCGTGGAAGGTGCCGAGGTAGGGGATGGGCGCGAACGGCAGGAAGCGGAACTCCGAGAGCGTGAAGGGCACCAGGGCGACCCACGCCGACCCGTCGAGGACGTCCGGCTCGACGCCCTCGGGCATGAGCGGGCGGACGCGCTCGGGGTCCACCCGCCAGTGCACGAAGACCGCGCGGCTCCAGCGCTGGGCGAGCGCGGCGCGACCGGTGAGCGCCGGCGCGTGCGGCGCAAGCTCCCCGGCCTTGCCCTTTGTCATACCCACCAGTGTGACCGCCGTCGGCGCCTCAGGCTGGTCGAGCAAGCTCGTGCTCGACGGCACGGCGGATCCAGGCTGAGACCGAACGGTCGTCGGATTCGGCCGCGCGCTTCACCTCCTCGAGCAGGTCAGCGGGGAAGCGCACGGGCACCGGCGCACTCAGAGGGCGCTTGCGGCGCTGTGGCGGGCCCTGGGGCTCTTGATTCTCCGGCTCGGCGTAGAACGCATGCTCCTGCTCTGGACTCATCCTGTCGTTCTGGTCAGTGTTCATCTCGGTCCCTTCGGTAGGTCGCGGCGAGGCCCGAAGTCGCCTCGTAGCAGCCGATCGGTCGACACGCGCGCGCATCGCCCGATCGGGAGGGCGCCAATGGCACGACGAGCACTCGCCCGTCGACCTCGGCGATCATCAGCCAATGGGCCGGCGGCTTGGCCGGGTAGAACATCGGATCGGCGTCCCACACGTCGATCACGTCGTCCAATCCCAGATGCGGATGCTTGAACAGGTGAGCGGCCTGCTGGTCGACCTCGAAGGGCGCGTCCTCATCCAGCGCTTCGAGATCGAACGGCTCGCACACCCATGAATTGTATTACGAACGAATACGAACGTGCTCGATCTGCATTGCCGATGTGCCAAGTCATCGACCTTCGAGCGCCGTCGGCGCGAGTCAGAGCACAGATCAGTTCTGGGCGCGTTGCGTGTCCACGGAGCCGGCCGGTGACGCTCACCGCACCCGAGGCACCATGGAGGTATGCGCATCGCGATGCTGGCCGGGGGCAGCCGGGGCGACTACCAGCCCGTCCTCGCGGTGGCCCGGGAGCTGCAGGCGCGCGGGCACGACGTCGGGGTCACGGCGTCGAGCGACTTCGCCCCCACCCTCCGCGACGCCGGGCTGGCCGTCGAGGAGATCCGCGTCGACGCCATGCGGATCTACCGCGAGGGCACCGTCGCCGAGCGCATGGCCGGCGCGAGCATCGGGCGCCAGGTCGGCGCGCTGCGCCACCAGGCCGAGGCGATGGCACCCGAGCTCGCTCGCGCCCTCGTCGACCTCTGGCCGCGCTACGACGCCGTCGTCTCCACCGCCCTGACGTTCCCCTGGGCCGGGCAGCTCTCCGCGCACGACCCGCGCCCGCAGGTGCTCATGCTCTTCGTCCCCGCCCTGCCGTCGGTCTGGGGCGACGCCAGCATGTTCGCCACCCGCGCGGGCCGCTCCCCGCGCAACCTCCTCGACGGCCTGCGCGCGCTCGGCCCCGGCATGGCGATGGGCTCCCCCGTCGCCGACGCCCTGGCCGACCACGGTGTCCCCCGCGGCAGGGGCCTGCGGGCGGCACGGCATACCCTCACCGTCCCCGCCCTCATCGCGCACTCCCCGCTCTCGTCGCGCCGCGCCGGGTCAGCGGCCGCCGGATCGTGCTGACCGGCTACCCCTTCCGCGACTCGCCGCCCGGCACGACCCTCGACGCCGGCCTCGAGCGCTTCCTCGCAGCGGGTCCGCCGCCGGTCTACGCCGGCTTCGGCAGCCAGAGCCTGCGCCAGACGCAGGAGGCTCTGCGGCACACGATCGAGGGCGCGCTCGCCGCCGGGCACCGCGTGGTCGCGCTGCGCGGCACCGGGCTCGAGGAGAGGTATGACGAGCGCGTCACCTTCGTCGACGGCGCGCCGCACGACCTGCTCTTCCCCCGGATGTCCGCGATCGCGCACCACGGCGGGGCCGGCACGACAGCGGAGGCCACCCGCTCCGGTGTGCCGCAGGTCGTCGTGCCCTTCGCGCTGGACCAGCCGTTCTTCGCCCGGCGGGCGCACGAGATCGGCGTGGCCGCGCCTCCGGTGCCGGTGGGGCGCACCTCCGTCGACACCCTGCGCGGCGCCTTCCGTGCGGTCGGCGACAGCGGGACACGACGCCAGGCGGCGCTGATCGGGGCACGCGTCCGGGCCGAGCGCGGCCCGCAGGCGGCGGCCGACCGGATCGAGGCGACCCTGCTCAGGCCTCGCCGAGCACAGCGACGAGCCGGTCCACCATCCGCCGCGCCTGCTGCTCGTATCGGAGTCCTAGGTTAGAAGGGACAATACGGCGAGCCGATGGCTCATGACACGAGCTAGTTGCAACTCATCTAAGCGGGCGAAGTCGACGCAAGCCAAGGCGTGATTGACACCGGGCGTGGTGAGCGCACTTTCAGGGGGTGTAACGCGAGCACTGGCGAGGTGCTCATGCTGATGTTAGCGTGATTTGCGTACGCTATTTACCGAAGTGCAAGGGGATGCCATGAGCAGGCGATTGGGCGTTGTGATCGCGCTGCCGCTATTCGCAGTGTCAGGCCTCGCAGGGCCGGCGGTGTCGGCCGCGGAGGGCAATACTACGGAGAACATCGAAACGGTAATCTCGACCGAAGAAGTGACCGAGAAGGTCTATGATGAAGACATCGGTGAGTATGTTACCTTTACCGGCATTGAGACTACTTCTCTGCTGACGGGGACAAACGATGTCAGCACGACCACAGCGAACACTTCGTCTGGGTGTCGCGTCACCGAGTGGGCGGGACATCCTCAAATGGTGCGCGGTAGTTCCGCTCCTGACACAGAGTATGTTGCCGCTAGTGGTTACAAGACCTTATCTCCTGCGTGTAACCGTAATGACATTTCTATGTCTTTAAAGGAGTGTAGGTGGGTCGGTTGTTCCTACCACCCCACAAGAGATGACGACTCGGGTTACGTCTATCCCGGCGGAACGAAGTGGATTAACGTCTCCTACACATGTGGGGATTCACGTGAATACTACGCGCTCAGCGGGCTGTACCGATATGGAAGTAGCGATCGAGTTGGGTTGTGCGAATGAGCGCCACCGTTCGATCTGACACTCAAGAGCAGATAACTGGTCGCGGCCTGGGTGCAGGGATGCAGGTCTTCCTTGGCCTAAGTGTCATCGTCGCCGTAGGGGCGGCTGAGTACCTATACAGATGGGCGAACGTGGATGGCCGCCCATCTTTGGTTGCTCTGGCTGGCGGTTTGTCTCTAGGTGCCTTGTTGTGCGGCATCGTCGGTATGTCAAGTACGCGGCTAGCGGGACCTTTCCTGTGGTCTTTAGTGGCTGGATTGGGTTTGGTCATTGCGTGCGGGGTAATAGCTACGCAAGGCAGCGTCATTCCCCCATCTGACATTCCAATGCGACCCATCTTCCCCGAACTAGTTATAGCCATGGCGTGGAGTTTCGCCACCTGGTGTACCTTCGGTGCGGCTCTTGGTTCACTCATCAGGGTCCGAACCCTACGGCAGCGGAAGGGAACCACAGGCTGATCTGGACTTTCGCCCACGTCGTGCGAGGACCAGTGCTCGCTGAGCGCGGCTAGCACCCGGCCGCCGGCCCCGCGGACTGGCGAGGGCCGCCGATGCAGGTGGATGTCCAGCGGTGCCCGGTGAGCGACTCTGTGGGGCCGGCGCGTTGTTGCCCCGGTCGTGGCCCGGACCGCGCTGCGGTTCGGGCTCGTTCTCGCCCGCGCAGCCCATCAGCCGCGCAGGAGAGCAGGGTGAGAGCCGGATGAGGGGACGGTGAGAGGCGCGAGCGCATACCCTGGCGCGGTGAGCACCCACATCGCCGCCGAGCCCGGCCAGATCGCCCCCCGTGTCCTCCTGCCCGGCGACCCGCTGCGGGCGCGCTGGATCGCCGAGAACTTCCTGGAGGACGCCGTCTGCTACACCGAGGTGCGCGGCATGCTCGGCTTCACCGGCACCTACCGCGGCGAGCAGGTCTCGGTGCAGGGCACCGGCATGGGGCAGCCGTCCGCGTCGATCTACGTCAACGAGCTGATCAGGGAGTATGCCGTGCAGCAGCTCGTCCGCGTCGGCTCCTGCGGGGCGCTCACCGAGGGGCTGAAGGTCCGCGACGTCGTCCTCGCCCAGGCCGCGGCGACCGACAGCTCCATGAACAGCCTGCGCTTCAGCGGCTACCACTACCCGGCGACCGCCGACTTCGCGCTGCTGCGGGCGGCCGTCGAGGCGGCGGAGGCGGCCGACGCGCCGCATCTGGTCGGGACCGTCTTCTCCTCGGACAGCTTCTATCACTCCCGTCCCGAGCTGACCCAGAAGGTCGTGGAGTACGGCGTCGTCGCGGTCGAGATGGAGGCTGCCGAGATCTACACCCTCGCCGCGCAGCACGGTCGGCAGGCGCTCGCGATCTGCACCGTGTCCGACCACATCGTCACCGGCGAGGAGACGAGCGCCCAGGAGCGCGAGCAGACCTTCGGCGACATGATCACGATCGCCCTCGACGCCGCGCTGGCCACGCCGCTGCCGACCGCGTCCTGACCGGCCGCGCGGTGTGCGGCCGGTCGGCCCTCAGGCCTGGAGGAAGGCGCGGACCTCGTCGACGAAGCGCTCCGGCTGCTCCAGGTGCGGACTGTGGCCGCAGCCCTCGTAGACCACCTCGGTGAACTCGCCGGCCGCCTGCAGTACCGCCCGCATCTGGCTCACCATCGGCTGGGTCGGGCAGACCTCCTCGCCGGGGTAGCCCGGGACCGCGCCGAGCTTGCCGAGCTGGGCCAGGTCGAACATCGAGGTGTCGGACACGATCTGGTCAGCGTCGCCGCGGATCCACAGCACCGGCGGCGCCGGGTCGAGGTCGGCGAAGCCGGACTGGTCGAGGTACTTCGGCGACAGCGCGTTGTTCATCCCCGTCGTCCCCGGCGCCACGCCCGGCCAGTTGTCGCTGGTCGCGGTGTCGCCCGGGTAGACGTCGTCGCCCACCGTCGTCTTCAGCATCGCGTCGAGGTATGCCTCCTCCGCCTCGGGCGCGAAGGTGAAGCCGGGCGCGACATAGAACGAACGCAGCGTCGTGCGCGGGCTCGTCGGCTCCTCGCCGCGGTCCCCCGCCGCGAGCGCCGCGCAGAACTGCGGGTTGGCGGTGCCGCCGCCGCTCCCGGCGAAGTCGTCGGCGACCGGGCGACCGTCCTCGCCGGTGCTGCCGCCGAAGCCGAACGGGCTGCCCGGCGCCTCCAGCACCAGCCGCCGCACCCGGCCCGGGTGGTCCATCGCCAGCTGGAGCGCGACGTTGCCGCCCGCCGACCAGCCCAGCACGTCTACCGCCCCCTCCACGCCCAACGTGTCGAGGACCGCCGCGACGTCGTCGGACAGGTCCGCCATGCCCCGGGTGGCGTCGATCGTGGCCCGGGCGGAGTCGCCATACCCCCGGAAGTCGGGCGCGAGCACGTGGAAGTCGGCGGCGAGCTCCTCGATGAGCACGTCGAAGAAGGCCGACGACGACACGTTGCCGTGGATGAGCACGACGGTCGGCGAGCCGGGGTCACCGGCCTCGCGGACGGCGGTGGTGGTGCGGGCGGTCTGGACGTCACGGAGTCTCATGACGGCATCCTGCCAGCCTCACTCCTGCGTCGGTATGCCGTCCTCCAGCACCAGCCCGGCCGCCTCACCGGACCCGATCGAGGCCAGGTGGCGGGCGACGTAGGGCGCGACGCGGCCCTCGAGGTGCCGCGGCTCGACCCAGTGCAAAGCCCGCAGCTCGGTGCGCTGCAGGACCGCCTCGTCGGTCACGCCGGGCCGGACCCCGAGGTCGAAGACCAGCAGCAGCGCGTCGGTCCACTGCTTGTAGCGCGGCAGCCAGTTGACCGCGAGCAGGTCACCGACCGGGAGCTCCAGCCCCAGCTCCTCACGGATCTCCCGGGCCAGGGTGGCGCGCGGCGACTCGTCGGGGTCGACCACGCCGCCGGGCAGGTCCCAGTCCTGCTTGTAGGTCAGCTCGCACAGCAGCACCCGCCCCGCGTCGTCGCGCAGCAGCCCCTGGGCGATGAGCCGCTTGCGCGGGAGGGTGGCGTCGAGCATGCCGAGGAAGGCGCCCGGCTCGCCGGGTGCGGGGTCGTCCGCGAGCCGCGCCAGCCGCAGCAGGTCGACGGGTATGCCCTCGGCCGTGCTCCCGCGCCCGCGACTGACCCCCTCGGGCCGCAGCCCGGCCCGCTGCAGCACCCGCCGCGTGTCGGCGTCGTCGGTGCGCACCTCGGCCTCGACCCGCTGCCGTCCCGCGGCGAAGGCCTCCTCGACCAGCCGGCCCACCGCGGCCACCGCGGTCTCGGGGTCCCGGCCGCGCAGCCCGGACAGGCCCGCCAGCGCGACCACCCCGTCGGCCACGGCCCGCAGCCGGATCGCGGCGGGCTCGGCCTCCTCGTGCGGGGCGACCGGGGCCGCCGGTGCACCACCGTCAGGTGCGGCGGGCGGGTAATCGGGTGCGGGCATACCCTCGGGCCTCAGACGTGGCGCCGGCTGGTGATGACCCGGAACCGGTTGGCGACGAAGGCGGCATCCGCGTAGGCGGCGTTGGCCGCGGGGTTGGCGCCGGTGCCGTGGAAGTCGGAGAAGGCGGCCGTCTGGTTGACGAAGATCTGGCCGGTGAGGTTCTCCGACAGCGCCACCCCGGCGTCCGCGGCGGCCTCCCGCGCGTCGTCCAGGACCTCCTCGTCGGTGGCATACACCGCCGCGGTCATGCCGCCGTGCTCGGCGACGGTCCGCGAGAAGCGGCGCAGCGAGTCGGCGGTGTCCTCGGTGCGGACGACGAAGGCGACCGGGCCGAAGCACTCCTGCGTGTATGCCTGGTCGTTGGTCGCGTCGACCCCCACCAGGGCGGGGGTGCGCACCACGGCGTCGGGGTAGGCGGGGTGGGCGACCGCGCGGCTGTCGAGGACGACGTCGCCGCCGAGGCGGTCGGCCAGGGCGGGGATGTCGGTCGCGCGGCCGCGGACGTCGTCGTTGACCGTGGCGCCGAGGATCTCGACCGCTTTGGCGTCGTCAGCGGTGAAGCGGCTGATGGCCTGGCCGAGCTTGTCGGCGAACTCCCCGGCGGACAGGTCGCCCTCGTCGGTGCGGACGGTCGGCGGGACGTAGACGTTCTGCGGGGCGGTGCACATCTGCCCGGAGTAGAGCGAGAAGGAGAAGGCGAGGTTGCCGAGCATGCCCTTGAGGTCGTCGGTGGAGTCGACGACGACGGTGTTGAGGCCGGCCTTCTCGGTGTAGACGAGCTTGCCCGCGCCCGCCGCCTCGGTCTCCAGCCAGTGGCCGAAACCGGGGCCGCCGGTGTAGTCGATGATCTTGACCGCGTCGTGCAGGGCGAGGTCCTTGGCGAGCGTGCCGCCGTCGTCCTCGGCCGCGAGCTGCACCAAGGCCGGGTCGAAGCCGGCCTCGGCGAGCGTCTCGCGGGCGATCTGGGTGGTCAGCGCGAGCGGCAGGACGGCGCGCGGGTGCGGCTTGATGACGACCGGGTTGCCGGTGGCGAGGCTGGCGAAGATGCCGGGGTAGGCGTTCCACGTCGGGAAGGTGTTGCAGCCGATGACCAGCGCCACGCCGCGCGGCACCACGCGGTAGTCCTTCTGCATGCGGATCGGGTCACCCTTGGCCGGCTTCTCCCAGGTCACCGAGCCGGGGACGCGCCGCTGCTCCTCGAGCGCGACGACGACCGCCTCGAGCGCGCGGTCCTGCGCGTGCGGGCCGCCGGCCTGGAAGGACATGACGAAGGGCTGCCCCGAGGTGTGCATGACCGCGTGCGCCATCTCGTGGCTGCGGGCGTTGATCCGCTCGATGGCCTCGGTGAGGACCGCGGCGCGGACCTCGGCGCCGGCGTCGCGCCAGGCGGGCATCGCCTCCTGGGCCGCGGTCATCGCGGCCTCGACGTCGAGCTCGGGGTAGCGCACCCCGAGGGTCGGGCCGTAGGGGCTCTTCTCCGAGCCGACGCTGCGGCCGGTCGTGGGCTGCTCTGCGAGCCCGTCGAAGTCCTTGTTGAGCGTCTCCTGGTGGGCGAGCTGGCCACGCTCGGAGGAGCCCTCGCCGTAGACGCGGGGGCTCGGCGACTCGGGGTAGCGGCTGTAGTAGCTGCGCTCCCGCAGGGCCTGCGTCGCCGCCTCCAGGGTCTCGCGGTGGGTGTCCAGCAGGGGGTGCGTCGTCGCGGTCGTGGCCATGAACCTCAGGGTAACGACGCCCGCGCGGGCCTGCCCAGCGGCATACCTGGGCGGTTGCGTCCCGTGGAAGTCGCGAAGGGTGCCGACTCCCACGGGACGCTAACCGGCCCACCCGCCGCGTCGGAGCGCCGAGGCGATCTGGTCGAGGAAGACCGCGGGGTCCAGCCGCCAGCCGAGGACCGGGATCTGCAGCGAGACGAGGTCGCGCTGGTCGATGGCGAGGGCGTTGCCGCGCACGGCGTCGTCGACCCCGTGCAGACCCCACTGGTGGTGGGCGCCCTGGATCTCGCCGTGCACGCCGTAGTCGTCCCAGAAGAGATCGAGATAGACCCGCCCCGCGCCGACGGTCCGGGTGCTCTGCCGGCTCGGAGCAGGTATGCCGTGGGCCCTGCACGCCGCGACGACGTCCAGCTCGTTGATCGAGTGGGAGCCGTCGCAGACGTCGCGGATCACGGCACCGAGCAGCTGCCGTCGGGCGCAGCGTCGCGTCCCGCCCCAGCGGTCCATCAGCGCGCTGGTCGACACGAGACGCTGCTGCACCGTCATCGCCACCAGCGTCGCGGCTGCCCGGTCCGTGCGCTCCCACTGCGCGGCGCGCAGGAGCGCCACGTCGGTCTTGGTCCGCCTCAGCCCGACGGGGATCGCCGGCCCGAGGTCACGCAGGACGTGGTGCCGGACGCCGGGCAACGAGCGGACGGTGGCGTTGCGCGGGACCGAGACGTCGATGGGCGACGCCTCCCAGTGCTTCAGCCCGGAGACCACCAGGGAGGTCGCGCCGTCCAGCACCGCACGAGGGCCGGACTCCCACAACGCCCACCAGAGGAGCCCTTCGCCTCGCGGCTCGGTGCCCGCGATGCACAGGGTGTGGCAGCCGGCGCGGTGCCACACCCCGCGATCGACCTCGGCCCGGATGTCCTCGTCGGTCAGTCCCTCGGCGATCAGGTCCGCGCGTCGGACGACGCCGGAGTGGCGGTCCGCCAGCAGGCGTGCGACCTCGTGGCGCCAGGCACGTCGGCGAGCCGCAGCGCTCGGCGCTCGTGCCATGCCTCCCCCTGCCCGCACCTGCCCCCCGGCTCGTGCGTCGGCCCCCAGCCTGACAGAGGTGGACCTCCCGTGGCCCCGGTCGTCCACAGCCCCACGACGGTCCCGTGGGAGTCGGGAAGGGTCCCGACTCCCACGGGACCGTCGCGACCCGGAGAGGGAGCTCAGCTCCTGCCGTCGGCGAAGGCCAGCAGGTCGCGGACGACCTGCTCCGGCTCCTCCAGCGCAGGCCAGTGACCGCCCTCCGGGTAGAGGGTGAAGCGCTCCACGGCGAAGAAGCGCTCGCACAGCTCGCGCGGCGGCATCATCAGGTCACCGCCGAAGAGGGCGAAGGCGGTCGGCACGTCGACCTTGGCGGGTTTCCACGCCTCGCCACCGGCCGAGCCGCTCCAGGCGGACTGCTCCGCCGAGCCCGCGCCGTCACCGGCCGGCTCCTCCCAGGCGTCCGCATGCCAGTTCACCTCGGGCTCGGAGTAGAGCCGGATCGAGGAGCGGGACCTGCCGGTGAGCCACAGGATGGCCGAGGGGACGACCACCGGGTGCCCGGCCCCGACGAGCAGCGGAAGCATGCGGCGGTAGAACAGCGGCGAGTCCGGCCAGCCGTGGAGGAGGGCGATCGGCAGGCCACCGGCGGCCCCGCCCGCGCCCGGCACGTGCAGGTAGTGCAGCGCCCGGCCGTCGGCGGTCGTGGTCAGGGCCGACCCGTGGTCGGCCAGCCACGCCTCGGTGCTGCGCCAGTCGGCTTCCTGCCAGCAGCGGACGAGCTCCTGGAGCCGTGCGGTCGACATGCCCCTGACCGGGGCGGGGCTCGTGCTCCAGCGGGTCCGGGCCAGCCGCTGGGCGAGGTCGTCGAGGACCTCCTGAGTAATGGTCGGGGCCGCGCCCTCCGCGTCGCGCGGCGTGGTGTGGGTGGTGTCGGTCATCGTCCTGTCCTCTCCCTCGTTCATGCCTCCACCCTCCCGCCAGCAGGGTTACGGGCGATTGAAACGATCCGGCCGTCCTCACCCGGCCGGCTGCCGAAGGAGTCGAGGTCGGCGGCGAGGATCCTGGCCGGGCTCGTCCCGGCGACCGCGCGCATCCCCCGGGTCATGTGCGCCTGGTCGCTGTAGCCCGCCTCCACCGCGGCCTCGGCGAGGGTCCGACCTGCGTGCAGGAGCCGGTATGCAGCACGCACCCGCGCCAGCTGCTGCAGCTGTTTCGGTCCCATCCCCGCCGCCGCGCTGGACCGGCGCCGCAGCTGCCGGTCGGAGTAGGCCGGGGCGTCCCCCGCGAGCGCAGCCGCGATGGCCTCGTCGGTCACGAGCACGCCCTGACGGTGCAGCAGGGTGACCATCTCCTCCAGGGCGCGGGTGTCGGCATACCCCGGGACGGGCAGCCGGACCCCACCGATCTCGACGAACGCGCCGTCGCACGGCAGGTCGCGCATCTCGCCGAGCAGCGACAGCTTCGGGACGTGCCGGAGGAAGACGTGCGCGGGCAGCTCGACGCCCCAGCCGCGCTCCCCTGCGCGCAGGTCGAGGGTCCGCGGCTGCGTGCTGGGCCCGATGAGCGTGGCGACGACGTCGGTATGCCCGTGGCGTCGGCTGAACGCGATGCCCCAGAACTCGTTCGCCGCGTCGGTGTAGGTCGCGTCCTCCTCCACCTCGACCCACCACAGGACGGAGACCAGCGGCGAGGCGGACTCGGTGAAGGTGTAGGCCACGGTGGTGACGCTAGCGCGCTGGGCCTGAGCCGAGGGGCGAGCGTCGTCGCTGTGGCTCCCCGCGCGAGCGTCCCGTGGAAGTCGGGAACGGTCACGACTCCCAGGGGACGCTCTGGCGCGGGCCTCTCAGTTGACCGGCTGCTGCAGGTCCACCGACCAACCGGCGCCGTCGCCGTCGAAGGGCGTGACGTCATACACCTCTCGGCAGGTGCCGTGCGGGGTGAGGCCGCGGGCCTCGACCTCGGCGACGAGCCCCTGCCAGGCCCGCTGGATGCCGGACAGGTCTTCGCCGGTGTAGCGGACGGTGAGCGCCCGCGGCTGGGCCTCGACCGTGGCCCGCTCCAGGCCGTCGGGGGCAGGCGCGTCGCCGATCTGCTCGGCGGCCGCCGCGATCATGCCCTCTCCCTGCGGGGTGTAGGTCGCGACGCCGGGGCCGGCTCGCGGGGTGTCGCGCAGCAGGTCGTTGACCTGCTGGAACATCCCGCTCATGGCTTCCTCGACCTGCGACATCTCCTCGATGCGGACCGACCGCTGCACCAGCGTGAGCGTGGGCAGCGAGGTCTCGACGAACTCTGACATGGGATTCTCCTTCGCGATCGATCGGAGCCTCGCCTCGATGGACGCGAGCCGGTGCTCGTCCGTCGCGATCTGCGCGCGCAGCGCATCACGACGGGCCCGCATGAGGGCGACCACCTCGCCCTCGGCCAGCTCGCCGTCCAGCAGCACACCGACCTGCTCGAGCGTGAACCCGAGGTCTTTCAGGCCGATGAGCTGGTTGGCGCGGGCGAGCTGGGCGGCGGCGTAGGAGCGGTACCCGCTGTGGCTGTCCACCCGATCCGGCCGCAGCAGACCGAGCTGGTCGTAGTGGCGCAGCATGCGCACCGACACCCCGGCCAACCTGGCGAACTCTCCGATACTCAACATGGCGATCCCACTCCAGATCCTGACACCGTGTGAGAGTCAAGACCCGGGCGCGAGCTCCCGCTCAGCGGCCGAACAGGCGGGCGAAGAACCCCTTGCGCGCAGCCTCGGAGGTGCGGTCGCCGGCGTCATGGGTCGGCTCGCCGGCGTTCGGGTATGCCTCCGCCTGCGCCTCCGCGACGTGACCACCGGCCTCATGGGTCGGCTCGCCGGCGCTCGGGTATGCCTCCGTTCCCGGCGCGGCGACGCCGGGCTCCCCCTCTAGGCCCTGGTCGAACATCATCTCGGTCCCGAAGACCCCTTCACCCTCGAGGACCTCCCAGTCCTCCTCCACGAAGGCGTCCCAGATCTCGACCCCGGTGACGTCACCCAGGAGCCCCAGCACCGTGTCCTCGGTGAGCAGTTCGACGCCGTCCTCCGCGGGCAGCGCCGCCCCCTCGTCGACCTCGCGGTGGCCCGCGGAGTCCACGACGTGCCGGCGCGCCCCGTCCGGCTCGCAGACGACGAAGGAGTAGGTGTCGCTCGTGCTGCCGAGGAGCGCGGCCACGACCCGCCGGCCCAGCGTGCGCGCGAGCATCTCGTCCTCGGTGGCGAGCAGCATCATCCCGCCGACGAGGACGAGCCAGTCACCGACCCGGCGGGCGACCACCATCTCCGGGTCGGGCGAGATGCTCGCCTCGTCCCCGCTCGTCCGGGCCCCGGTCGGCCGCAGCCCCACCGCCGCGAGGTCCTCGACCGCCGCGCCCTCGACATACACCAGCCCCATGTTCATTCCCATGACGCCAGTATGCCGACGCGGCGCCCCCGGGCGCCGTCGTCCACAGGCGGACCGCTCGTGCCATGGTGGACCCATGCCAGAGTCGCCGACGCCGCCGCACGCCCTGCTCAGCCCTCCGGACCAGACTGCAGTCGCCGTCATCGGGGCCGGGGCGATGGGCGCCGGGATCGCGCAGGTCGCGGCGCAGGCCGGCCACCCCGTGATCCTCGTGGACGCGCAGCCGGAGGCGGCCGAGCGCGCGGTGGCAGGGTTGCGGGCGACCTTCGACAAGCTCGTCGCCAAGGGCAAGGTCACGCGGGAGGACGCGGACGCCACCCTGGGGCGGGTCACGCCGCACACCACCGCCGACATGAGGACCATCCCGGCGGTGGTGCTCGTGATCGAGGCCGTGGTCGAGCACCTGGACGTCAAGCGGGCGATCTTCCGCCAGCTGGAGAGCGCGCAGCCGAGCACGACGGTCCTGGCGACCAACACCTCCTCGCTGTCGATCGACGACATCGTCGGGGAGGCCGGCTTCGGGCACGACGCGGCGCTGCACGGCGGCACCTCGCCTGCCATGGCCCACCCGGAGCGGGTCCTCGGCCTGCACTTCTTCAACCCGCCGCCACTGATGAGGCTCGTCGAGGTCATCACGGGCGCCGACTCGGGGGCCGACGTCCTCGACGCGGCCTCGGAGCTGGTGCGCCGCTGGGGCAAGATGCCGGTGCGGTGCACCTCCACGCCGGGGTTCATCGTCAACCGCGTCGCCCGCCCGTTCTACGGCGAGGCTCAGCGCATGGTCGCCGAGGGGCTCGTGGATCCGGCGACGGTCGATCTGGCGCTGCGCGGCGCCGGCTTCCGGATGGGGCCGTTCGAGCTGACCGACCTCATCGGGCAGGACGTCAACCTCGCCGTCGGCGAGTCCGTGTGGCGGCAGACCGGCGAGGACCCGCGCTACGCTCCGACCGACTGGCAGCGCGATCTCGTGCGCGAGGGCAGGCTCGGCCGCAAGACCGGGCGCGGCGTCTTCGAGTATGCCGACGGCCGGCCGGTCGACGCCGAGCCCGACGCGGCGCTCGCCGAGCAGCTGGTGGGCGGCCCGGTGCAGACCGACCCGGTCGCGCGCACCCTGGCCATGCTCGTCAACGAGGGCGTCGACCTCGTCCATCGGGGCGAGGCGAGCGCCGAGGACGTCGACACCGCCATGACCCTCGGCACCAACTACCCCCACGGCCCGTTCGCCTGGCTGGAGCAGATCGGCGCCGACACCGTCCGCCGGCAGCTCGCCGAGCTCGACGAGCTCTATCCCGGCGGCCGCTACCGACCGAGCGAGGCACTGTGACCGACACCGATCTCAGCCACGTCCACCGCATGTGGGACCAGGACAGGGCCTCCGCCGCGCTCGGCATCGAGCTCGTCGACGTCGAGGTCGAGACCACCGAGGGAGGCCGTCGCCTGGGTCGGGCCCGCACCCGCATGCGGATCGTCGACACGATGGTCAACGGCCACGACATCGCCCACGGGGGCTACGTCTTCACCCTGGCCGACTCCACCTTCGCGCTCGCCTGCAACGCGACCGGCCGCACGACCGTCGCGGCCAGCTGCGACATCACCTATCTCCTCCCCTCCCGTCTCGACGACGAACTGATCGCCACCGCCACCGAACGCGTCACCTACGGCCGCAGCGGGATCACGGACGTCACGGTATGCCGGGCCACCGACAATGCCGTCGTCGCCGAGTTCCGCGGCCACTCCAGGGCGGTGCGCCCGGCGTCGGGTGAGCGCTGAGGGCGGCCCGGTGGACGGCATACCCCCACCACGAGCGACGCCCGGTCGAGGTAAGAGCCACCATGCGCGACGCCCGGTGGGGTCAGGAGCAACCATGCGCGACGCCCGGTGGGGTCAGGAGCAACCATTCGCGACGCCCGGTCGAGGCCGGGGGCAACCATTCACGGCGCTCGGTGGGGAGACGGGGCGCGGACGGGCACGGAGGCCGGGGTCGAGGGCATACCCTGGCGGGCACCGGCGACGAAGGAGACGCGAGCGCATGACCCTGCCCGAGATCGACGAGCGCCCCGACCTGCACGACGAGGCCGAGACCTGGTCGGTCGACCAGCTGCGCGCCACCCAGCTGGAGCGGCTGCAGGCCTGCCTGCGCCGCGCGTACGACGGGGTGGAGCACTACCGCCGCCAGCTCGACGAGCGCGAGGTGCACCCCGACGACATCACGAGCCTCGACGATGTGCGGCGGCTGCCGTTCACGACCAAGGCCGACCTGCGCGACAACTACCCGTTCGGCCTGCTCGCCGTCCCGCGCGAGCAGTGCGTCCGGGTCCACGCGAGCTCGGGGACGACCGGGCGACCGACCGTGGTGGGTTACACCCAGGGCGACGTCGACACCTGGGCCACCCTCGTCGCCCGCTCCCTGCGCGCCGCCGGCACCCGCCCGGGCGACATGGTGCACGTCGCCTACGGCTACGGCCTCTTCACCGGCGGGCTGGGCGCCCACTACGGCGCCGAACGGCTCGGCTGCACCGTCGTCCCGATGAGCGGTGGGCAGACGGACAAGCAGATCCAGCTCATCACCGACTTCGGGCCGCGCGTCATCATGGTGACGCCGTCCTACTTCCTCTCCCTCGTCGATGCGATGACCGAGCAGGGCATCGACCCGGCCGAGACCTCGCTGCAGATCGGCGTCTTCGGGGCCGAGCCCTGGACCGAGGCGATGCGTGGCGAGATCGAGCAGCGCTGCCGGATGCACGCGACGGACATCTTCGGGCTGTCCGAGATGATGGGCCCGGGCGTGGCCCAGGAGTGCGTCGAGACCAAGGACGGCCTCACGCTGTGGGAGGACCACTTCTACCCCGAGGTCATCGACCCGATCACCGAGGAGCCGCTGCCCGACGGGGAGGAGGGCGAGCTGGTGCTCACCGCGATGACGCGAGAGGCGATGCCGGTGCTGCGCTACCGCACGCGCGACCTCACCCGGTTGCTCCCCGGCACCGCCCGCCCGCCCCGGTATGCGCCGGCTCGCCAAGATCACCGGCCGCAGCGACGACCTCATGATCGTCCGCGGCGTCAACGTCTTCCCTACCCAGATCGAGGAGCTCGTGCTGGCGACCCCAGGGCTGACGCCGCACTTCCAGTGCGTGCTGACCAGGCCGGGACGGATGGACCAGCTGACGATCAACGTCGAGGGCGAGCCGGGCCTGGGCAGCGAGGACCGCGAGCGGCTGGCCGGTGAGCTGGGCAAGCAGGTCAAGGACCGGATCGGCACCAGCGCGCAGGTGGTGGTGCTGGCGGAGGGCGGTGTGGAGCGCTCGGTCGGCAAGGCGCGGCGGATCGTGGACCAGCGGGAGCGCTGATCGCGCGCCCGGAGGTGAGGGACCGCATACCGAGCGGTCGGTCGGCACCCAGCGCGCGCGGCCGGTCCTCGCAGAGTCTGCGTTCGGTGTATGCACAGCGCGCTGCTGGTCGATGCACAGCGCGTGGCCGGTCACGAATGGGCCACGATCCGGGGACTGACGCCAGGGAAGGCATGGGCACCGTCAGGGCCTGCGCCTAGGGTCCAGGACTATGAGGTGGGCGAGCTTCGCGACGGCGCGGGCCCGGGCGTCGTCCGGGCTGCTCCTCACGCTGCTCGCGCTGGTCGTCGTGACGACGGCGATCATCGCGGGGACGGTCGGCTACTCCGCGGCCGCCGCGAGCACGGCAGCCCGCGCCGCACTCACCCAGGGGGAGCCCACCGAGACCGGCGTCCAGGTCCAGACCCGGCTCGCCGAGGACCCCCAGAGGCAGGACGAACTCGCGCGGTCGACGATCGCCGACGCCTTCGCCCCTGCACCGGTGAGCATCGGCCGGCTCGTGGTGAGCGAGCCCCGCCCCACGCAGCACGACGGCTCCTCGCTCGAGGGCGAGCTCGTGGTGACCGGTGGTCCGGAGCTCGCGCCGGGCGACGCGCCGACCGACCTCGTGACGGTCGTCGACGGCACCTGGCCCGCTGACGGCGCCGGGGACGAGACCCCCGACACCCCGGCTGCCGGTGCCCTGCACGTCGGCGCTGCCCAGGCCTGGGGCCTCGAGGTCGGTGACGTCCTCGTCGTGGCCGACCGGGCGGTCGAGATCACCGCGACCTGGCAGCCGGTGGACGCCCAGGACGCCTTCTGGTTCAGCGACGAGCTGGTCCGCACCGGCGTCGCGGACGAGGAGTCGACCCTCGGGCCGGTGGTGGTCGACGAGGAGCTCGCGCGGCAGGTCGGCGCGCCCTTCGTCCGCTGGCCGGTCCAACCCGACGCGGACGCGGTCACCCCCGACGACCTGCGGGTCCTCGCCACCGGGGCGGAGACGCTCCGGGCCGAGCTGCGCGAGGTCGAGGGGCTGACGGTGCGCGGCGTCCAGGTCGAGGGCGACCTCGCCCCCACCGCCGGGCAGGCCGCGACCAACCTCGCCACCGCCCGCGCCCTCGGCGTCGTCCCGCTGTCGGTCCTCGTCCTCGTCACCGGCCTGGCCGTGGTGCAGCTCGCCCGGCTGCTCGCGACGACCCGGGAGCCGCAGGCCCAGCTGCTCGTCGCGCGGGGTGCGACCCGCGGCCAGCTGCTGCTCAGCACCCTGGCCGAGTCGCTGGCGGTGACCGTGCTCGGTGCGGTGGCCGGCACCCTGCTCGCCCGGCTCGTCCTGCTCCTCGTCCCCGGCAGCGAGGGAGCGACCACCCGCGTCGTGCTGGCCGGGGCGCTCACCCTGCTCGGCGTGGCGCTCGCCCTGACGGCGATCGCCTGGCTGCAGGCCCGGCGCCTCGCCGGCGGCCAGGTGGTCGCCGACCGGTCCGGGCGGGCCCGCGCTGCGACCGCCCTCGCGACGCTGGTCCTCGTGCTCGGCGCCGCCGGACTGAGCTGGTGGCAGCTGCGGCGGGCCGGGTCACCACTCACCCGCGGCCCGGACGGGGAGCTCGGCACCGATCTCGTCGCGGGAGCCGCACCGGCGCTGCTGCTCGCCGCTGCCGCCGTCGTCGCGGTGGCCCTCCTGGGACCGCTCAGCCGCGCGGTCGAGCTGCTCACCCGGCGGACGCGCACCACCGCCGCGCACCTCTCGTCAGCGCAGGTCAGCAGGCGGCTCCAGGTGTATGCCGTCCCGGTCGTCCTCACGGTCCTCGCCGTGGGCTCCACGACCCTGGCGGCGCTCTACTCCGGCACCAGCGCGCAGCTGCGCGACGACCTGGCGGCCGTCGGCGAGGGCGCGCCGCTGCGGGCCGACCTTGTGCGCCCGCCCGCCACCGTGGAGCCGGGCGTCGTGCCGGCCCCGCCCCCGGACCTCGCCGAGCTGCCGGAGATCGGTGCGGCCGCGCTCGTGTGGTCCGAGCCGGACGCCCGGGTGGGCGACGTCCCGGTGCCGCTCACGCTGGCCCAGACCGGTGCCGACGGCGGGCTGGCGGACGTCGCGAACATGCCCCAGGGCATACCCGGCGGGCTGGTGCCCACCGGCCTGGACGCGGTGCTCGACGCCGACGGTGACGCGCCGACTCAGCAGGCGATCACCGTGCCCGACGGGGCGACCGAGGTGACGATCGACGTGCAGGCCGAGCGGGGCGTGGACCGCTGGGAGCTGGCCCGGCTCGACGGGATCGCCGAGACCGAGCGGGAGATCGCCGACGAGCTCGCGGAGGTCGCGGCGGAGTCGCCGGAGGACGAGCCGGCACCGGAGGGCGAGCAGCCACCGACCGGTGCCTCCGAGGAGCTGATCGTCGAGCGGCTGGACAGCGAGGTCGCCTCCGCCTCGGCACCTCTCGAGATCGTCCTCACCGTGCTCGTCGAGGACGTCCGGACCGGGCTGACCAGCACCGTCACCGCGGGGACGATCGAGCTGGCCGGGCCGAGGCTCTCCTACGACCCCGCCACCCTCGGCGACTTCGCCGCCGAGCCCACGAGCACCGCCACGAGCCTGGGCCTCGCCCTCCCCGAGGGTCGCCAGCACCGGCTGCGCGCCGTGACCGTGGAACTCCCCGACACCCTGCCGCCGGAGGTGCCCCTCGACTTCCTCTACAGCATCAGCTCCACCACCCTCGACCTCGACCTGTCGATGCGCACCGGGGACGTCGACCTGCTCGAGGACACCGGTGGGTGGGCCAGCACCGACGCCCTCACCGCCGAGCAGGCGGCGCCGCTGGTCGCGGAGGCGGCGGACGTCGAGGAGGCCACCTTCGAGACCACGGTCCAGGTGGAGGAGGGCTACGTGGGCGACGAGGGCCCCTTCGTGCAGACCCGCACCGACAGCAACGAACCGTTCGTCCCCACCTGGCTCGACACGTCGATCTCTCCCTGGCACCTGGAGGTGCCGGACACCCGGATCGGCGGCACCGAGCTGGTCGTCGCGCCCGGCGCCGCACCGCTGGACCTCACGGGATCACCGCCCGGTGCACCCCCGGGGTCCGGGACCGAGGACGACACGTCCGCCTCGGCGACGGTCCCGGTCGCCCTCACCCGGCAGGCAGCGGCCGCAGCCGACCTGGCCGCCGGCGACCCGATGACGCTCAGCCTGGTCGGGACGACCGTGCCCGCCCGGGTCGCAGCGGTCGTCACCGCCCTGCCCGGCCAGCAGGGCGAGACCGCCGCCCTCGCCGACTCCCGGGTCGCCTCGCTCGTCCTCGCCGAACAGCGCCGCAGCCTCACCTGGCCGACCCAGGTCTGGGCCACGCCCGCCGCCGGCACGCAGGAGGCGGTGGACTCCCTCACCGCCCGCGACGACCTGCGCGCGGTGACCGGGCCGGGGACCGTGTCCGTCACCGACGCCACGATCGCGGCACGCCTGGTCTTCTGGGTCGCCTCCGCCGGGGCCGTGCTCCTCGCGCTCACCGGGATCGCGGCGGTGGGGGCGACCCTGCTCTCGTCGCGCCGCGCCGAGGTCGCGGTGCTGCGCGCCCTTGGTATGCCGCCCGCCGCGCAGTCGCGCTCGCGGGCGATGGAGCTGGTCGGGGTGGTCGCGGCGGCGATCGCCGTCGGCCTGCTCGCCGGCTGGCTCGTGGGCCAGGCCGTCGTCCCCGAGCTCGCCTCCTCGACCACCCAGCCCGGGCGGCTGCGGCTTCCGGCCGCGCTGCGGCTGGAGGCGGCGCCGTGGGCGGCGGTGCTCGGCGTCGCCGCGGTCGGGTCCGGCCTGCTGGCGCTGCTGCTCGGCTCCCGGGTCCGTGCCCAGGCGCTGGACCGCACCTACCGGGAGGAGATCCGGTGAGGCCGCGCCACGGCATACCTCGCCGCACCGGCGCCGTCGGGCTGGCGCGACGCCAGTTCGCTGCGGACCCGTGGGTCTCGCTCGGGCTCGCGCTGCTCGTCGGGACTGTCGGGCTGCTGCTGACCGCGGTGCCGCGGGGGCTGGTCGACATCCAGTCGCGGCAGTTGGTGCAGGAGATCGGCGGGTTGTCGGCGGCGCAGCGTGACCTGCGGGGCGACTGGCAGCGCACGGTCGTCCTCGGCTCGACCGAGGACCTGACCGGCGACCCCGCCGCCGACGGCTGGGCACCGCTGGTCGAGGGGGCCGAGCGGATCCGCGCCGGGCAGCCCGAGCCGCTGCGCAGCACGCTCGGCCCGGCGCAGTTCCTCGTCCGGCTCACCGAGGACGTGGGGTATGCCCCGCCCGTCGAGTCGGGTTACTACGCCGCCAGCCTCAGCCTGGCCGTCGACCCCGACCTGACCGAGCACGTCGAGCTCGTGAACGGAGACTGGCCCGAGCTGGTCGTCGACACCCCCGACCTCGGCATACCCGGGCCGCAGACCGAGCAGGAGGGGGCACCGGCGGAAGAGCCGGACGACCCGGAGCCGGTGCCCGTGCTGCTGCTCGACGACGCCGCGGACGAACTCCTGCTCGAGGTGGGCGAGGAGGTGCAGGGTTTGGTCGTGGCCGGCACCTACACCCCGACGAACCCCGACGACCCGCGCTGGCAGCACGTCGACAACGGCGCCACCATGGGCACGCTCTACGACCCCAACCGCGGCGAGAGCGCCTACGCCACGGCCTTCCTCGCGCCGGACAACCGCGGCAGCATCGGCTCACCCGCCTCGACCCGGATGCGGATGTGGTTCCCCGTCCTGCCCGAGGCGATCACCGGCAGCACCGGGCAGGTCGAGACCCTGCAGGCCCAGGTCAACGGCTTCCTCGCCGAGCAGCACGTCGTGGCGACCGCGGACCAGATGCTCGACACCCAGGCCGCGCAGGTGCCGCTGTTCACCACCGACCTCACCGAGGCCCTGGGCCGCATCGTCAGCCAGCAGCGCGCGACCGCCTCGCTGCTGGCCGTCGTGGCGGCAGGCCCGCTGGGGGTGGCGCTGGCGGTGGCGGCGCTGGGGGCGCGACTGGTCGTGCACCGGCGGCGGCAGGCCCTGGCGATGACGCTGGCGCGGGGCGCCTCGCCCGCCCAGCTGCGACGGGTCATCGCGGGCGAAGGGCTGCTGCTCGGCGTGCCGGCCGCGGCGCTCGGCCACCTGGTCGCCTCGGTCCTGGTGCCCGGCCCGACCCCGTGGTGGCAGTGGGTCGTCACGGCCGCCGTGGCGCTGGTGCCGCCGGTCGCGCTGGCGGCCTCCGTGGACGACGCGTCGCTGCAGCAGCGTCGCAGCGACCTGTCCCCCCGCAGCGCCAACCGGTGGCGCTGGGTGGTCGAGCTCGCCGTCGTGGCGCTGGCCGGGGTGGCCACCTGGCGGCTGCTGGACCGGGGTGCCCGCGGCGACGACGCGGCCGCGACCGGCATCGACCTCCTCGCCGCGGGCACCCCGGTGCTGATCGCCCTGGCGGCCTGCGTCCTCACGCTGCGCCTCTACCCCCTCCCGCTGCGCGCGCTCGCCGCCTCGCTGCGCCGACGCCCGGCGCTCACCCCGTTCCTCGGGGCCTCGCGGGCGCTGCGCGACCCGGCGGGCGGCCTCGTGCCCGCGCTCGCCGTCGTGCTGGGCACGGCGATCGCGCTGGTCAGCGCTGTGCTGCTCTCGACCGTCACCCGCGGCGCCGAGGTCGCGGCCTGGGAGGCGAACGGCGCCGCGGTGCGCCTCAACGGTCCGCTGCTCAGCGAAGAGCTGCGCGCGGAGATCCAGCAGATCGAGGGTGTCGCCGCCGTCGGTGGCATCGGCGACACCGGGGCGACCCGCGACCTGGTGGTCGACGGCGAGCGGGAGGCGATCCGGGTCTGGGTCGCCGAGCCCGAGGTCGAGGAGGTGTATGCCCGCTCCGCCCCTGTGCCCGGTCTGCCTCCGGACTTCTGGCGAGACGAGGGCATACCCGCTGTCGTCACGCTGCTCGGGGCGGACGACATGGTACCCGAGGGCGCGACCGACGTGCAGGTGTCGCAGCTGGGGGACGCCGAGGTCGTGGGGCACCGCGACCAGGTGCCCGGGGTCCTCGTCACCGGTTCGGGCGTCCTGGTCGACGGCGAGCGCTGGGAGGAGGCCGGCGGCAGCATGCCGGACGTCAGGAGCACCCTCGTCGCGGTCTCGGACGACGCCTCGCCCACGGAGGTCGCCGATGCGGTGACCGACCTCGTCGGCACCGGCGGCGTGGTCACGACGGTCACCACCCGGCTCGAAGCCTTCGAGGAGGCGCCGGTGACGACCGGTCTGCGGCAGCTCTTCGTCGGTGCCACCGTCGTCTCGGGGCTGCTCACCGTGCTCGCCGTGGTCGTGGTGCAGCTCATGGGGTCGACGGCGCGCACCGCGCTGCTCGCGACGCTGCGGACCCTCGGCCTCGGGACCCGGCAGACCCGGGCGCTGACCGCCTGGGAGCTGGCCCCGCTGCTCGTCACGTCGCTGCTCGTCGGGACGCTCCTCGGGCTGGGGGTGCCCTGGGTGCTGCTCCGGGGGCTCGACCTCACCGGGCTCACCGGCGGGTCCGCCCAGCCGGCCCTCGTCCTGGACCTGCCGCTGCTGGGCGCCGTGCTCGGCGCGGTGGTCCTCACTGTCCTGATCGCCGTCACCGTCAGCGCCTGGATTGCCGGGCGCACCAACCTCGCGCAAGCGTTGCGCGTCGGGGAGGACCGATGAACCCGCACGACACGACAGCTCGGACCGGACAGGACTCCCGTCCGCCGGCCGACCCGACCGGACACACCTCCGGCCCGCCCACCGACCCGACGGGAGAGACCTCCGGTCCGCCCACCGACCCGACCCGTGGGGACGGGGTCCGGGGCGGAGCCCCGGCGGAGGGTGCACGGGGGGCGGAGCCCCCCGTGGGACCCGACATCTGGTGCGAGGACCTGGTGCGCATCTACTCCACCGAGGGCGTCGAGGTTCAGGCGCTGCAGGGGCTCAACCTCGTCGTCGACCCCGGCGATGTGGTCGCGCTCGTCGGCGCCAGCGGCTCCGGGAAGTCCACCCTGCTCGGCATCCTGTCCGGCCTCGACCGGCCCACCGGCGGCCGGGCGCGGGTCGCGGGGGTCGACCTGCTGTCGATGAACCGTGCGCAGCGGGTGGACTACCAGCGGCATACCGTCGGCTTCGTCTGGCAGCAGACGTCGCGCAACCTCCTGCCCTTCCTCACCGCGGCGGAGAACGTCGCGCTGCCCATGGTGATCTCGGGCAGGAAGGAGCGCGGGCAGCGGGTCGAGGAGCTGCTCGGCCTCCTCGGGGTCGGCGACTGCGCCGCCCGTCGCCCGGCCGAGCTGTCCGGCGGGCAGCAGCAGCGCGTCGCCATCGCGACCGCGCTGGCCAACTCCCCCGCCGTGCTCCTGGCGGACGAGCCGACCGGTGAGCTCGACGACGCCGCCTCGGCCCAGGTGCTCGAGGCGATGCGCGCCTCGGCCGGCGAGCTCGGCACGACGGTGCTCGTCGTGACGCACGACCCGACGGTGTCCGACCACGTGCGACGCACGGTCGCCATCCGCGACGGCCGAACCTCGACCGAGGTGCTGCGGTATGTCGTGACCGACGAGTCGGGCGAGCAGCGGCAGGTGGCCAAGGAGTACACCGTCATCGACCGGGCCGGGCGCATCCAGCTCCCGCGGGCGCACGTCGAGGAGCTGGGGCTGCGCGACCGGGTGCGGCTCGAGGCCGAGCCCAGCCATGTGCAGGTTTGGCCGGACGACGAGGAGCACGCGGCCGGCGAGCCCCGACCCGGATCCGACCGGACACCCCTTCCGTCCGAGCGCGAACCCGACCGGGCATCCCTTCCGTCCGTGCCGGAGCCGGACGCGGTGCGAGACGATGACGGGGAGGAACGGTGATGAGCGAGCGGACGGCATACCAGGAGCAGGTGGGCGGGAGCGCCGCAGCGGTCGTGCTCAGTGGCCGCGACCTGCACCGCACCTTCGGCACCGGAGCGACGCAGGTCCATGCGCTCGCCGGGGTCGACCTCGAGGTGCCCGCGGGGCAGCTGACCGTGGTCCGCGGACCGTCGGGCTCGGGCAAGACGACGCTGCTCAACCTGCTCGGGGGCCTGGACCGCCCCACCGAGGGCGAGGTGATGCTCGACGACGGGCGGGTGCTCTCCGAGCTGCCGGAGAAGGACGTGCTGGCGGTGCGGCGCGAGCGGATCGGCTACGTCTTCCAGAGCTTCGGCCTGGTGCCGGTGCTGTCGGCCGCGGAGAACGTCGAGGTCCCGCTGCGGCTGCAGCGGACCCCGGTCGGCGAGCGCACGCGGCGCGTCGAGGAGGCGCTGGAGCTCGTCGGGCTGGCGCGGCACAGCAGGCAGCGGCCCTACGAGCTCTCCGGCGGGCAGCAGCAGCGGGTCGGGATCGCCCGCGCGCTGGTCAGCGACCCCGACATCCTCATCGCCGACGAGCCGACCGGGCAGCTGGACTCCGAGACCGGCGCGATGATCATGGACCTGCTCGTCCGGCTCACCCACGAGCGGCACATCGCCTCGGTGGTCTCCACCCACGACCCGAGCCTCATGGGCCGGGCCGACCAGGTGGTCGAGCTGCACGACGGGCGGCGGGTCTGAGCCGACCGCCGGTCGACCGGCCAGTCGTCGCCGGGGCGGCACGTCCACGGTCAGCAACGCGGAGCCACCCGCGCCTGACCGGCGAATCGTCGCCGGGGCGGCACGTTCCCGGTCAGCCTGCCTCCGTTCCTGCGGTCGACGGCGCCCCGGACCCGAACTACGGTCGTGGCCACAGGCGATGCAGGAGCCGGGGCGAGGAGTGATCGTGCAGGGACAGGAGCACCCGTTGGACCAGCCGCAGGGCGAGGGTCTTCTCGGGCGACCGCTGGGCGGGTCGACCGGCCGCACGTCTTCCTCGCGGATCCTCCTCGTGGGCGTCGCCGCCCTGGTGGTCGTGGGCCTGCTGGTCGGGTTCCTCACCGACTGGTCACTCTCGGCCATCGGTCTGGCCGTGGGCGCGTCGGTCGGGCTGGTGCTCGTCGCGGTCTTGATGCGGCGCCCACCGCCCACCCGGCTCGAGACGCGGGAGAAGAACAAGACGCAGCGCAACCGGTGGTGAAGGCTGCGGCCGGCTGACGGAGGGCATCCGCCACGGCATACCGGTCAGGACCCGGCGCGGCACGACGGCCGGCGGGTCTGAGCAACCGGCCACACTCCTACGCAGAAGTCGTTCCTCTGCGGTGATGCCTCCGCGCACAGGAACAGCTTCTGTGTATGAGTGGCGAGACTCGCTCAGTCGGCCGTGCGGAAGCCGCCGTTGCTGTGGAGCAGCTGGCCGGTGATCCAGCCGCCCTGCTCGGAGAACAGGAAGCGGACGAGGTCGGCGGTGTCCTGCGGCGTGCCGAGCCGACCCAGCGGTGTCTGCGCGATCCCCGCCTCGCGGATCTCCTCGGTCATCCAGCCGGTGTCGATCGGCCCCGGGTTGACGACGTTGGCCCGCACCCCGAGGTCGGCCAGCTCGTGCGCGGCCGCGACGACCAGGCGGTCGAGGGCTCCCTTGCTCGCGCCGTAGGGGAGGTTGTATGCCGTGTGGTCGCTGGTCAGCGCCACCACGCGGGCGGCTCCGCGCTCGACGACCGGCGGGGAGAGCTGCTCGGCGAGAGCCTTGATGAGCAGCCACGACGCCCGAGCGTTGACCGCGAAGTGCCGGTCCCACGACTCGACCGTGGTGGTGCGGATGGCACTGTCCACGCTCTCCGCGTGCGAGAGCACCAGGGCGGTGAGGTCGCCGCGCCGATTCGCCTCGCGCACCAGCCGCTCCGGCACCTCGGGGTCGGCGAGGTCAGCCGCGATGACCTCGACCTGGGCGCCGAGCTCACGGCAGCGGGTGGCCACGGCCTCGGCGTCGTCCGGGCCGTGGTCGAGACCCACGCGGTCGTCGTACCCCGGCCAGTGGCACAGCGTCAGGTCCCAGTCGTCCTCGGCCAGGGCGAGGGCGATCCCCGCGGCGATGCCCCGGCGGCGTCCGACCCCGGTGAGGAGCACGGTGCCGCGGCTCATCGCGGCCCACCCCCGGCGCTGCGCGCGTGCAGCGCGCGCACCTGCTCGGCCAGCTCCGGGTCGGGGCCGTCCACCACCGCACCGGGCACGAGTTCCTGGATCGGCAAGGGCGCGACCGGGCCGGGCTCCCGGCCCAGCTCCGCCGACCACGCGGTGAGCTGGGCCGTGGAGGAGGCATACACGATGCGCCCCAGCCCGACCCAGCCGTGGGCGGCGGCGCACATCGGGCAGTGCTCACCGGAGGTGTAGACGGTGCTCTCCGCCCGGTCCGGCGGCGAGAGGTGCTGCGCGGCCCAGCGGGCGATCGCGAGCTCGGGGTGCTGCGTGTGGTCACCCCCACCGACGTGGTTGTGGTCCTCGAGCAGCACCTCGCCCTGCGGCGAGACGAGGACCGAGCCGAAGGGGTCGTCACCCGCCTCGAGGGCGGCCTGCGCGAGCTCCACCGCCCGGGTGAGATGGATCCTGTCCGTGTCGTCGATGCCCACCCGCCCACCGTAGTTCGCCGCCCGTGCGACGTGGCGGTCGAGGGCTCCCTTGCTCGCGCCGTAGGGCAGGTTGTCGGAGCCGACAGCGGCGGCGCGGCGTCATACCCTGGAACCGCCGGGCCCGTGCTCCCGGCGACCGACCGGCGCAGGGCAGAGGAGACACCATGAGCTGGGCACCGCCGCCACCGGACCGCGAGCGCGACCACCTCACCGGCCCCACCGACGCCGCGCCGTGGGACGTTCCCCCGATCCCGGCCTGGTCGCCGACGTCGGCCTACGGCCAGCCCGAGGACACGCCGCCCACCCGGCCGGCACCGCCGCCGCAGCTGCGCTACGCCGACTGGGGTGAGCGGGTCGCCGCGACGCTGCTCGACTGGTGCCTCCTCTTCGGGGTCCTCGTCGTCCTGGGTGTGGTCGGCGGCATCGTCGAGCCGCTCGAGGACCTCGCCGGGTTCGCCTGGCTCGCCTCGCTCGGCTACCTCGCCTGGCTCAACGGCTCGAAGGGTCAGTCGCCCGGCAAGGCCCTGCTCGGGCTCAAGGTCGTCCGCGAGGCCGACGGGTCGCCGCTGGGCGGGTTCGTGGGCCTCGTGCGCGGCGGGCTCCTGGGCCTGCTCAGCCTCTTCACCGTCGGCATCTTCTTCCTCATCAGCGTGCTGTGGCCGTTCCGCGACCCGAAGCAGCGCGCGGTGCACGACATCGCCGTGAGCGCCGTGGTGGTCTCCGGCTACCCGAAGGCCCCGGTCAGTCCGCGCCTGCTCAAGCCCTGACCCCGGCGTCCGGGCGGTCGCGCGCCCGGGATCTGACAGCATGAGCGGTATGCGCGTCCTCGTCACCGGCGGTGCCGGATACATCGGGTCCCACACCGTCATCGCTCTGGCCCGGGCCGGGCACGAGGTCGTCGTCGTCGACGACTTCTCCAACAGCAAGCCCTCGGTGACCCCGCGCCTGGAGGAGCTGGCGGGCATACCCGTCCCGGTGCACGCCTTCGACCTCGCCGACGGCGACAAGCTCGACTCGCTGCTCGGGCAGGAGTCCTTCGACGCAGTGATCCACTTCGCGGCGTTCAAGGCGGTCGGCGAGTCGGTGGAGAAGCCGATCGACTACTACCGCAACAACATCGGCGCGACGCTGCGGCTCGTGGAGGCGATGGTCACCCGGGACGTGCCCTACCTCGTCTTCTCCTCCAGCGCCACGGTCTACGGCGAGGACGCGCCGGTGCCGATGACCGAGGGGCTGCCGACGTCGGCGACCAACCCCTACGGCTGGACCAAGGTCATGAACGAGCAGATCCTGCGCGACGTGACCCACGCCTACCCGCAGCTCAAGGTCGCGCTGCTGCGCTACTTCAACCCGGTCGGTGCACACCCCTCGGGGCGGATCGGCGAGGACCCGAGCGACATCCCCAACAACCTCATGCCCTTCATCGCCCAGGTCGCCGTCGGGCGGCGGGAGCGGCTCTCGGTCTTCGGCGACGACTACGACACCGTCGACGGGACCGGCGTGCGCGACTACATCCACGTCGAGGACCTCGCCGAGGGCCACGTCGCGGCGCTCGAGTGGATCAGCACGCACGACCGACCGCTGTCGGTGTGGAACCTCGGCACCGGACGCGGCACCTCCGTGCTCGAGCTCGTGTCGGCGTTCGAGCGTGCCAACGGGCGGGAGATCCCGTACGACGTCGTCGCGCGCCGGCCGGGTGACATCGCCAGCTCGTATGCCGACCCCTCGCTCGCGGAGTCCGAGCTCGGCTGGCGGGCGACCCGGTCGGTGGAGGACATGTGCGCCGACACGTGGCGGTGGCAGCAGGCGAACCCGCAGGGCTACCCGGACTGACGGCATACCGGTGCGACCCGAGCACGCGTCCGGTGCAGCCTGAGCACGCGTCCGGTGCAGGAACGAGGGGTGGCGTCCGGGTTCGGGGCGTATCCTCGAGGACATGCCCCTTCGCAGCGCCTCCCTCGGTGACCTCGAGCGGGTGGTCATGGAGATCCTCTGGTCGGAGGGTCCGGACCTGTCCGTCCGGGATGTCATCGACCACCTGGCGCGGCGCGAGCACGACAAGGAGCTGGCCTACACCACCGACATGACGGTGCTGGACCGACTGGCCAAGAAGGGCGTGGCCGACCGCACCCGGGACGGGCGGGCCTGGCGCTACTCCGCCGCAGCCAGCCGGGAGGAGCTGGCGGCGACCGCGCTGCGCTCGGCCCTGGACACGGTGCAGGCCGACCGCACCGCGGCGATGCTGCACTTCCTCGACGACGCCAGCCCGGGCGAGCTCGACGACCTGCGCGCCGCCCTGGCCGAGGTCGAGCGCCGCCGCGCCTGACCGCACCCCGCCGTGACCGGCCCGCTGCTCACCGCGTCGGTCGTCCTCGCGGCGCTCGCGCTCGTCCTGCTCGCCCCGCGGGTGCTGCCCGCATGGACCGCCCTGCGCTCCATGCCGGGACCTGCCCTGCTGCTGTGGCAGTCGGTGAGCCTGGCCGGGGTGCTGTGCGCCCTGCTCGCCGCCCCGGTCGCGGTCCTCACCACCGGCCTGTCCCAGCCGCTGCTCCTCGGCCTCGCCCTGTCGCTCTCCGGCGTCATGCTCGTCCGGTTGCTCCTCTCGGGACACCGGGTCGGCACCGACCTGCGGCGCCGCCGTGCCCAGCACCGCGAGCTGGTGGACCTCGTCGGAGAGCACCTCGCGGGCGACCCGGCCCGCGCCGCCTCCGGCATCACCCGACCCGACGTCACCGTCCTCGCCCAGGGCAACCCCAGCGCCTACTGCCTCCCGGGCCGCGGCGACCGCATCGTCCTCACCAGCGCCGCCCTCGATCGGCTCGGGGCAGCCGAGCTGCGCGCCGTCCTGGCGCACGAGCAGGGGCACCTCGACGCACGCCACGACCTGCTGCTGGAGCTGTTCACCGTGCTGCACGAGGCGGTGCCCGAGCCGCTCCGGGTGCCCGCTGCCCTGGCCGAGGTGCATCTGCTGGCGGAGGCTCTGGCGGACCGGATCGCCGAGCAGCGCACCGGCCCGACCGACCTCGCCCGCGCGCTGGTCGCCATGGCCGCGACCGGCACGCCCGAGGTGACCGCTCGGGTTCGTCTGCTGGCGCACCCGCCGGCGCCCTGGCACACCCGCGTCGCCGTTACCCTCCTGGCGCTGGTGACGCTGGCGCTGCCCGCCGCCGTCGTGGGGTTTCTCACGTTCAGCTGAGCCGACCCCAGGGAGGTCGACCGGGGCGACGCACCGTATGCTGTACGACGTCACGTAGTTCTCCCTCCCACCCCCAGAGGCTCCCGTGGAAGCACTCGATCTCGCCCGCTGGCAGTTCGGCATCACGACCGTCTACCACTACTTCTTCGTGCCGATCACGATCGGGCTGTCCCTGCTCGTGGCCATCATGCAGACGCAGTGGATGCGCACCCGCAACCCGCAGTGGCTGCGGCTGACGAAGTTCTTCGGCAAGCTCTTCACCATCAACTTCGCGCTCGGGCTGGTCACCGGTATCGTGCAGGAGTTCCAGTTCGGGATGAACTGGTCGGACTACTCCCGCTTCGTCGGCGACATCTTCGGTGCGCCGCTCGCGATCGAGGCCCTGCTCGCCTTCTTCCTGGAGTCCACCTTCCTGGGTCTGTGGATCTTCGGCTGGGGACGGATCCCGGAGAAGCTCCACGCCGCGTGCATCTGGCTGGTGCACATCGGCACCGTGCTGTCGGCCTACTTCATCCTCGCCGCCAACTCCTTCATGCAGAACCCGGTCGGCTACGAGCTCAACCCGCAGACCGGGCGAGCCGAGCTCACCGACTTCCTCGCCGTCCTGACCAACCCGGTCCAGCTCGTCACCTTCCCGCACGTCATCACCGCCGCCTACATGACCGGCGGCGGCTTCGTGCTGGCCTTCGCCCTCTGGCACCTGTGGCGGGCGGCGACGCCGGCGGCCGACAAGCCGATGTACCGCAAGGGCGCCAAGCTCGGCGCGATCACCGTGCTCGTCGCCTCGATCGGCGTCATCGGCACCGGTGACCTGCAGGGGAAGGTGATGACCGAGGTGCAGCCGATGAAGATGGCGGCCGCCGAGGCGCTCTACGAGGACGTCCCCGAGGGCGAGGGCGCCCCCTTCTCGATCATCACCGTGGGCACCCTGGACGGCGGCGAGGAGGTCTGGGCGCTCACCGTGCCCAAGCTGCTCTCCTACCTCGCCACCGGCGCCTTCGACGGCGGGGTCGAGGGCATCGACCACATCCAGGAGCGCTACGAGCTGACCTATGCCGGGTCCGAGCTCACCGCAGCCGAGGACTACCGCCCGGTGATCCCGGTCACCTACTGGACCTTCCGGCTGATGATGGGCCTGGGCTTCGCCGCGATGGCCATCGCCGCCGCCGTCCTGTGGGTGCTGCGCGGCAAGGGCAGCGACACCGACGAGCCGCGGATGAGCCACCGGGTCTGGGGGTATGCCGGTGTCGCCGTCCTCTTCCTGCCGCTGCTGGCCAACTCCTTCGGGTGGATCTTCACCGAGATGGGGCGCCAGCCGTGGCTCGTCATGGGGCTGATGACCACCCAGACCGGCGTCTCGCCCGGTGTCAGCGCGGGCGAGGTCCTCACGTCGATGATCGTCTTCACGTTGCTCTACGGCGCGCTGGCCGTGGTCGAGGTCGGGCTCACCCTGCGCTACGGCAGGGCGGACGCCGAGCAGGTCCCCGAGGACGCGTCCTACGACCCCCGCACCCGCGACGACGACGACGCCTACGTCTTCACCTACTGAGTCAGGACGAACATCATGGAGCTCAGCACGATCTGGTTCATCCTCATCGCCGTCCTGTGGATCGGCTACTTCTGCCTCGAGGGCTTCGACTACGGCGTCGGCATGCTGCTGCCCGTCCTCGGCCGCGACGAGCCCGGGGCCGACGTGGCGTCCGCCGACGGTGCGACCGCGCATACCGGCGAGACGCGCAAGCGGCAGATGCTCTCGGCGATCGGCCCCTTCTGGGACGGCAACGAGGTGTGGCTGCTGACGGCCGGCGGCGCGATCTTCGCCGCCTTCCCCCACTGGTACGCCACCCTCTTCTCCGGGTTCTACCTCCCGCTGCTGCTCATCCTCGTGGGCCTCATCCTGCGCGGCATCGGGCTGGAGTACCGCGGCAAGGTCGACTCGGCCGCATGGCGCGCGCGGATGGACACGATGGTCGTCGTGGGGTCCTTCGTCCCCGCGCTGCTGTGGGGTGTCGCCTTCACCAACATCGTCAGTGGCGTGCCGATCGACGCGGACATGGAGTATGTCGGCGGCTTCTGGAACCTCCTCGGACCGGTCGCGCTGCTCGGCGGGCTCACCACGCTCACCCTCTTCCTCACCCACGGCGCACTCTTCGTCGCGCTCAAGACCGACGGGCAGCTGCGCCACGACGCCCGCGCCCTGGCAATCCGGCTCGGTCTGGTCGCCGCGGTGCTAGCCGTGGCCTGGCTCGCGATCCTGCAGGCACGCAGCGGATCGGGTCTGTCATGGGCGGTCACCGGCATCGCCGCGGCCAGCCTCGTCGGGGGCCTGCTGATGGCCGGGCGCGGTCGGGAGGGATGGGCCTTCACCGGCACCTTCGCCGCGATCGGGCTGGCCACCGCCTCGCTCTTCCTGGCGCTCTTCCCCGACGTGATGCCCTCCAGCCTGGACCCGGCGTGGTCGCTGACCACACAGAACGCCAGCTCGAGCCAGAAGACGCTGGGCATCATGACCGTCGTCGCGCTGGTCTTCACCCCCATCATGCTGATCTACACCTCCTGGAGCTACTGGACCTTCCGCAAGCGGGTCTCGGGGCACCACATCCCGACGCAGGTGCACCACGCCGCCGTCGTGGAGGGCGACCAGGTCGGGGCGGGCCGCTGACGTGAGGCAGCGACGGCGGGCGTGGAGCCCCGTGCCTGCGCGCCCGCACGACCAGCGACACTGAGCCGGTGCGACCCTTCGACCCCGACCTGCTGCGGGCCCTCCCGGCGACCCGCGGCCCGGTGGCCTCGCTGTCCGTCGTCGGCGTCCTCTCGGGGGTCGTCGCGATCGCGCAGGCGGTGACCCTCGCCCTCGTCGTCGGCGCGGTGGTGCGGGGCGAGCGCGAGGAACTCACGGCATACCTCGGCTGGCTGGTCGCGCTGCTGGTGACGCGCGGGCTGCTCGCCGGCGCGGGCGAGCTGGTCGCCCGGCGCGCCGGGCTGCGCGTGGTCGGGATCGTGCGGGAGGCGCTGCTGCGGCACTGGCTGGCGCGGCCGGTGGAGGGGCGGCCGGGCACCGAGGTCGCGCTCACCCGCGCCACCGACGGGGTCTCCGCCCTCGAGCCGTATGTCGCCCGCTACCTCCCCGCGCTCGTCACCGCGGCCGTGGTGCCGGCGCTGGCGCTGGTCGCCCTCGTGGTGGTGGACCCGTGGAGCGCGCTCATCGTCGTGCTGACGCTGCCGCTGCTGCCGGTCTTCGCGGCGCTCATCGGCATGCACACGCGCGATGAGACGCAGCGGCGGTGGGGCGCGATGGAGCTGCTGGCCGGGCACTTCCTCGACGTGATGCGGGGCCTGCCGACGCTGGTGGCCTACGGGCGGGCGCGAGCGCAGGTGGACGTGGTGCGCGAGGTCGGGGAGCGGCACCGGCGGGCGAGCGTCGCCACGCTGCGGACGGCCTTCCTGTCGACGGCCGCGCTGGAGCTGCTGGCGACGATCTCGGTGGCGATGGTGGCGGTGGCGGTCGGGCTGCGGCTGGCGCACGGCGGGATGGACCTCGTCGTCGGGCTCACCGCGATCCTGCTGGCGCCCGAGGCGTACTGGCCGGTCCGCCGGGTCGGCGCCGAGTTCCACAACGCCGCCGACGGGGCGCAGGTGCTGCAGGAGCTGGCCGACGACGGGGTGCTGGGGGAGGCCCGTCGTGCCCGTGATGCCCGTCCGGCGACACCGGCCGGGCGGCCCATCGGGCTCACCGAGGTTTCCTACGCCCACCCCGGCCGGGTCCGCACCCTGGAGGGGCTGACCCTCACGACGTCGTCCGGGCCCGGCCTGACCGTGCTGACCGGGCCCAGCGGGGCCGGCAAGACGACGGTGCTGGAGCTGCTCGCGGGGCTGCGCACCCCCGCGTCCGGGACGGTCAGCGCCCCCGCGGCGCACCTGGCGACGCAGCGGCCGCTGCTGCTGCCGGGCACCGTGCGCGACAACCTCGCGACCGCCGCCCCGGACGCGACCGACGCCGCGATGACCGCGGCGCTGACCGAGGTCGGGCTGTGGGCGCAGCTGGCTGACCGGCACGGGCTGGACACCCGGCTCGGGGACGACGGGTTCGGCCTGTCGGCCGGTCAGCGGGCCCGGCTCGCCCTCGCCCGCGCCACCCTCTCCCCGGTGCCGCTGCTCCTGCTGGACGAGCCGACGGCCAACGTGGCGGTGGACGGCATACCCGTCCTGCATCAGGTCATCACCGGGCTCGCCCACACGCGTCGGCTCGTCGTCGTGACCCACGACTGCTACCTGGCCGCGCTCGCGGACGACCGGTGGCGCCTCGACGCCGCCGCGGCGTCGGCTCCGCTGGACGGCCATCGGGGTGAGCCGGCCGCTGCGGACCCGGCTCCGCAGGCCGGCCGTCGGGGTGGGACGACCGCTGCGACCCCCGCTCCGCAGGCCGGCCGTCCGACCGACCCGGTCGCGGCACCCCACCCGACCGGGGCTGACCAGGAGCCGGCCGACGGTCGACGACCCGGTGAGGTCGCGCCCCTGCGCACCCCGCGCGGCGCGCGTGGGCTCGCGCTGGCCTGCCTCCTGGGCGGTGCGTCGGTCGGCTGCGGGGTGGCGCTGACCGCGACCTCGGGGTGGCTCATCGTGCAGGCCTCGACCATGCCCGTGGTGCTGACCCTGCTCGTGGCGATCGTCGGGGTGCGGGCGTTCGGCATCTTCCGGCCGGTGTTCCGCTACGCCGAGCGCGTGGTCAGCCACGACGTGGCCCTCGACGACCTGTCCCGCGCCGGGCCGACCTCTACGCCGCGCTCATCCCGCTCACCCCCGCCCGGCTGGGGCGGCGCAGCCGCGGGCAGGTGCTCACCGCCGCCGCCCGCGACCTCGAGGACGTCGTCGACGAGCACGTGCGGGTGAGCGTGCCCGCCTGGTCCACCCTCCTCGCCACCCTCGTCGGGGCGGCCATCGCGGGCTGGCACCTGCCGGTCGCGGGTCTCGTCGTGGCCGCCGGTGGTCTCCTCGTCGCCCTCCTCACCGTCCTCGGGTATGCCGTGGAGCGCCCCGCGCAGGACGCCGCCGTGGCGCAGCGCGGCGAGGTCCGGGACCGGGTCACCGCCCTGGTCGCGAACCTGCTCGCGGTGCAGGCCGTCGCCGGGACCGTGGGCGGGCACCGGGGGCTGGTCGCCCCGGTGCTGCGGGCGGAGGCGGCGCAGCGGCGCAGCGAGGCCCGGCTCACCCGGGCCCGGGCGGCCGGGCTCGCCGTCACGTGGCTCATCGTGGCCGTCACCGCGACGCTCGTGGGGCTGCTCGCCTGGGGGGCGCGGGCGGAAGGGACGCTGAGCGGGCCCTACGCCGCGCTCGTCGCGCTGGTGCCGCTCGCGCTGGCCGACGCCTGGGCCGGCCTGCCCGAGGTGGCGGGCGCCCGGGCCCGCGCGCGGTCGGCGGGGGCACGCCTGGAGGCGCTCGTCGGTCAGGAGCCGGCCGTCGCCGGCCGGGGCACCACCCCGGTGCCACCCGCACCGCCCGTGCTGGAGCTGCGCGGGGCCTCGGCCCGGTGGGCGCCCCGGGCGGGCGGTGCGGCCGGCGCGGCCGTGGACGGGGCGACCGGTGCCAGGCCCCCCGCCGGGTCCACGCTCCCCGACCTGCACCTGCTGGACCTCGTCGTGGAGCCGGGCGACCGCATCCGCCTCAGCGGACCCAACGGTGCCGGCAAGTCGACCGCCCTCGCCGTGCTGGCGCGCCACCTCGACCCGAGCGGCGGGGACTACCTGCTGGCCGGCGCGGACGCGGACACGGGCCAAGGGTGCCGGTGCGGTTCGGACGTGCGTGCCCTGGACCTGGAGCAGACCCGAGCGCTGCTGGCCGTCGTCGACGACGAGCCGCACGCCTTCGCCGGGTCGGTGCGCGCCAACCTCGTTCTGGCGGCGCCGGGCGCCACCGACGAGCAGCTGCTGGACGCGGTCGTGGCGGTCGACCTGGGTGGCTGGTTCGGCACACTGCCGCACGGTCTCGACACCCCGCTCACAGGGCTGTCCGGCGGCGAGCGGAGCCGGCTCGCGCTGGCCCGGGCGCTGCTCTCGGAGCGGCCGGTCGTGCTGCTCGACGAGCCGACGGCCCACCTCGACGACGCGACGGCGCAGCGGGCCCTGGGCGGCCTGTTGGACAGGGTGGGCGGTGGCCGGGCGGTCGTGCTCGTCAGCCACACCGCGCCGGTGACCGGACGCTGGACCGAGCACCGGGTCGGCCGGAGTGCCGCGGACGCAGCGGACGGCCGAGCGGTCCCGCAGCACATCGGCTAGGTTGCCGGTCATGGACACCTCGACCATCGTGTGGATCGTCGTCATCGCCGTCGTCGTGGTGGCGGCGCTGGCCGCCTGGGCGGTCGTCGCGCGCAACAAGCGGCTGGCGGCCTCGCGCGAGGAGGCGGCCGGGCTGCGCGAGAAGGCGCAGTCGGGCGAGTCGTACGCCCAGAGCGCCGAGGAGCGGGCGCGCGAGCTGCAGGCCAAGGCGCGCGAGGCCCAGCAGCACGCCGACAAGCTGCACCAGCAGGCCGAGGAGGCCACCCGCATCGCTCGCGAGCACCGCGACCGCGTCACCGGCGACTACGTGAGCGCCGACGAGATCGACCCGGACGCCAAGAAGCGCTGACCGCGGCGCCGGCAGCTCAGGACGCGTCGCCCACCGGGAGCCCGGTGTCCCGCACCAGGTAGAGCCACGGGAAGGCCCGCGCCCCCACCTGCCACCCCTCGGTGAGGTAGTGCCGGACGGGCCGGGTCCAGATCACCCGTCGGTGCTCCCACCGCGTGCCGGTCCGCACCATCCGGTGCCGGAACATCCCGGCCTCGACGGTGTGCCACCCCAGCTCGCCCGCGAGCTCCAGCTCGCCCATCTCGTCTACGGCGGTGACCGGGCCCAACCACCGCTGGTCCGCTCCATCGTCGTCCTCCTCCCCCGGCCCGGCGGACTCGCCGAACCGCTGCAGCGCACCCTGCCGGGACAGACCCAGCTCCGCCCCGAGCCGCGCCCAGCTCACGCCCGCACCGCGGGCCGAGCCGACCGCCTGCCGCAGCAACGCCGCCGTGCCCTCGTGGGCCTCGGCGCACCGCCGCACCAGCCGGAGGTGCTCCTCCGTCTCCAGCGTGCCACCGGCCACCGACACCTCTCCCCCGTCGCCGACGATCACCCTCCCCAGGGCGACGACGAGGTCCTCGTCCTCCTCCCGCGGCGCGCCCTGCGCCGGACCAGTCATCGCCCGTCCCGGCTCGGCAGCCAGTGCTGCTCCTCGCCGCCGTCACGACGGCGCCCCGGCCACCGCCCGCTCCCGACGAGGAAGGCGCCGAGGATCATGAGCGCCAGCGTCGCGCCCTGGAAGAAGCCGTGCCAGAAGCCGCCGTCGATCTGCCGGGAGACGTAGTAGCTCACGAAGCCCGCGAGGATCACCGCCACCCCCGAGGTCATCCGGAAGGTGCGCATACGGTCCTGTGGTGTCGTCATGATGTCAACATAGTCTTGACGCCAAAGCCAGTCAACCTGAAGTTGACACCGACGATGCCCGGGCCGTCGCCACTGCCTGCCACAATGCCGGTATGCCGCTGCCCGCCGCCCGCACGCCGCTCGCCGAACTCGCCCCCAGCATCGCCCTGGGTGCCCTGGACGGGAGGTACCGCGGCGCGGTCGCGCCGCTCGTCGACCACCTCTCCGAGGCGGCGCTGAACCGGGCGCGGCTGCACGTCGAGGTGGAGTGGCTGCTGCACCTCGTCGAGCACGACGTGGTGCCCGGCGCCCCCGGCCTCTCGGCGCAGGAGCAGGAGGCCCTGCGGGCACTGGTGGTCGACTTCGACGCCGACTCGATCGGTGAGCTGAAGGTCATCGAGGCCGAGACGGTGCACGACGTGAAGGCCATCGAGTACTTCCTGCGCGGTCGGCTCGTCGACCTGCTGACCGGGTCGGACGCCGAGAGCGGGCGGGGGCGCCGAGGGGACCTCCCGGGCCGAGGCGCTGGGGCAGCTCATCCACTTCGCCTGCACCAGCGAGGACATCAACAACACGTCGTACGCGCTCATGGTTCAGGGCGCGGTGCAGGAGGTCTGGCTGCCGCGGGCTCGCGCCCTGGTCGATCAGCTGTCGGCCATGGCGCGCGAGCTCGCCGAGGTCCCGCTGCTGGCGCACACGCACGGGCAGCCGGCCACGCCGACGACGATGGGCAAGGAGCTGGCGGTTCTGGCGCACCGGCTGACGCGACAGCTGCGCCGGATCGAGCAATGCGCATACCTGGGCAAGCTCAACGGGGCGACCGGCACCTACGGGGCGCACGTCGAGGCGGTCCCGGGCGCGGACTGGCAGCAGATCAGCCGTTCCTTCGTCGAGCACCTCGGGCTGGAGTGGAACCCGCTCACCACCCAGATCGAGAGCCACGACTGGCAGGCCGAGCTCTACGCCGACGTCGCGCGCTTCCACCGCATCCTGCACAACCTGGCGACGGACATGTGGACCTACATCTCCCTGGGCTACTTCGCGCAGGTCCGCGGTCAGGGGACGGTCGGCTCGAGCACGATGCCGCACAAGGTCAACCCGATCCGGTTCGAGAACGCCGAGGCCAACCTGGAGGTCAGCAACGCGCTGCCTCGACGTGCTCGCCACGACGCTGGTGACCAGCCGGCTGCAGCGCGACCTCACCGACTCCTCGATGCAGCGCAACATCGGCTCCGCCCTTGGGCACGGCCTCCTCGCGCTGGACAACGTGAGCCGCGGCCTGTCCGGGCTGGACGCCGTCCCGGAGGCGATGGCCGCCGACCTCGACCGCAACTGGGAGGTGCTCGCCGAGCCGGTCCAGTCGGTCATGCGGGCGCTGGCCGCGCGGGGCGTGGAGGGGATGAGCAACCCCTACGAGCGGCTCAAGGAGCTGACCCGCGGGCGGCGGATCGGGCAGGCCGAGCTCGTGGACTTCGTCCGCGGCCTGGGGCTGCCTGCCGAGGAGGAGGAGCGGCTGGTGGCCCTCACCCCGGCGACCTACGTCGGCCTGGCCCCCGAGCTCGTCGCCCACCTGGACCAGCGGTGATCATCCTCCCCGCCGAGCGCGCCGAGGACGCGCGCGCCCACTTCGCGCAGGCAGGATATGCCGTCGCCGAGGTGACCACCCCGCGCGGCGGCGGTCTGCGCGAGACGCAGGCGCAGGTCGCCCAGGCGCTGCGGCTGCCGCCGACCGCGGCCACCAACCTCGACGCGCTCGCGGACGCGTTGCGCGACCTCGGGCAGGTCTGGGACGGGCAGGAGGTGGCCCTGCTCTGGGCGGACGCCGCGGCGCTGGCTGAGCGCGACGGCCGCGCCTGGTGGATCCTCTCGGAGATCCTCGACGACGCGGAGTCGCTCGCGGTGGTGGCGCTCGGGACGCCCCGCGTCGAGCACGGGGAGCAGCCGTGAGGCTGTCGCGCCCCGTCGCCGCCGTGCTGCTCGCGCTCTGCGCCGTGCTCGTGCTCGTGCTGGCGCTCGGGCAGGGCGGCTGGACCGGCGACGAGGAGCCGTCCGAGGCGACCAACGCAGCGGCGAGGCCGACCGCGACGACGCCCGAGCCCACGTCCGACGGGTCCACGTCGCACGAGCCCACCCAGGAGGAGACCCCGGCGGGCGCAGCGGCGGGCGAGCCGGTCGGGACCGACACCCGCGACTGGGACGACGTCGACGCCTGTGCCGACGGCATACTCCCGGCCGAGCTGGACCCGGTCGTCGACGACATCGAGGCGGGCGGCCCCTACGACTACGGCAAGGACGGCTCGACCTTCCAGAACCGGGAGGGCTACCTGCCGGACGAGTCGTTCGACTACTACCAGGAGTTCACCGTCGAGACGCCCGGCCTCGGACACCGCGGTGCCAAACGCGTGGTGACCGGGGGCGGCGAGGTCGACCCCGAGGTCTGGTACTACACCGAGGACCACTACGCGAGCTTCTGCGAGTTCGCGCCGGTCGGCTGAGCGCGTGCACCACCCGGGCCCGGCGTCGGGGACACTGGAGGCAGACCACTTCACCCCGTCACCCCAGGAGCCCACCGTGACCGAAGGAACCGTCCGCTGGTTCGACACCGACCGAGGCTTCGGCTTCATCGCCCTCGGCGAGGGGACGGACGACCTGTATGTCCACGCCTCCGAGATCCTCAGCGGCGACGCGACCAAGGTGCTCCGGGAGGGACAGGTGGTCGAGTTCGAGATCGGTGAGGGGGACCGCGGCCCGCAGGCACGCGCCGTCCGGGTCACGGCCGACCGGTCCGCCGACGCACCGCTGGGCGTGCTCGGCACCGTGTCCTGGTACGAGCCCTCCAAGGGCTACGGCTTCATCACCCCCGACGGCGGGGGTGACGAGATCTTCCTGCACAGCACGGCCATCGTCGGCGACGGCGTCGTCTCCGAGGGGCAGCGGGTGGCCTTCCTCGTCGTCGACGGCCAGAAGGGTCCGCAGGCCGACCACCTGCTCCCGCTCGGCGCGGAGGCAGGGCAGGGCGCCGCGACATCCGACGGCGCGGACGGCACGGTGTCGTGGTTCGACGAGGACAAGGGCTTCGGCTTCATCGCCGCGGACTCCGGCGGCCCCGACGTCTTCGTCCACGCCCGGGCGCTGCCCGACGACCTCCCTGTGCTGGACGAGGGCGACCGGGTGATGTTCGACGTCGTCGAGAGCGAGCGGGGACCGCAGGCCCGCGACGTCCGGCTCGCGGGCGGCTCGTCCCGCGGACGCCGCCCTGCGCCGGCCGCGAGCCGCCCCAGGTCGGGTCGTCGCGACGCCCCCGGTGGCGCACCGCAGCGCGACGCTCGCGGCCCGGGCCGGGGCGACGCCCGTGGTCCCGCAGCCCGTGATGGGGAGGGGGTCGTCGCCCGCTACGACGCCGAGCGGGGCTTCGGCTTCATCACCCCTGACGCGGGAGGGGCCGATCTCTTCGTCCACGTGTCGGTGCTGCGTGACGACGAGGGGCTCCTCCCGGGTGACCGGGTGCGCTACCAGGTGCGCCAGAGCGACCGCGGACCGCAGGCCGACCGGGTCGAGCGGATCTGAGCGCTCGCCCGTCGACCTAGAGCCGGTGGAGAGTCACCTCGTCGAGCGCTCCGTCGGCGACGGTGCAGGTCATGTAGGTGCAGTGCGGCTGACGCCGGCGGTCGGTCGGTGAGCCGGGGTTGATCAACCGCAGCCCGTCGTGCTCGGTGTCCCAGGGGATGTGGCTGTGCCCGAAGACGAGGACGTCCAGGTCCGGGTATGCCGCGCGCATCCGCTCCTGCCGCCGCTCCTTGGAGCCGGTCTCGTGCACGACGCCCCACCGGAGACCGCCGATCTCGGTCCGCGCCACCTCGGGCAGCCGACGTCGCAGCTCCGGCCCGTCGTTGTTGCCCCACACCGCGACCAGACGCGACGAGCGCTGCTCGAGGGTGTCCAGCAGGTCGGGGGTGACCCAGTCCCCGGCGTGGACCACGACGTCGGCCTCCGATACGCGGTCCCACACCGGCGCCGGCAGGTCCTTCGCCCGCTTCGGCACATGGGTGTCGGCCAGGAGGAGCAGACGCACCCCAGCTCTCACCCCACCTCGGGGGTGTCGGTGCTCCCCTGGTCATGGATCTGCGTGGCCATCTGGTCCAGGTCGCTCTCGTCGACCTCGACCTCGGCCTGGGCCATGCCCTCCTCCAGGTCCTCCCGGATCGTCTCGGGCTCGGCGCCCTCGTCCCAACTCTCCACCCGGTCGACCACGTGCTCGGCGGCCTCCTGCCGGGCGTCGGACTCCTCGGACCCTGACGTGCTGCTCTGCTCGCTCATCCCGTCACGGTAGCCACCGCCCGCCCGCGCCGCCTGCCGGACGGGCCGGCCCTCGCCCACCGTCGTCGTCGGACGGCTGCACCAAGGGTTGGCAAGAATACCCATAGGGGGTATGCTGTTGCCGTGGCTGTGAACGGATACACCGGGTCCAAGGACGACTACCTCAAGCGCCTGCGCCGGATCGAGGGGCAGGTGCGGGGCATCGCCCGCATGGTCGAGGAGGACACCTACTGCATCGACGTGCTGACCCAGGTCAGCGCGGCCACCAAGGCGCTGCAGTCGGTCAGCCTCGGGCTGCTCGAGGACCACATCGCGCACTGCGTCGTCGACGCCGCCGCGGAGTCCGAGGACGCCAAGGACGAGAAGGTCCGCGAGGCCTCGGCGGCCATCGCGCGGCTCGTCCGCAGCTGACACCAGCCGGCGCCCAGCCCGGCGGCCTACGGTGCCGCCGACGCAGCCACCGGCATACCCCACCATCGCGAAGGAGCACCCCATGACCGATACTCCCGTCTCCAACCAGACCACCAAGCTCGTCGTCTCCGGCATGACCTGCGGCCACTGCGTCGCCTCGGTGACCGAGGAGCTCACCGAGGTCGACGGCGTCCTCGACGTCCGCGTCGACGACCTCGTCAAGGGCGGCGACACCGACGTCTTCGTCACCTCCGACGGGCCGCTCGATCTCGAGGCCGCCCGCGCGGCCGTCGAGGAGGCCGGCTACACCGCCCAGGCCTGAGGCCCGGCAACCATTCGCGACGCCCGGTCGAGCCCAGCGCAACCATTCGCGACGCCCGGTCAGGGAGATGCAGGAGAGACCTGAGATGAGCACCACCACCGACGCCCCCGGCGAGACGCAGCACGTCGACCTCGCGATCAGCGGGATGACCTGCGCGTCGTGCTCGGCGCGGATCGAGCGCAAGCTCAACAAGGTCGACGGCGTCCAGGCCAGCGTCAACCTCGCCACCGAGAAAGCGAGCGTCACCTTCCCGTCCGCCCTCTCCGTCACCGACATCGTGGGCGTCGTCGAGAAGACGGGGTATGGCGCCACTCCCCTCGTCGAGGACGCCACCGGCCCGGGTCGGGCGCCGGCGATGACCCACGACGTGGTCGGGCAGGGCTCGCTACGGCTGCGGATGGTCGTGGCGGCTGCGCTCGCCCTCGTCGTGGCGGTGCTGCACATGGTGCCGCCGATCCGGGACGCCGCCGGCACGGCCGGGCACTGGGCGCAGCTCCTCCTGACCCTGCCGGTCTACCTCTGGGCCGCGTGGCCCTTCCACCGCGCCGCGGCGATCAACGCCCGCCACGGCGCCTCGACGATGGACACCCTCGTCTCCGTCGGCACGACGGCCGCGATGGGCTGGTCGGTGGTCGCGCTGTTCACCGGCTTCACCCACGACCTCTACTTCGAGGTCGTCGCCGTGGTCACGGCCTTCCTGCTCATCGGCCGCTACATCGAGGCGCGGGCCAAGGCGCAGGGGCGCTCGGCCCTCACCTCGCTCATGGAGCTCGGCGCCAAGGACGTGGCGGTGCTGCGCCAGGACGCCGGCACGGGCGCGATGGCGACCAGCGAGCACCGCGTCTCGATCGAGGAGCTCGTCGTCGGCGACCGCTTCGTCGTGCGCCCGGGCGAGAAGGTCGCGACCGACGGCGTCATCCTCTCCGGCCGCTCCACCATCGACGCCTCGATGGTCACCGGCGAGTCGATGCCGGTGGAGGTGGGCCCGCAGGACCAGGTCACCGGCGCGACGGTCAACGGTCACGGCCGGCTCATCGTCCGGGCCAGCCGGGTCGGGTCGGAGACCACCCTGGCGCGGATCACCGACCTCGTGGAGCAGGCGCAGACCGGCAAGGCGCCGGTGCAGCGGCTGGCCGACCGGATCTCGGCGGTCTTCGTGCCCGCCGTGCTCGTCATCGCCGCGGTGACCCTGCTGCTGTGGCTCGCCACCGGGCAGGGGTTCACCCAAGGGCTCGCGGCTGCCGTGGCGGTGCTCATCATCGCCTGCCCGTGCGCGCTGGGCCTGGCGACGCCGACCGCGCTACTCACCGGGACCGGGCGCGGCGCGCAGCTCGGCATCCTCATCAAGGGCCCGCAGATCCTGGAGTCCACCCGCCGCGTCGACACCGTCGTGCTCGACAAGACCGGCACCCTGACCACGGGCCACCCGGTCCTGACCGACGTCGTCACCGCCGGGTCCCTCCCGGAGCACGCGGCCCTCAAGGCCGCCGCGAGCGTCGAGGCCGGCAGCGAGCACCCGGTGGCCGCGGCGATCGTCGCCGGGGCCCGCGAGCGCGGGGTCACCCTCGTCACCGCCGAGGACTTCACCAACCTGCCCGGCGAGGGCGTCCGTGCCGCGCTCAAGGACACCGTCGTGACGGTGGGGCGCGCGAGCCTCTTCGAGGTCGTCCCCGAGGTGCTGGTCGAGGCGATGGAGCGCGCCGACGGCACCGCCGTGCTCGTCGGCTGGGACGGCACGGCCCGCGCCGCCATCACGGTCGCCGACACCGCCCGCGAGTCCTCCCCGCAGGCGGTGCAGCGGCTGCGCGACCTGGGCCTCACGCCATACCTGCTCACGGGTGACAACCCGCGCACCGCCGCCGCCGTCGCCGAGCAGGTGGGCATCGACCCGGCGAACGTCACCGCCGAGGTGCTGCCGCAGGACAAGTTCGCCCACGTCCGGACGCTGCAGGAGCAGGGTCGCGTCGTGGCCATGGTCGGTGACGGCGTCAACGACGCGGCGGCGCTGGCGCAGGCCGACCTGGGCATGGCGATGGGCTCGGGCACCGACGTCGCCGCCGAGTCCGCCGACATCGTCCTCATGCGCGCGGACGTCGACACCGTCGCCGACGCCATCGGCCTGTCCCGGCAGACCCTGACGGTCATCAAGCAGAACCTCGTGTGGGCCTTCGGCTACAACACGCTGGCCATCCCGCTCGCGGCCTTCGGCCTGCTGACCCCGGTGATCGCCGGTGGCGCGATGGCGCTGTCCTCGGTGCTGGTCGTGCTCAACAGCCTGCGGCTGCGGGGCTTCGGACGCGCCTGAGGGCACGGTGGTGCATGAGCGTGTGTCACATCCGTCGTCCTGACGACGCTTGCGACACACGCTCCTGCACAGGTATGCGTGTCGTCAGGCCGCGGGGCCGCAGCAGCCGGGACGTCAGATGGTGACGCTGCCCCGCGGTGTGGAGAAGGTGACCTCGGTGAGGCACGGGCAGTCGTCGTCCTCGAGGAAGCCGAACTCGATGTCGCTCTCGAACTCGCCCTGCGGCGCGTCGGCGAGCCCGAGCCAGTCGCGGACCTCGGGCACGTCGCCGCCGACGGTCAGGCCGGTCAGGCGGGTCGTGCTCTCCTCCAGCCGGGAGGGGTGGTGCTCCGGCGCCGACTCCCAGCGCACGAAGAACGGCCGGTTGCCGTGGTCGATGACGTTGAGCACCCCGATCTGACGCCACTGCAGCTCGACGCCCTCCGGCGTGTGCCGGTGCCCCTCCACCGACGACCGACCGAGCCGCTCCTCGACCACGGAGAGGTCCTCGACCGCGACCACCCACGCCATCCAGCCGCCGCCGTTCTCGGAGCGGGCACGCACGGCCTGCCCGAAGGGGGCCTTGTCGGAGGCAGGGTGGTCGAGCACCTCGACGACCTCGACGTAGCGCTCGTCGGCGAGCGGGATGACCACGTTGCGGGTGCCGAACCGCGGGTGCACCCCGCCGTCGTGCGGGCTGACCCCGAGCTGCTCCGCCAGGCGCTCCGCCGTGGCCTGCAGTCCCTCCGGTCCAGCCGCATAACTCACGTGGTCGATCCGCATGACCCTCATCGTGGCACACGCCTGATCCCCGGTTGTCATCGCCTCAGCCCCGCTGCCGGACCGCCTCGTAGACGAGGATCGCCGCGGAGGTGGCGACGTTGAGCGAGTTCGCGCGCCCCACCATCGGGATTCGCACCCGGTATGCCGCGCGCCGCAGCACCTCGTCGGTGAGACCGGTCTGCTCCGTCCCCACGGCGATCGCCACCGGCCCGCGGTAGTCGACCTCGGTGTGCGCCAGGTCGGCCTCCGGGGTCGCCGCGACGACCGGTATGCCGTGGCCCTCCAGCCAGTCCAGCGTCGCCGTGGTCCCGTCCGCGGCGACCGGGACCGAGAAGACGGTGCCCTTGGAGGCGCGCACGGTGTTGGGGTTGCCCCAGTCGGTCACCGGGTCGGCCGCGAGGACCGCGTCCACCCCGGCGGCGTCAGCGGTGCGCAGCATGGCCCCGAGGTTGCCGGGCTTCTCGATGCCCTCGCCGACGAGCACGAGCGCGTCTCCGGGGCAGCGTCAGGTCCTCGGGTCCGCCCCACGCGGCCTGCACGACCGCGAGCACCCCGTCAGGGCCCTCGCGGTAGGCCGTCTTCTCGAAGGCGGCGCGCGTGGCGTGGACGACCTCGGTCGGCCCGCCGGCCACCCGGTCGGTCAGCGCCGCCACCGCACCGGGGGGTGCGAGCTCGGGGGACAGCAGGAGCAGCTCCGGCACCACGCCCGCGTCCAGCGCCAGGCTCAGCTCGTCGTGACCCTCGACGAGGGTGCGCCGCTCCCGGTCCCGCACCCGGCGCCGCCGCAGCCCGGCAACCGCCTTGAGCCGCGCGTTGGCCGGCGAGGTGATGAGGAGCGGATCGCTCACGCGAGCTCGTCCAGCACCTCGGCGAGCGCGTCGGCGAGGCCGTCCTCCTCCACGGCGCCGGTGGTGCGGTCGGCGATCCGCAGGACCTCCTCGGGCGCCTGGCCCATGGCATACCCGACAGCCGCCCAGTGCAGCATCTCGAGGTCGTTGCGCTGGTCCCCGACCGCGACGGTGCGGTGCGGCTCGACCTCGAGGCGGCGCCGCACCTGCTCCAGCGCGGAGGCCTTGGACACGCCCTCGGGCGCGAGGTCGAGCCAGGCGCTGTAGCCGACGGCGTAGGACACCCCATGCAGCCCGATCCGCTCCACGAGGGAGGTGAAGTCCTCCGTGGTCAGGTTGGGCTCGCGGAAGGTCACCCGGGTCGCGGGCCGCGCGGTGAGCTCCTCCACCGGCACCTCGATCTCCTCGCCCCACAGCTCGCCCTCGGGGAAGGGGGTGCTCACCTTGAAGCCCACCCCGATCTCCTCGACCGCGATCAGCGCGGTGGGCAGGTGGGTGCGGATGAGGGCGATGGCCGGGGCCGGGTCGAAGGTGACCTGGTCGACGATCTCGAAGCCCTCGGCCTGCTCCGGTGCGACCGCCACGGTCACCGCGCCGTTGGAGCAGACCGCGGGGCGCTCCGGCGTCATGAGCCGCAGCGCCTCCATGACGGCAGGGTCGAGATGACCGACCGCCCGGTGGCGATCACGACGGTCACGTGCGGCAGGTCGTCCAGCGCCGCTACCGCCTCCCGCACGCGCGGCGACAGGTGTCCGTCGTGGTTGACGATCGTCCCGTCGACGTCCAGCGCGACGAGCAGCGGGGCGGCGGCCGGTTCGGCGGAGGCAGTCACCCCTCCAGCCTAGCGAGGGTGACCCGTCACAGTCCTGCCCCACCGCCGGCAGCAAGTCCCTGGGCAATCACGAGACGATCCAGTGGACAACATCCATCGGCTCAATCACGCGGGCCCGTCTCTTGCCAATCACCCTGGGACACCACCGGACGGTACCCTGCTCCACGATCTCATTATCAAGGTGCCAGAGATCGCTTGCCCTCCGGTTCATCACGAAGGCGCACTTTTCTGAAGTAGTAAATAACGCTCAATACCAGGCCGGCTATCCACATAGCCGCAAAACCCAGGACCAGAAGATCTGTTCCTGAGCCACCTAGTGTTGAGTCTGGGGATGCGCTCTCGGCAATCTTGGAGTAGAGAATATGCACCCACTGGGCCGTTACTCCGAAGGCCAATACGGACGGCGCCCACCAAAGGTTTTGCCTGGGCAGGGAACCTCCGACGACCAAGAGACCTGCGGAGCCTCCGGCCGTCAGCCCAGCAGCTACCGCCCGAGACCCCTCCCACGATTCGAGAGCGAACCAAACCGTTCCAATCACAGCTAGAATGGCGAAACTAAGAACCCATCCCGAGTGCACCCTAGCGGATGTTTCCACTTGGCTACCCACTTTCTGTTCACGCCGTGATACTTCGCCATTCGCCTCGTCTGCCCAAGTACGGAAAAATAATGAACTTACCGACGAGGGACCAGGTGTTTTGAAATCGCTGCGCCTAGGTTCAGCCCTAGACCAACTCATAGTACGTCAAGCCAGTAACGACTGCCTCCATTGCGGTACCTTGCTGGATGCAAGCGTAGCGATTCCAGTCCCAGGACGCGAGATAGTGCTTGCAGTTCGTGGCGACGTGATCCCCCAGTAGGTCGTCTGCCCACAGGACTCTGCGATTGGCGTCGTCATACGCCAAGTCGTGCCTCGCGCAAGGGCCCCAGTAGTAGACTGTCTTGACACCATTGTAGTACCCATCGGGAGACTTGGGGCACCAGTCGTGGAGCCCTTTCTGTGGGTGACTCAAGTCGTAGACGTACCTCGATGGAACGGTGATAACGGCCATCTGCTGGAAGTCGGGTCCCGTCTTGTCCGACTCAAGAAGTTCTATAATATCTGAATTGGACTCCTCGTCTGCCGATGCATGGACACCGGTACGTTCGACTGGCGCGAAAACGTAGATGCGCTCGCTGACCTCAGCCTGTACGTCGAAAGTCTGAACAAGGTGGTTGCCTCGAAGTTCAGTCGAAGAGTTGAGCTGAGAACCGTCGTCGAGATAGGCATCACCAGCAGCGATAGTGGCTACGCTCTCGCCATCGCCACTCAGGAGTGTATAGCCACCGTCTTCTCGACCGGGGATCAGCCTGTGTCCGTCAGGAATATTCAGCTTCCGTGAGATCTTGGAGCGCGCGCTGTCCAGCACGACGACCTGACTTCCACTGGCCCCTTCGGCAACCTTGATGGTCGTGCTCTGAGGCTTCTCCGCCTCGGTGCGCTCGGTTTCGGTTGAAGTGTTGGTCGCCGTTGAGTTCGGGGACGCAACAGCAGGAAGAGCGGCCCCTGCCCCGACGATGGAGGCTAGGCCAAGAGCAGTAGCCGAGGATAGGGACCATGCCTTGAATCGGCGTGCTGCCCCTGGCGTGCCTTCGGCGTGTCCGTTTCGATTACCCATGTATAGAACACTAGACAGCGAGTGAGGAGCGGTGAAAGTCTTTCAAGGAGACTTTGCAGAATCTTGACTTCTATCAGGGCCAGGGGCATCGAGGACCGTGCGCGACGCGGCCCGCGATCTTCAGGGCCCGCCCCGTAGGTGGTAAGGCGACCACCCCCCGCACACCGCCCTGGTGGCGCAGCATGTGGATGTTGTCGCTCGCCTCCCCCCGCCGTCGGGGAGTATCACCACGACGTCGCCCAGGACCCGGCGTCGGTCCTGGACCGGCACGAACTGACGGCGAGCCATCGGCGACGACAGTTGCGCTGTCAGATCAGTCCGCTCCGCCGGCAGGCGCAGCCCTCCCACCGCCCGCGTGCTCGACCCCGCGCACATCATCACTAGAAGCGGACAACCCCGACGACCACGGCGTCGCCTCCACTGACTGAGGCTTGCCTGCTGGGCGACCTGGGACTTCAGACCAGTCCAGGTCTTCCCTGCTCAGGGAGCACTTCGGCGCTTCTACATGCTGACCACGCCGCCACCCGGGGACGTCTCCAGCCTAGCGATGCCCTCAGTCCTGGAGCGACATCGCCTTGCGCCACGACAGGCTGCCGGAGGTGTGCAGCAGCGCCCGCTCGTAGAGCCGCGCCCCCAGCGCGATGGTCACCCCGCAGAAGGCGAGGGCCAGGAGCAGCGCGAGGGCCGGCTCCCACAGCGCGGTGTCGCCCTCGATGATCCGGACCGGCATGACGAAGGTCGAGGCGACCGGGACGAAGGAGAAGATCTGCTGCCAACGCCCGTCCAGGTTGATCCCGACGATGAAGAGCACGACGAGCACCATCGTCAGCGGCATCGTCGTCTGCTGCAAGTCCTCGGTCCGCGACGCCAGCGCACCGGCCGCCGCCCAGACGCAGGCCAGCGCGAGAAAGCCGACGAGGAAGAACGGGAGGTACCACAGGATGGCCTGGGTGAGTCCGGGCAGCGCGACGTCGAGGTCGACGAAGGTCAGCCCGACGAGGCTGACGGCGGTGATGAGCGCAAGCTGCCCGAAGGCCAGCACCGTGTTGCCCAGCACCTTGCCCATGAGCAGCTGGCGCGTCGGGATCTTGGCCGCGAGGATCTCGATGATCCGAGACTGCTTCTCCTCCACGACGCTGTTGGCGATCTGCATGCCGAACATCAGGGCGGCGAAGTAGAACAGCATGGCGAAGGCGAAGCCGAGGATGTAGGCGAGCGGGCCGCTCATCGCCCCCTCGTCCTCCTCCGCGAGGTCGACCTGGGCGAGCTCGCTGCCGGAGGTCAGGTCGGCCACCGAGGTGCCGGCCGCCTCGGCATTGGTCGCCAGGGCCGTGGTGCGGACCGCCTCGGTCAGCGCGCCGTCGAGCTGTGTCGGCGCGCCGCCCTCGTGCAGCAGCTCCCAGGCTCCGGGCTCGCCGACCAGTGCCGCGTCGGCGTCGCCCTCCTGCACGGTGGTCTCCGCGGCGGCGCGGTCTGCCACCTCGACCAGGGTGATCTCGGCCTCCTCGTCGGTGGCCTGCAGCGACTGCTCTGCCTGGGCGACGACACCGGAGGCCGCGTCGTCGGTCACCGCGACGTCGTAGGAGGCGGAGCCTCCGCCGATGAGCGCGGGCACGAACATCGCCGCGAGCAGCAGCACGAGCGTGAGGCCGGTGCCGATGAGGAAGTTCTTGTCGGTCAGCTTGACCCTGATCTCCCGTGCGGCGACGAGGATCCAGGGTGCGGTCGTGGTGCTCATGCGACGGCCACCTCTCGGTAGATCTCGGACAGGGTCGGGCGGATGCGGCTGAACTCGCGGACGGTGCCGCGGCCCACGGCATCGGCGAGCAGCCGCTCAGCCACCTGCTCGTCCTGCGGCTGGACCAGCACGCTCGGCCCGTCGAGGTCGATGACCTCGACACCGGGCATACCCCGCACCCAGCCGGTGTCCCCGGCCATGGTGAGGCGGTAGCGCAGCGGGGCGCTGGCACGCAGCTGCTCCGAGCTGCCCTCGGCGACCACCCGGCCGCCGTGCAGCACGACGATGGAGTCGCAGAGCCGGTCCACGAGGTCGAGCTGGTGGGAGGAGAAGAGCACGGGCACGCCGGAGGACGTGTGCTCGCGCAGCAGCTCGCTCATCTGGTCGACCGCGGCCGGGTCGAGCCCGCTGAAGGGCTCGTCGAGCACGAGCAGCTTGGGGTCGCCGAGGACCGAGGCGATGATCTGCGCCCGCTGCTGGTTGCCGAGCGAGAGCTCCTCCACCTTGCTCTTCAGCCGCTCGCCCAGGCCGAAGCGGGTGAGCAGGTCCTGCGAGCGGTCGCGCGCCTGGTCGGCGCTCATGCCGTGCAGCTGCCCGAGGTAGGTGAGCTGGGCGAGGACCGGCTGCTTGGGGTAGAGGCCACGCTCCTCGGGCATGTAGCCGAAGCGCACCCGGTCCTCCCGGGTCAGCGGGGAGCCGTCCCACCGCACCTGACCGGCGCTGGGGGCAAGCACGCCCATGACCATGCGCATCGTCGTCGTCTTGCCGGCGCCGTTGCCGCCGACGAAGCCGACCATGCGGCCCTGCGGCACGGTGAAGCTGACCTCGTCCACGGCGAGGTGGTCGCCGTAGGCCCGGGTCAGGCTGTCGAGTTCCAGCACCTGGTGTCCTCTCGAAGGGTGGGCCGGCTCCCGCGTGCGCGGGCCGGTCGGTATGCCTCCACGCTAGGCGGCCTCGCCGGTCCCCGGCATCGGCCGAGCCGCCGATTGTCGCCTCATCCTCAGGGCGGAGGAGGTCAGCCTGCGAGGTCCGTCCCTGCCTCGCCCGGCCGCACGAGCCCGGCCTCGTAGGCGGCGATGACCGCCTGCACCCGGTCGCGCACGACGAGCTTGGCCAGGACGTTGGAGACGTGGGTCTTCACGGTCGCCTCGCTGACGAAGGCCTCGGCGGCGATCTCGGCGTTCGACAGGCCACGGGCCATCATCCGCAGCACCTCCCGCTCCCGACCGGTCAGCTCGGGCAGGGCCTCGCCGTCGGCCGGCGCGGGGTCGAGCGCCGACGGCGGGCCGTCACCGGTCGCCATCCGGCTGATGACCCGCATCGTCACCTCGGGGGCGAGCAGGGCGTGCCCCTCGGCCGCGGCGCGGACCGCGTCGACCAGGTCGTCCGCGTCGGCGTTCTTGAGCAAGAAGCCGCTCGCACCCGCCTGCAGCGCGTCGAAGAGGTAGTCGTCCCGGTCGAAGGTGGTGAGGATGACCACCCGCACCTCGGGGTGGTCCGCCACGATCCGGCGCGTCGCCTCGATGCCGTCCAGGACGGGCATCTGCACGTCCATGAGGACGACGTCCGGGCGGTGCTGCGCGACGGCGTCGACCGCCTGAAGCCCGTCGGTCACCTGGGCCACGACCTCGATGTCGGGCTCGGTCGACAGGATCATCGCGAAGCCCTGGAGCAGCAGCGGCTGGTCGTCGACGAGGAGGAGGCGCAGCGGGTTCACGGCCCCACGCTCTCACGCGTCGGAGCTGCGGCCGTGGCCTCCGTCGCGGCATCGGTGCCGCCCGCCGGGCGGTGCCCGTCCAACGGCAGCCAGACGCGGACCCGCCACCCGGGGCCGCCCTGGCGGCGACCCACCTCGACACCGCCGCCGAGGTGCTGGGCGCGCTCGCGCATACCCCGCAGCCCGAGGCCGGTGCCGGACGTGCCAGGTCGCGGCGACCCGTCGTCGACCACCTCGACCTCGATCGTCCCCGCGGCCTCGTCGACCCGCACCGCGACCCGGGCGTGCCGCGCGGTCGAGTGGCGGCGCACGTTGGCCAGGGCCTCCTGCACGATCCGGTATGCCGTCAGCTGGACCGGCGGCGGCACCCGGCCCGCGGCGCCGGGCACCGACTCGACGACCTCGGCGGTGACCGCGCAGGTGGGTGTCGTGGCCTGCTCGACCAGGGCGGGCAGCGCGGCCAGGGTCGGCTGCGGGGCGCGGCCCGCCCCGGTGGTCGACTCCGTGTCCTCGCCGGTGCGCAGCGTGCCGAGCAGGTCCCGCATCTGGCCCACGCCGTCGCGTGAGGCCTGCTCGATGGCGCCGAGCGCGGTGCGCGCGGCAGCGGGGTCACGCTCCATGACCCGTCGGGCCGCGGCCGCCTGGACGCCCATCACCGAGACGTGGTGGGCCACGACGTCGTGCAGCTCGCGGGCGATCCGCAGCCGCTCGGCGACGACCGCCTGGTCGGTGAGCTGCGCGGTCTGCTCGCGGATCGTCCGGGCCTGGTCCTGCACCTGGGCCTGCCGCAGCGCCCCGCGCCACGCGACCTGGCCGAGCCCGATCGCGAAGCCGAAGAAGATGACGTTGCCGAGCACCGAGAAGAGCACGATCGCGACCAGCGGCGGGATCGGTCCGACCTGCTCGACGTCCCGCTCGCCCAGGTTGCTGCGGATCTCGTCCAGCCCCGAGCCCAGCGCGTAGGACCAGGCGAAGAGCAGCACGAGCTGCACGAGCACGACGCCGATCGCCAGCACGAGGGCCCGACGGTTCCGGGCCCAGGCCATCCCCGAGAAGATGAGCAGGAAGTAGGTCATCTGCACCGGCAGCTGCGACATGGTCGCCGGCATCACCAGGGACATGACGATCATGTGGGTGCCCCCCAGCAGGGCCACCGCGACCGGGAAGCGTCGGCGGACGGCCACCATGGCGACGAGGCTCAGGATGCCGGCGTACTGCGCCCACGCCCCGCCCCGCTCCTCCTCGAGCATGCCCACCGACCGGGTGAGCTCCTCACCGATCGCGATGACGACGAGCGCGAGCAGGGCCCACCACAGGTCGGCGCGGCGCTCCTGCGGGCCTGGCGTCGGCCGTCGCCAGCCCTCGTCGACGCCGAACCAGCGCTCGACCGCCTCGATCACGGCTCACTCCCTCGTCGACGTCACCAGATGCGACCCAGCGTAGGCAGCGCCCGGGTCGGCACGCCTCCGTCGGAGGAGGGAGATCCGCAGGGCTCGGCGGCTCAGCCAGCCGGGGTGAGGACCTCCTGGCCGCCGAGGAAGGGCTGCAGCGCCGCGGGGACGCGGACCGAGCCGTCGGCCTGCTGGTGGTTCTCCAGCAGCGCGACGATCGGCCGGGTGCTCGTGGCGACCGTGCCGTTGAGGGTGGCGACGGCGCGGGTGCCCGAGCCGTGCGGGTCTCGCTCCCGTATGCCGAGGCGCCGGGCCTGGAAGGTCGTGCAGTTGGAGGTCGAGGTCAGCTCGCGGTACTTCCCCTGCGTCGGCACCCAGGCCTCGCAGTCGAACTTACGGGCCGCCGGACCGCCGAGGTCGCCCGCGGCGACGTCGATGACCCGGTAGGGCAGCTCGAGGGCGTCCAGCAGGCGCCGCTCGATCCAGAGCAGGTTCTCGTGCTCGGCGACGGCGTCCTCGACCCGGCAGTAGACGAACATCTCGGTCTTGGTGAACTGGTGCACCGGAAGATGCCCTTGGTGTCCTTGCCGTAGGACCCGGCCTCGCGGCGGTAGCAGGTGGAGGTCGCGGCATACCGCAGCGGTCCGTCGGAGAGGTCGAGGATCTCGTCGGCGTGCAGCCCGGCGAGCGCCACCTCCGAGGTGCCGATGAGGTAGAGGTCGTCGGCCTCGAGGCGGTAGACCTCGTCGGCGTGGGCGTCGAGGAAGCCCGCGCCGGCCATCGTCTCCGGACGGACGAGGTTGGGGACGATCGCCGGGACGAAGCCCTCCTCCTGCGCCATCTGCTGGGCCAGCCCCATGAGCGCCTGCTCGAGCCGGGCTCCGTCACCGAGCAGGTAGTAGAAGCGGGCACCGGAGACCTTCGCCCCCCGGGCCATGTCGATGGCCCCGAGGGCCTCGCCGAGCGCGAGGTGGTCGCGGGGCTCGAAGCCCTCGGCCGCGAAGTCGCGTGGGGTGCCGACCTCCTCGAGCGTGACGAAGTCGTCCTCGCCACCGACGGGCACCCCGTCCATGACGACGTTGCCGATGCGGCGCATACCCTCCTCGCGCGCGGTGGCCGCCTCCTGCGCCTGCGCGTCCAGCGACTTCACCCGGGCGGCCAGGTCCTTGACCTGCGCCAGCAGCGACTGCTTCTCCTCGCCCTGGGCCTGCGCGACCTTCTTGCCGAAGGCCTTCTGCTCGGCGCGGGCGGTCTCGAACTCGGCGAGCGCCCGGCGGTGCGTCTCGTCCGCGGACAGCACCTGGTCCACCACGGACGAGTCCTCGCCCCGAGCCTGCTGGCTGGTGCGGACACGGTCGGGGTCGTCGCGCAGGTCGCGGATGTCGATCATGCGGCAAAGCCTAATGGCGCGCGGCTACCCTCGGCCCATGGTTTCTTCGCGCCGCGCCGCGGTCATCGTGAACCCGACGAAGTTCGGGGACGTCGAGGCCGTCCGCGGCCGGGTGACGCGGGTCTGCGAGCGACTGGGATGGGACGAGCCGCTGTGGCTGGAGACCACGGCCGAGGATCCCGGGGTGGGGCAGACGCAGGAGGCGCTGGAGGCCGGCGTCGACCTCGTGTGCCCGCTCGGGGGCGACGGCACGGTGCGCACCGTCGGGTCCGGGCTCGCCGGGACGGGGACGGCGATGGGCCTGCTGCCCGGTGGCACCGGCAACCTGCTGGCGCGCAACCTCGACCTGCCCGTCGACTCCGTGGAGGAGGCGCTCGAGGCGGCCCTCACCGGCACGAGCACCCCCATCGACACCTGCCGGCTCGAGCTCATCCGGCCCACCTCGGCCCAGCTCGCCGACCGGCTGGAGGACGAGGACGACCCCGCGCGCAACGTCGACTTCGACGACGCCGTGGACCAGCGCGACGACGAGGACGTGCGCGAGGAGCACCGCTTCCTGGTCATGGCCGGGCTGGGCTTCGACGCCGAGGTGATGGCCTCGGTGCCGGAGAAGCTCAAGGCGCGGGTGGGCTGGATGGCCTACCTCGTGGCGGGACTGCGGCACCTCAAGGGCCCGCAGTTCACCATCGACCTGCGGCTCGACGGCGCCGACCCCACGCACCGCCGCGTGCGCTCGGTCATGGTGGGCAACGTCGGCAAGCTGCAGGGCGGGATGGAGCTGCTGCCGGACGCCATCGCCGACGACGGGACCATCGACGCGGTGCTCCTGTCCCCCGAGGGCATCGTGGGCTGGGCCGCGACGATCGCCCAGCTCAGCACCCGGCGCAAGATCGGCCACAAGCGCGTGGACCACTTCCAGGGCAAGGAGGTCCGGATCGTCTCGGACACGCCGGTCGAGCTGGAGATCGACGGGGACCCGCTGGGCTCGGCCCTGGCGGTCCGGGTCCAGATCGACCCGGGCAGCCTGCTCGTGCACCTGCCGAGCTCCTCCCGGGCCGTGCTCCACCGCCCCTCCTGACCCCCCTTCGCCTTTCCCCCGACCGAACACCCCTTCGGTCCGCCCCTCGCCCCGGCCCGACACCCTGGTGTCCGGTCGATCCCCCGACCGAACACCCTTCCGGTCCGACGCGTCAGTCGTCCCGGCCGGTGCGGGCGGCGTCGAGCGCCTGGCGCTCCTCCGGGGTCAGCACGATCTCGGAGTCGCCGCCGACGATGCCCTTGGCGTAGGTCCGGCTCTCGCCACGAGCATGGATCGAGCTGATGACCATGCCGTCGCCGGTGTCGTCGACGACGGCGGCGGAGAAGCTCATCCGCCCGCCCATGTCGCCGAAGGCGTCGTAGCGGACCACGGCCACGTGTCGCAGCGCCTGCGCGAGGTCGCCGCGCAGCGTCGTGAGCTCGGCCTCGAGCGCCTCGATCCGCTCCCGCTCCGGCGTGGTCGGCGCCCCGGCCTCCACCAGCTGGGTCAGCCGGCGGTCCACCACGCGCAGCCGCCGCCAGGCGATCGCCGCGACCAGCAGGGCGAGCACGGCGACCCCACCGGCGATCCAGGCGAGCAGCTCGAGGTCCACGCGCTCAGGGTATGCGCTCCCCCACCTCCGCGACGCCGGGCATACCGAGCACTCTGGTCACCCGACCCGCACCTCGAGCACGCCTGTGCAGCAGCGTGCGTCACAGGCGTGCCCCCGAGCACGCGTGGGACGCACGGGGACGCACCACAGGAGGCACACGCGTGCGTCCGCGCAGGTCATCGCTCGTGCAGGCCGTCGTGCGACCATGCATCCGGAGGTGAGGCATGGGACGGCGAGCCCTGGGGTGGACCCCCGTCCTCACCGTGCTCGGCTCCTGGTGCCTGGCGGCGCTGGCCGTGGTGGCGGGGGTCGCCCCGGCCCAGGCGCCCGGGACCCGTCCGCTGCCGGAGGCGAGCGGCGGACCGGTGCTGCTCGTGGGCATACCGGGACTGACCTGGGACCTCGTCGGCGACTCCACGCCGACGCTGCACCGGCTCGCGGAGCAGGGCGGGTCGGCCGCGCTGGTGCTCCGCGGCCCGGACGAGGTCACGTGTACCGCCGACGCCTGGCTCACCGTGGGGGTCGGCAGCCGCACCGACCGCGAGGCGCTCGGCTGCGGGGTCGACGCCACACCGGTGTGGGACGGCGCGGGGGCCCGCGAGCCGGATCTCTCCGCGCTGACCGCGCCGGCGCGCGCGGCGGGCACGTGCGTCACCACGCACGGCCTCACCGCAGAGCCCGGGCCCGGAGGTCCACCGGTGCTGGACACCGACACCGCCGGACTGCTCGCCCGCCCCGCGCTCGACCCCGACTGCCGGATCCAGCTCGTCGCGGCCACGGCGGTCTACGAGAGCGACCGGTCGGAGGTGCTGGCCGACCTCGACGCCGCGCTGGCCGATCTCGTCGACCAGGTCGAGCGGCGAGACGGCATCCTCGTGGTCAGCGGCATGGGCCAGACGACGTCGGACGCGCGTGCCCAGGCACTGATCATCGCGCCCACCTCCGACGGAGCCACCCCGTCCCTGCTCACCTCGGGCTCCACCCGTCAGGCCGGCCTCGTGCAGCTCGTCGACCTCACGCCGACCCTGCTGCAGCTGGCCGGCCTCGAGCCCGGCACCGACGCCCTCCCCGGCGCGCCGGTGGCCGAGACTCAGCGGCATCACGATGCGCCCGCCACCGCTGCTGCGGACCTCGCCGACGCCGTCAGCGACGCCCAGCGGCTCGCGCCCTGGACCCTCGGCGTCCTGGCCCTGATCCTGCTCCCGCTCGTGGCCCTCGGCGCGGCCGTCCGGCGGTGGGGACCCGACCACGCGCCCGGCCTGCTCACCGGCAGCGCCCTGGTGCTCATGGCCCTGTCGCCAGCCACCTTCCTGGCCGGTCTCGCCCCGTGGTGGCGGGCCGAGCAGCCGTGGCCCACGCTCGTCGCCCTCATCCTCGGCGCCGCCAGCCTCCTGGCGCTGCTCGCCCGAGGTGTGCCGGGCGCCCAGAGATCCCCGCTGGCTCCACCCGCCGTGGTCGCCACCCTCACCCTCGTCGTCCTGGGGATCGACACGCTGTGGTCGTCCCGCCTCGGGCTCGTCGGTGTCCTGGGGCTGCAACCGGTGACGGCGGGCCGGTTCTACGGGCAGGGCAACGTCGGCTACGGCATCCTCCTGGGGAGCACGCTGGTCCTCATGGCCGCGCTGCTGACCTGGCTGCCGCGGCGTGCGGCGGCGCTCCCAGTCGCCCTGCTGGGCGCTGGCGCTCTCGTGCTCGGTGCGGCTCCCCAGGCGGGCGCCGACTTCGGCAGCGTGCCGGCCACCGCGGTCGTCACCGGGCTGGTGCTCCTGGCCGCCCTCGGGGTCCGGTGGACCCCGCGCTCGCTCCTGCTGGTAGCCGGTGGGGCCGCCGTGCTGGCGGCGCTGGCGATGGTCCTGGACTGGCTGCGCGGGCCGGAGCGCCGCACGCACCTCGGCGCCTTCGTGCAGGCCGTCCTCGACGGCCAGGCCTGGGGCATCGTCACCCGCAAGCTGGAGCAGAGCGTCGGCATCCTGGTCAGCTATCCGCTGTCCTGGCTCGCGGTCCTCGCGCTGGTCGGGCTGGCGGTCCTGCTGGTGCACCGACCGGCCTGGTCCCTCCCGTTGTGGACGCACGCCGGGGTGGCCCCGGTCGCCGCCGCAGCGGTGGTGGGTATGACCGTGGCCTGGGTGCTCAACGACTCCGGGATCGCGGCGGTCGCCCTCTGCCTCGCCGTGCTCCTGCCCGCGGGCGCGGTGGTCCTCGCGCTCAGCCCTGAGGTGGCTGGCGGCGGCGCCACTCCGCACGAGCCCGGTCCAGCAGCGGACGACCGTGCCGCTGCACCTGGTCGCTGACCTGCTCGGCCGCCCGCCTGGCCGCCGGGACACCCTTCTCGCGTGCCGTCTGAGCGAGGCGCGACCCCTGCTCCCGCACGATGCGGCTGCCCTCGAGCCCGCCGTCGCGCACCTTGTCCGGCACGCCGGAGCGCTCGGCCAGCGCGAGCGAGACGTCGGCGAGCTGGCGGGCCCGGTGCATCTGCGAGGCCATGTCGCGGCCCGTGGCGCGGTGCCGCACCTCGCAGGGCACCTCCAGCACCCGGCCTCCCGCCCGGACGACGTCGACCGTGAGACCGACCTCGACTCCCCAGCCGCGGGCGAGCGGCGTGGCATCGATGAGTGCCTCGCGGGTGATGCACCGCTGGCCGGACAGAGGTTGCGAAGGCTCCCAGCCGGTGAGCCGGGCGATGCCCGCGGCGGCGGTGCGGACGACCAGCCCCAGCCCTGCCGCCCCCTGCTGGGGCGGCAGCACGGCGATCGTCATGTCGGCCTGCCCGACGATCACCGGCGTGACGATCGGTCCGAGGCCGGCCGCCGACCCCTCGAGGTCGGCGTCGACGAAGAGCAGCGGGGCGCCGGGCATGAGCTCGTGCGCCCGCGCCGCCCCGGTGGTGAGCGCCGCCGCCTTGCCCCGGTTGCGCTGGTGCCGGACCACCTCGACGCCGCCGGCCCACTCCGCGACGTGCGCCGTCTGGTCCACGGACCCGTCGTCCACGACGACGATCGCGCCGACCGCGGGGAGCTGCCGCAGCCCGGCGATCGTCGCCCCGACGCGCGCCTCCTCGTCCTTGGCCGGGACCACGGCGACGACCTGTCGCTGCAGCACGCCCTCCAGGGGCCCCGCCACGCTGCTCATCCCGTCTCCCGTCCTCGCCCTCGACCCGCGTCAGCGCAGGGTGACCTGCCGGGAGACCAGCGCGCTGCGGGCCCGGCGCTCTGCGTCGGTGAGCGGCTCGTCCTGCGTCAGCGCCGCGTCATACCTGCTCTGCAGCGCGGCGAGCGCCTCCGCGTGGTCCTCCGCGGCGCTGTCCGCGGGCACCTCGAGCACCGGGACGAGCACGCCGCAGGCCCGGAAGGCGCCGATGAGGTCGGTGCCCTCACCGAGCGTGTGCTCGCCCGCCGCCTGCAGCCGGGCGAGCGCCTGCAGCGCGGTGTCCTCGTCCTGGCCCAGGACCCAGCGGATGTAGGAGCGGCCGGACATGTGGCACCAGTAGGCCGTCGGGGCGCCCTCGACCCGCGTCATGGGGACGGCGGTCTCGTTCATCTGCTCCAGGGCGGCGGTCATCTCCTCGGTCGCGTCCTCGCCGAGCCAGAAGCCGAAGTCGTCGTGGACCTGCACGTCCAGCTCCTGCCCCTCGGGCAGCACGTCCTGGAGCCGGGGGGTGTCGGCCGTCGCGGGGCGCACCGAGTTGACCGAGGTGCCGGGCTCGCTGGCGAGCGCGGTGAGCGCCGAGGCGACGATGTCGCGGGAGGCGTCGCCGCTGGAGGTCCGGGACTGCAGCGCCACCAGAACCTCGCCGGAGTCGCGGTGGATCGCGGGCATCGCCGCCGGCAGCACGGTCACCAGCGTGACCGGGTGGTCCCCGGCCTTCACCTCGGTCCCGGCGACGGTGGTGCCCTCGGGCACGCTCAGCGTGACCTCGGCGGAGGCGGCGGGCAGGATCTCGCGCATGGCCACCCACTCGCTCTCGCCCGCGAGCCCGTCGAAGGGGCGCGCGACGAAGGGTGCGGGACGCGCCTTCGGGGCGCTCTGACCGGACTGGCGCTTCTTGCGTGATGCCTTACCCATAGCCGGGGAGTCTACGTGCGCCGTGAGAGCCTCGGCGCATGCGCGACGACGACGTCTCCCTGTCCTGGCAGCCGGCTCGCGGTCACGGCGAGGAGGTCCTGTATGCCCTCGACGGGCCGCTCGGCCGGGTCCGGCTCAACCGGCCGCGCGCGATCAACGCGCTCGACCGGGCCAGCATCGACTCGCTGCTGCAGCAGCTGCGGGACTGGGCGCAGGACGAGCAGGTGGCCGCTGCCGTGATCGACGGCGCCGGCGAGCGCGGGCTGTGCGCCGGTGGCGACGTGCGCGCGCTGCGCGAGGCGGTCCTGGGCGGTCGTGAGCAGGAGGCGGTCGACTACTGGGAGGCGGAGTATGCCGTCGACGCCCTTGTCGCGTCCTACCCCAAGCCCTACGTCGCCTGGATGGACGGCATCGTCATGGGCGGCGGGGTCGGCGTCTCGGCGCACGGCTCGGTCCGGCTCGTGACGGAGCGGACCCAGCTGGCCATGCCGGAGACGATCATCGGCTTCTTCCCCGACGTGGCCGGGCTGCACCCGCTCTCCCGCGCGCCCGGAGAGACCGGGACGCACGTCGCGCTGACCGGTGCGCCCGTCGGTGGGGCCGACGCCGTGCTCCTGGGGATGGCCGACGCCCTCGTGCCGTCCGCGGCGAAGGCGGACCTGCTCGCCGCGCTGCGCGAGGACCCCACGCTCGACGCCCAGGCGCTCGCCGCGGCCGTCGACGCCAGCCACGACAGCAGCCCGGACTCCCCGACCGGACACCCCTCCCGTCCGGACCCCACCTCCTGGTTGGAGCAGCAGCGCGGCTGGATCGACCCCTGCTACGCCGGTGAGGACGCCGCCGCGATCCTCGGCCGGCTGCGCGAGCGGCCCGAGCCGGAGGCGCAGGAGGCGGCAGAGCAGATCGCCGCGCGGTCGCCGCACTCGGTGGCCGTGGCCCTGGAGGCCCTGCGCCGGGCCGCGACGATGAGCGTCGAGGAGGTGCTCGAGCAGGATCGGCGGCTCGGGCCGGTCTTCGCGACCCACCCCGACTTCGCCGAGGGCGTCCGTGCCCAGCTCGTCGACAAGGACCGGCAGCCCCGCTGGCAGCACGCCTCGGTCGCCGACGTGCCGCGCGAGGAGGTGCTGGCCGCCTTCGGCGACCGCCCCTGACCCGCCCGGCCGGTCGGGGGGAGCGCGTCCAGCCGCGCCCGCTAGGGTCGGCGGGTGCCGCTCCTGACCCACCTCTCCCACCTCTCCGCGAGCTCGGCCGGCGAGGACTCGCCGCTGCGGTGGGAGGACCTCGGGCTGACCCAGGGCATCGACCTGGGCTTCTTCACGGTGCGCTACTACGCGCTCGCGTATGTCGTCGGCATCCTGCTCGGCTACTGGCACTTCAACCGCATGTCCAAGGCCCCGGGCAGCCCGATCACGCCGCGTCAGGTCGACGACCTCATGATCGGTGTGATCTTCGGCATCATCATCGGCGGACGCCTCGGCTACGCGACCTTCTACAACCCCTCGCTGTGGACCTCGTGGGAGATCCTCATGCCCTGGAACGGCGGCATGAGCTTCCACGGCGGTCTCATCGGTGTGCTCGTGGCGATGGCGTGGTTCTGCTGGCGGCAGAAGCTGCCGCCGCTGCGGGTCACCGACTACATCGCGGTCAACGTGCCGATCGGCATGATGCTGGGCCGCATCGCGAACTTCGTCAACGGCGAGCTCTGGGGTCGCCCCAGCGACGTGCCCTGGGCCATGGTCTTCCCGGGCGCCGGCGAGGAGCCACGGCATCCCAGCCAGCTCTACGAGGCGGCGCTCGAGGGCGCGCTGCTCATCGTCGTGCTCTTCTGGCTCTTCTGGCGGACCCGCGCCCGGTGGCGGCCCGGCCTGCTCGCCGGGGTCTTCGCGATCGGCATCGGCCTGGCGCGCTTCGTCGTGGAGTTCTTCCGCGAGCCGGACGCCCAGCTCTCCGAGTTCGCCGCCGCCACCGGTCTCAACATGGGCCAGTGGCTGACCATCCCGCTGGTCGTCGCCGGTCTCGTGCTCGTGGTGCGCGCGCTGCGGCGGCCGGAGGTGGAGCAGGTCACGGTCCCGTAAGAGTCGTCACCCTTCACGACTGCCACGGGACGCTCTGCTCGGCACAACCCCTCAGTCCCGCTCGCGACGCCGCGCCGCGAGCGCGCGGCGGGCCTCTTCGATCTCCTCCCACGGCACCAGCTCGGTGCCACGCTCCATCGTCTCCTCCGGTCCCTTGCCCGCGAGCACGACGGTGTCGTCGGCGCCGGCCTCGCGCACGGCATACCGGATCGCGTCGGTGCGGTCACCGATCGAGACGAAGTTGTCCCGCCCGGCCTCGCGCGCGCCGCGCTCCATCTCGTCCAGGATGTCCTGCAGCGGCGTGGTGCGGTGGTCCTCCTCGGTGAAGACGACGCGGTCGGCGTGCCCGGTGGCGACCCGCCCCAACGGTGCCCGCTTGGAGGGGTCCCGTGGCCCGCCTGCCGATCCGAGCACGACCCAGAGCGCTCCCCGCGTCGTCACCCGCACCGTCGCCAGCGCCTTCTCCAGGCTCGGTGGGGTATGTGCGAAGTCGACGATGACGCGCGGCTCGCCGTCGCGGCGCTCGACCATCTCCATCCGCCCCGCGACCCGCCGAAGCTCGCCAGCCCCGCGACCAGCTCCTCGAGCCCGACCCCCGTCGCCGCGACCCCGGCCATCGCGGCGAGCGCGTTGGCGACGTTGAAGCGCCCGATCATCGGCAGCCGCGCCGCCGCGCTGCCCTGCGGCGCGTGCACCGTGAAGGTGATCGCGTCCGGGCCCTCCTCGACGTCGGTCGCCCGCCAGTCGGCGTCGTGACCCTCGGCGGAGTAGGTGCTCACCGTGCCCCCGTCTGCGGTCGCGAGCGGCACGAGCTGGTCGAACCACGGGGTGTCGTCGACGTTGAGCACGCCGTGCCGCGCGCGCTGCACCAGCCGCGCCTTGTCCGCGAAGTACTGCTCCATCGAGCCGTGGAAGTCGAGGTGCTCGCCGGTGAGGTTGGTCCACACGGCGACGTCGTAGTCGACCCCGCGCACCCGGTCGAGCGCGAGGGCGTGGCTGGAGGACTCGACGACCGCGTCGCTCGCCCCGGCCTGCACCATGTCGCGCAGGATCTGCTGGACCTGTGGCGCCTCGGGCGTGGTGAAGTGCGAGGGCGGCTGGCGCAGCACGCCGTCGGGCAGCTCGTAGCCGATCGTGGACAGCAGCCCGGTCGGCCGGCCGCACGCGCGCAGCAGGTGCAGCGCCAGGCAGGAGGTCGTCGTCTTGCCGTCGGTCCCGGTCACGCCGATGACGCTCAGCGCGTCGCTGGGGCGACCGGCGATCGCGGTGGCGGCATCGGCCAGCGCCGGTCGCACCGCGTCGACGCGCAGGTAGGGCACCGGGCAGGTGGCGCCCTCGGGCAGACCCTCACCGATGACGGCGACCGCGCCGCGCGCGACGGCGTCGGCGATGAAGGTGTGCCCGTCGAAGCGGGCGCCGCGCACCGCGACGAAGGCGTCGCCGGGGTGGATCCAGTCGGCCTGGTGGCTGACGCCGGTCACCTCGATGTCGCCGAGGTCGCGGTCGCTGGGGCCGTCAGCGGCACGGTCGCCGTGGCCGTCGGAGTCGCGGTCGTCGGGGACGCCACGGCCCGCCCGGTCGTCGGCACCCAGGGTCGCGGCGAGGTCGCTCAGTCGCATGGCGTCACAGTATGCGCCCGGCCCAGGGACGACCGGCGCACCCGCCGCCGGTGCGTCGGTGGTCAGGGGCGGACGAGCCAGACCGGCTGGTAGGTAGAGAGGTAGAGCGAGCCGTCGGGCTGCAGGCTCGGCGGGTAGCCGTTGAGCGCGTCGATCGAGGCCTCCACCGGCAGACCCTGCTCGCGCAGCCACCAGCCCGGCACGCTGCGACCCTCGGCAGTGAGGTTGTAGAGCCCGACCATCGGCCCGACCGGGTGCCGGCGCAGGACGACGAAGACCGCCGGGTCCGGCGCCGCGACGACGGTGGCCCCGACGCTGGCGTGCAGGTGCGGCAGCGCGGCGCGGGCGGTGGCCAGGTGGCGCAGACCGGCGAGGACCCGGCCCTCGGGGGACTCCGGGTCGGCGTGCGCCGCGGCGAGCCGGGCCGGGTCGAGCCGCGGCCGGTGCACCCAGCGGTTGTCGTCGGCGTGCTCGGTGACCGTCGCCCAGTCCGCGTCGTTGAGGGTCGCGATCTCGTCGCCGGACCAGATGACCGGCAGGCCGCCGAAGCCGTAGACGATGGCGTAGCCGAGCAGCAGCCGGGCCACCGCGTGGTCGACCGCCACCTGGGCCTCCTCGATCGCCTCCTGCCCGACCGCCTCCTGCTGGCGGGCCAGCGCCTGCTCCAGCCCGGCGAGGCTCGCGGCGGCGCCGGAGATGCGCTTGTCCCCGGTCGCGGGGTTGTGCTGGAAGACCAGCCCGTCCGACCACGACCCCTCGAAGTCGCCGGAGTAGTAGTCCGACAGGAACGTCCGGTGGCCGTGCCCGTCGGCCATGACCGAGCGCGCGTCGTCGTCGTCGATCGCCCACCCGATGTCGTCGTGGCATCGCAGGTAGGTGATCCAGGCCGTGCTGGCCGGGACGACCGGGAAACGGCCGAGCGCGTGCGTGGCCAGCCGCGCGTCCGCGCTCGCCAGCATCGACCAGATCTGCACCATGAGGCTGTTGTGGTAGGCGAGGTCGGACACCTTGCCGTGGTGCCGCCCCTGGCCGAGGTAGTGAACGACCTCGTTGGGCCCGACGATCGCCTCGGCCTTGAAGATGAGCGCCGGGGTGGCGATCCGCGCGAGCGATCGCAGCGCCTGGGTCAGCTGGTGCACCTCCGGCTCGTTCTGGCAGGAGGTCCCCATCCGCTTCCAGATGAAGGCGATCGCGTCCAGGCGCAGGATCTCCACGCCATGGTTGGCGAGGAAGAGGATGACCTCGGCCACCTCGGCGAAGACGTCGGGGTTGTCCCACGCGAGGTCCCACTGGTAGCTGTTGAAGGTGGTCCACACCCACCCGTCCAGCTCCTCGTCGAAGGTGAAGTTGCCGGGCGCGAAGTCGGGGAAGACCTCGGGCAGGGTGCGCTCGTAGGCGTCCGGGACCTCGCGGTCGGGGTAGACGTGGAAGTAGCGCCGGTAGCGCTCGTCCCCCGCGCGGGCGGCGCGGGCCCACTCGTGCTCGGCGGCGACGTGGTTGAGCACGAGGTCGAGGCACAGGCTGATCCCCCGCGACCGCAGCTCGGTCGTCAGCTGGCGCAGGTCGGCCATCGTGCCCAGGTCGGAGCGGATCGCGCGGTAGTCGGCGACCGCGTAGCCGCCGTCGTTGGGCGCCGGGCGGGGCTGCAGCAGCGGCATGAGGTGCAGGTAGCCGACGCCGAGGTCGCGCAGGTGGTCGGCCAGCCCTCCCAGCGCGGACAGCGTCCCCTCCGGGGTGAGGCGCTCGGCATACCCGGCGTAGCCGACCAGGTCCGGGCGCTGAAACCAGTCGGGCTCGAGCGAGCGCCGCTCGTCGAGCAGGTGCAGGTCGTCCTCCCGCTCGAGGTATGCCCTCGCCGCCAGCTCGAGGGCGCGCGCGGCGAGCGCGGGCGGGTCGGGGTAGGGCGCCAGGCCGGCCACGAGCTCGTCGAGCCGGCGGGCGACGCGCAACGCGAAGGTCGTCCGGCGGTGCTCGGGCAGCGGCGCGAGGATCGCCTCGAGCCGGGAGCGGGCACCTGCCGGGAGTGCCACGGGCCAGGGGAGTTCCTGTGTCACGGACTCATCCCACCACACGACGAGGGCGGGGGTGCCGTGCGCCACCCCCGCCCTCGTCGTGCATCCGGTCAGCCCTTGACGGCGCCGCTCGTCATCCCGCGCACCAGGAAGTTCTGGAGCAGGAAGAAGACGATCATCGGCAGCACCATCGAGATGAAGGCGCCCGCGGTCAGGAGCTCGGCGCCCTGACCCTGGGTGCCCAGCAGCTGCTGCAGCTTGACGATCACCGTGGTGTTGTCGTTGGAGAGGAAGAGCTTGGCGATGAGCAGGTCGTTCCACACCCAGAGGAACTGCAGGGTGGCGAAGGCCGCCATCGCCGGCATGGCCATCGGGGCGACGAGCTTCCAGAAGATCTGGAAGTTGGAGCACCCGTCGATCCGCGCCGACTCGACCACGCTGAACGGCAGCGAGGACATGTAGTTGCGCAGCACGTAGATGCACAACGGCATACCGAAGCCGGTGTGCAGCAGCCAGACCGCGAGGTACTGTCCCGCGATGCCGATGCCGTTGGGGCCGAACAGGTTGAGCAACGGCTGGAAAGCCACGTGGATCGGCACCACCATCACCGCGACGATGATGATGAACAGCGTCTCCTTGAAGCGGAACTGCAGGAAGGTGAACGCGTAGGCCGCGAAGGCGGCGAACATGATCGGGATGATCGTCGCCGGGACGGCGACGACGATCCCGTTGAGGAAGGCGTTGCCCATGTCGGCCTGCTGGAAGACCTGGACGTAGTTGTCCAGCGTCCAGGAGGTCCCGAACGGGTTGATGATCGCCGACCACCAGCCGCTGCTCTGCGCGTCGTCCCGGCTGCGGAAGCTGGTGACGAGCAGACCGAGCGTGGGCAGCGTCCACAGGATCGCCAGCACCAGCATGGTCACCATCGAGAACGGGCTGCGCTGGCGCCCGTCCTTGAGTCGTCCGGCGCTCATCGCATGGCCTCCTGCTTGCGGAAGTCCCTGACCTGGTAGATCAGGATCGGAATGATCGCGACGAGCAGCACGACGATGAGGGCGGTCGCGCGGCCGGCGTCACGGTTGGTGAACATCTCCCGGAAGAACATGTTGGCGATGACGTCGGTCTCGTTGCGCCCGTTGGTGAGCACGTAGACGATGTCGAAGACCTTCATCACCAGGATGAGCACGGTGATGAAGACGGTGACGATCGTGCCCCAGATCTGCGGGATGACGACCTGCCAGAAGATCTGCCACTCCGAGGCGCCGTCGATCCGGGCGGCCTCGATGGTGTCCTCCGGCACGCCCTTGATCGCCGAGCTCAGCAGCACCATCGCGAAGCCGGTCTGCAGCCAGATGAGGATGACCATGAGCAGCAGGCTGTTGAGCCGGGCGGTGTCGATGTCGAGCCAGCTCTGCGGCTCTCCGCCGAACCAGTTGACCCAGATCGCGTTGAGCGCCGCGGTCTGCGGCGAGCCGGGCGGGTTGTAGCCGTAGACCGTGGTGAGCCAGATCGCCGAGGCCGCGACGAAGCTGATCGCCATCGGCATGAAGATGAAGCTCTTGGACCACTTCTCGCTCCCTGCCGAGAGCTTGTCGGCGAGCACCGCGACCACGACGCCGAGCGCCACGGTGATGGCGGGCACGATCGCGATCCACAGCAGGTTGTTGAACATCGCCGACCAGAAGTCGCTGCTCCGGAACAGGCTGGCGAAGTTGGCCCAGATGGGGTCGACGTAGGCGGTCGACGTGCGGTTGGCGAAGCTGTAGTGGATCGTCTGCAGCGTCGGGAAGAGCAGCATCAGCCCGATGAGGGAGAAGCCGGGCAGCAGGAAGGCGTACGGCATCACGCCGTGCTCCAGCCGCCGGGGCAACGCCTCGATCGCCATGTTGAGGAACCAGAAGAGGACGGCCGCGCCACCGACCCCGACCACCAGGCCCAGCACACCCATGAGGATCTTGCTGTCGAAGAACCACTGGGGGTAGTAGGCGAAGGCGAGGAACAGGTTGAGCATCAGCCAGATGGTGACGGCGATCCCGACGACACCGATGAGCAGCTTGACCGGCTGCAGCCCGGCGTCCGAGGGGCCGACCGCCTCCGGCACCCCGCCGGTGTCCGGAGCCTCGGGCACCTCCTCCCCGACGGGAGGGGTCGACGAGGTGGTGCTCACTGGTCCTCGCCCTCCTCGTCCATCGGCTCGTCGGACTGCGGCCAGCCGTTCTCGATCTCGTCCGCCATCTCCTGGGCGGAGGCCGAACCGCTCTGGAAGTCGACCATGCCGGTCCAGAACGAGCCGGAGCCGACCTCGCGCGGCATGACGTCGGAGCCGTCGTAGCGGAAGACGTCGGAGGTGTAGCCCATCTCGGCGATCTGGCGGGTGGTGTCGTCGGGGTAGAGCGAGGCGTCGAAGGAGGTGTGCGGGCTCAGCCAGCCGCCCGCCTGCGCCCAGGGACCGCCGAACTGGTCGGAGGCCAGGAACTCCATCACGGCCGCCGTGTCGGTGTCGTAGGAGAAGGCCGCGGCGAGGTCACCGCCACCCAGGATGGGCTGGCCGTCGTAGCCGTCCGCCGCGGGCGGGAAGGTGAAGATGCCCACCTCCTCGTCGAGGTTCTCCTGCACGTCCTCGGGGAAGAAGCCGGTGGCGAAGTTGCCCTGCCGCATGAGGTAGCAGCCGGGGTCCTCGTTGAAGGCCGGGGTCATCGCGTCGGCGAAGGGGGTGTTGAGGATGCCGCGCGACCCACCGAGCACGTCGTCGTCCGTGGCCAGCTCGCCGTAGGCCTGCACCGCCTCGACGACCCGCTCGTCGTTGAACGGCATGCGGTGGTAGATCCAGTCGTCGTAGACGTCCGGCCCGTGCAGCCGGAGCATGTACTCCTCCACCCAGTCGGTGCCGACCCAGCCGGTGGCCTGGTCGGACTGCCAGCCGATGCACCAGGGCGGCGTGTCCGTGTCCTCCTTGATCTGGGCGGCGAGCTCGTCGAGCTCCTCGAGGGTCGCGGGCTCGGCGTCCCAGCCGTTCTCCTCGAAGGCCTGCTTGGGGTACCAGACGATCGACTTCACGGCCATGCGCATCGGCGCGGCGTAGACCCGGCCGTCGTAGCGCGCCGAGTCGAGGAAGCCGTTGACCAGGGTGGACTCGATCTCGTCGTAGTCCAGCATGGAGTCGATCGGCACCAGGAGGCCTCGCTCGGCGAGGCTCAGCACGCCACCGGGCTGCGGGAAGAGCCCGATGTCGGGCAGGTCGCCGGCGTCGGCACGGACCTGGATGGTGTTGGTGAAGTCCTGGTCGGAGACGTACTGGACGTCGATCCCGGACTCCTCCTCGAACTCGGCCAGGGAGGCGTTGAACTGCTCCTCCTCGTCACCACCGAAGGCACCCAGGATGCTGACGACCCCGTCGCCCTCCTCCGGCTCGGCCCCTACGCCGCCGAACCCACCGCCGGTCGCGGCCTCGGGGTTCTGCAGGCACCCGGTGAGGGTCAGCGCTGCGGCCGCCGTCACGGCCGGCACCGTGGCACGTCGCCACCTCGTCGTCGCCACCATTGGCTCCCTTTCTGCTCCGTCCGTGCTCACGTGGCCACCTCAGGGCAGGGGCTCATCACACGCACAACTGCTCGGAACCTAACCCACACGCGCCCCCTGCGACACCCTTTCAGGTCACGCTTTGGTCACGGAGTAGACCAATTCGTCGCCCCGGGTGACGTGCACCTGACGTAACGTCAACGCTTCGAGCGAGCGCAGCGTCTGCCGCACCACCGGACCCAGCTCCGCGTGGTCGACCGCTCGCCCGTCGTGGGTCCACGAGATGACCCGCTGGAGCGGGGGCATACCCCGGCAGCGGGTGCACACGAGCACCCTCGTGGGGCGCCGGTGCCGGTGCACGACGTGCCCGGCCGCGCACCGCCCCTGCCACCGGCCGGCGACGGCCGGCCCGTCCGGCGCGGCGTAACACCGCTCACCGCTCGAGCCGATCGCCCGCGCCCGGGCCCGCCACACCGCGTCGTGCCCGTGGCCGGGCCCCACCAGGGCGTGCGCGATCTCGTGCAGCAGCGTCTCCCGCACCTGCGCCGGCTCGTGCGCCGCGGTGACGTGCCTGCTCAACGTGATGCGCCGGTCCTGCCAGTGGCACGCCCCCGCCCGGACCTTCGCCCGGTCCAGACCGAAGCTCCACCCGCGCAGCCCGTGCTCCCCCATCAACCTCCGGGCCAGCCGGCCCGCCTCCTCCAGATCCATACCGCACATCCTAGAAAGCAGCGCCGACAGACCTGCGGCGTTATCGTCGTGGGTGTGAATCTCGAGAAAGTCGTGTTCGGTTTCTTCGTGCTGCTCGCCGCCACCTTGAACTTCGGCTACGTCCTCGGCGACATCGACAACCCCAAGCTCCACAACGTCTACGAGCTGTACGCCGCGGTCGTGGTCAACATCATCGCGACCATCCTGAAGTTCGGCGACCGCACGCAGATCGGTGCCGTCCACCTGGCCACCTCGCTGGTGGCGAGCATCCAGCTCATCGTCGCCGCCCTCGTCTGGATATGGGCCCGGCACGTCGACCCCGGCGGCCTCACCGGCCAGCACATGAGCAGCGTGGTCTCCATCGCGGCCGGTGCCTTCCTGGCCAACGTCGTCTCGATCATCCTGCTCGTCGTCGAGACCGTCTCCTACCGCCGCCGCTGACCGGCACACCCGGCGCCCATGGCCAACCTCCTGCAGCTCCTCGGTCGCGGCAAGCCCGCGCGCCCGCGTCCGGACTCGCTGCGCCGCTACCGCGTCGACGTGCCGGCCGAGCTGCCGACCACCGACGCCGTCTTCATGGTGCTGCGGCGGATGCGGGCGCCGCTGGTCGTGCTCGTCAGCGTCTTCGCGATCATGACCTTCGGGCTGAGCACCATGCCGGGGACGGAGGAGAACCCGGACCGGCTGACCGTCTTCGACAGCTTCTACGTCATCAGCTACACGGGCCTCACCATCGGCTACGGCGAGGTGCCGCACGAGTTCAGCTACGCCCAGCGGCTCTGGGTGACGCTGACGATCTACGCGGCAGTCGTCGCCTGGTCCTACAGCATCGGCGCCCTGCTCTCGCTGTCGCAGGAGCAGACCTTCCGGCAGGCCATCCGGCTGCAGCGCTTCGGCCGCAAGGTGCGGAGCATCCAGAACCCCTTCGTCCTCGTCGTCGGCTACGGCCAGGCCGGCGAGGCGGTCTGCCGGGCGCTGGAGGACCAGGGCCGTGACTTCGTCATCCTCGACGAGGACCCCGAGCGGGTCCAGCAGCTCGCGCTCGACGGCTACTCCAGCGACCACCCCGGTTTCGCCGCCAGCGGGCGGGACCCGCGCATGCTCGGCCTCGCCGGGCTGGGGCACGACCACTGCGAGGCGGTGCTCGCGCTCACCGACAGCGACGAGACCAACCTGTCGGTCGTCATGTCGGTCAACCTGCTCCGGCCAGAGCTCATGGTCATCGCCCGCTGCAGCGACCGCGAGCACGCCCAGCAGATGCACGACTTCGCCGCCGACGTCATCATCAACCCCTTCGACCGCTACGGCGCCTACCTCGTCATGGCGCTGCGCCGCCCCGCCGGCTTCCGGCTGGCCTCCTGGCTGATGAGCAAGCGCGGCTCGGTCCTGCCGCACCGGCTGCACCACCTGACCGAGGGGCAGTGGGTCGTGTGCGCCGACGGCACCTTCGGCTTCGAGGTCACCCGGGACCTCGAGAGCGCGGGGCTGGACGTCATCCTGCTCGACCCCGCCGACGGGCGCCCGGACGTCTCCGACGCGGTCGGCTTCATCGCCGGTGCCGAGTCCGACATCGTCAACATGGCCAACGCGGCGCACGCGCGGATCGAGAACGACCAGCTCTTCATCGCCGTCCGGCAGAACTCCGCGACCAACGCCGCCCCGTTGCAGGCCTTCGACGCCGACTCGGTCTTCATCCCCACCGAGCTGCTGGCGCGCGAGGCGGTCGCCCGGATCACCTCCCCGAACTACTGGAGCTTCATCGACCACGTGCTGCACGAGGACGACGAGTGGGACCGTCGGGTGATGGACGAGATCGTCGCGGTCGTCGGCGACGAGACGCCGATCTCCACCCGGCTCGACCTCGACTTCACGGGCGCACCGGCGGTCGTCCGCTGGCTCACCGAGCACGAGCTCACCCTCGGGGACCTCGTCCGCGACCCGGACGAGCGCGACGTCCGGCTCGCCGTCTACCCCGCGGTGCTCGTCCGCGCCGGCCGCCGGATCTTCACCCCGGGCATGGACCAGACCCTCAAGGAGGGCGACACCCTGCTCCTCCTCGGCCGCGAGGTGGACCTGGCGGTCATCCGCTCCACGATCTTCCACGACGCCGCGGTCGAGTATGTCGCGACCGGTCGCGAGGTCGCGACCTCCTGGGTCATGCGGCGGGTCCAGAAGCTGGCGGGCCGCCCCAAGGACCCGGCGCCCCGCGCCCCGGTGCCCCCGCCCGACGACGAGGGCTGAGGGTCCGCCAGGGGACCTGGTCGACCGGGCTCAGCGGCTGCGCACCTCGACGATGTGCCCGACCACCTTCGGCACCCAGCCGCTCTCCCGCCGCATCCAGCGCACCGCCACGAGGTTGGCCGGCACGACCACGAAGTCGCCCGCGCAGACGGCCAGGTCGGTGCCGAAGACGTCGGTCACCACCTCCCAGGCCAGGTCGGTCCGGCGGTGCAGGTGCTCGCCCACGGCCATGGCATACCGCTCGACGATCTGGTCGTGGCCCCCGTCGCGCCGCTGCACCCAGGCCGCGAGCGCGCGGTCGAGACCGGCCCCGACGGAGGTGAGGTCGTCGACGTCCACCCCCTCGGCCTCCACCGCGGCGACGCCGGCGTCGATCCGCGCCCGCTCCGCCTCGTCGATGCGGCGCGACTCCGGCGTGAGGGGGAGCTCCTCGACGCTGCTCTCCCCCGGGTCCGGCAGCGCGCGCACCCGCGGCTCGTCCTGACCCGCCCGAGAGCGGCCGAACAGCTCGCGGACCCGGCCCAGCCGACCCACGCCACGGCCCTCTCGCTCACCCATTCGTGCAGCGTAGTGGCTGCCCGTAGGATGCGCGCTGACCGAGGAGAGGCGGGGCACCTTCCCCATGCGCGCAGACATCCAGACGCTCCGGGCGGTGGCGGTCGTCCTGGTGCTGCTCTGGCACGCGGGGGTCCCCGGGCTGACCGGAGGGTATGTCGGGGTCGACGTCTTCCTCGTGGTGTCCGGCTTCCTCATGACCCAGATCCTGCTCACCGAGGTGCAGGAGCAGGGCCGGCTGGACCTGCCACGGTTCTACCTGCGCCGGGCCCGGCGGCTGCTGCCCGCCGCCGGGGTGACGGTGCTCGGTGTGGCGCTGATCACCGTCGCGCTGCTCCCGGTCACCCGCTGGCGGGAGATCGCCGGGGACGTGGCAGCGAGCGCGGTCTACCTCGTCAACTGGCGGCTGGCGCAGCGCTCCGTCGACTACCTCGCGGCGGACTCCCCACCCTCGCCGCTGCAGCACTTCTGGTCGCTGGCGGTGGAGGAGCAGTTCTACTTCGTCTGGCCGGTCCTGCTGGCGCTCGTCGCGCTGGTGCCCGTGCCCCGGCTGCGAGCGGCCGGGCGGGTCGCGCTGCTGGCCGGCCTCCTCGGCGCACTCTCGCTCGGCTGGTCGGCGTGGCTGTCGGAGGCGGACCCCGGCGGCGCCTACTTCGTCACCACGACGCGGGTCTGGGAGCTCGCGCTCGGGGCGGTCCTCGCGTCGCTGTGGCCGTGGTGGGCGGCCCGAGCGACCGGACGCACGGTGGCGCTGGTCCTGGTCTGGGGCGGCCTGGCCGCGGTGCTCGCCTCGGCCTTCCTGCTCGACGAGGCGACCGCCTTCCCCGGGACCGCCGCGCTGCTGCCCACGCTGGGGACCGTGGCGGTCCTGCTCGGCGGGCCCTTCGTCACCGGCGGCACCCGCGGGGTGCTGGCCTGGAGCCCGGCGCAGCGGGTGGGCGACTGGTCCTACTCGCTCTACCTCTGGCACTGGCCGTTGCTCGTCGCGGCGGCGGGCCTCACCGAGGGCGGCGAGCTCGGCTGGCCGGTCGGGCTCCTCGTGGTGGGCCTGTCCTTCCCCGTCGCCTGGCTGTCCTACCGCTTCGTCGAGCAGCCCTTCCGCGGGCGGCTCCCGCGTGGCTCGGTGCGGGCCACCGCCCGCCGCCTCTCCCGGTGGGTCGTGGGGTATGCCGTCGCCTGCCTCGTCTGCGCCGCGGCGGTGGTGGCGTCGGTCCCGGTGCTCGGGCCCGGTGGTCCGCTCTCCCCCGCGGCAGCGGTGGAGCCGAGCCCGGCCGAGGCCCGGCACGATGCCTACACCCCGTTCTACGACGGCTGCGACACGCTCCCGGGCGCCGGGCGCGCGACCGTCTGCGTCGACGGGGACGTCGACAGCACCACCCGGGTCGTGCTCGTCGGGGACTCGCACGCGGCCATGTGGATGCCGGCGCTGGCCGCGGCCGGCGCCGAGCGCGGCTGGCGGGTGGAGCTCATGGCGCACACCGGCTGCCCGGCGGCCGACGTCATACCCATGACCGGGGAGCGGCCGAAGTGGATCTGCCGCGAGTGGCTGCAGGAGGTGACCGCCGCCGTCACCGAGGACCCGCCGGACCTCGTCGTCACCGCGCAGGTGCCGATCCCGCGGCTGTGGATCGAGGACGCGGTGGTGCCCTCGGCGCAGGTGACCGAGCCCATGGCGGCGGGGATGGTGCGCGCCTGGGACGGGCTCGGCGCCGGCGGGTCCGCACTGGCGACGATCCGGCCGACCCCGCGCTTCGACGTCGACGTGCCCGAGTGCGTCGCCGAGCACCCCAGACAGGTCGACCGCTGCGGCCGCACCGCCGCGCAGGCCCTGGCAGCGGTGTCGGGCCCGGTCGACCGGGCGCTCGCCGACGCACCGCAGGTGCTCGCGGTCGACCTGGGCGACCGGCTCTGCCCGGAGGGGTGGTGCCCGGCGGTCGACGACGGGGTGCTCGTCTGGACCGACACCAACCACCTGAGCCGCACCCGGTCCCTGGAGCTGGCCGCACCGCTCGGCGAGGCGCTCTCCGCGGCCCTGCCTGACCGCCGCTGAGCCGTGCGTCGGTTGGGCAGCGGCCCGTCCGCCGCCCTATGGTCGGGGGTATGCCTGCACCGACCGAGTCTGTCTGGGACTATCCGCGACCGCCCGCGCTCGACACGAGCGGCGGGGAGCACGTCGTGGTCCGGGTCGGTGGGCAGACGATCGCCGAGACCGTCGCGGCGATCCGGGTGCTGGAGACCTCACACCCGCCGACCTACTACCTCCCGCTCGGGGCCTTCGTCACCGGGACGCTGCAGCCGGCGCGGGACAACCGGCGCACGACCTGCGAGTTCAAGGGGTCAGCCACCTACTTCGACCTGGTCGTCGACGGGCAGCGGCTGAGCCGGGCGGCCTGGACCTACCCCGACCCGGCGCCGGGCTTCGAGGAGATCGCCGACTACGCCGCGGTCACCCCGGGGGTCGTGGACGGCGCGACGTCCCCCGACGACGGCTGCTTCGTCGACGGGGAGCGCGTGGTGCCGCAGGAGGGCGACTTCTACGGCGGCTGGATCACCTCGCGGGTGCAGGGTCCGTTCAAGGGCGGCGCTGGCACGCAGGGCTGGTGAGACCCCCGCGGTGACCCCGCGTGGGCGTGGGAGACAATGACTCCCCGCCCCGGCCCTCCCCTGTGATCACGTGGTCGCGGCGGCTTCCTGCCGTCCACGACGGACGGCGTCCCACCCGATCCAGGAGGATTCCACCGATGCGACGTGCCCTGACCGTGGCCACCGTGATGAGCCTGGCGGTCCTCACCGCCTGCTCGACCGACGACGAGAGCACCACCCCGAGCGAGACCCAGGAGGGCACGACCGCCAGCGAGGAGGCCGCGCCGGAGCGCGAGGTCGCCGACGACCCCGTCTGTCAGGACTTCCTCGCCGGTCAGGGCACCCCGCTGGACGAGCGGGCGGCCACCCAGCTGGAGGTCGTCGCCGCGGGCGACGACCTCGACCCGGTCTCCTTCTCCGAGGTGACCCTGCTCTCCGGGCGGCTGTCGACGCTCGCGGAGGGCGCCGACGGGGACCACGCCGCGCTGCTCGAGCGGATCGACGCCCCGCTCGCCGAGGTCAACGACGCCGTCGTCGAAGCAGGCACCCGCACCGAGGACGTCATCGACATCCCCGACGTCGACACCGCGGACGCGCAGGCCGCGCTCGAGGAGCTCGTGAGCACCTGCAGCGCCTGAGGCGACCCGGGTATGCCGGTGGCCCGGCCCCGCGATCCACGGGCGAGAGCACGTGGACGGCGGTGCCGGACCACTCAGCTGTCCCGCCGCTGCGGCGGGGAGGGCGGTCAGCCGAGGTGCAGGACCTGGCCCTCGAGGATGAGGTCGGGGTCGGCGATGTCGTTGGCGGAGACCAGCGCGTCGATCGAGACGCCGTGCGCGGCCGCGATCTTCGCCAGGGTGTCGCCCCGCTCGACCGTGTAGCTGCCGGCGCCCGTGGCGGCACCGCCGGCGGGGACGAGCATGACGTCACCGGCGTAGATCAGCGCCCCGCCGTGCGGCAGGTCGTTGATGCCGACGAGCTCGTGCACGGTCGTGCCGTGGTCGGCGGCGATGGTGCCGGTGGTCTCGCCGCGCTCGACGACGTGCTCGCTCAGGGCGACGGCCTGCGCCGGGGCGGCCGGCTGGGCCTGCTGCGGCGCGGCCTGCTGGGTCTGCTGCTGCGGCGCGGGCTCCGGCTGCGCGGGCTGCGCCGGGGCCGGCTCGGGCTCGGCCGGCTGCTGCGGCGCCGGCTCGGGCTGCGCCGGGGCGGGCTCGGGCTCGGCGGGGGCCGGGCCGCCCGCGGTGAGGCCGACCTCGACCGAGCACACCGGCCAGGCGCCGGGGCCCTGACCGGCCAGGACGTTCTCGGCGATGGCGATCTGCTGCTCGCGGCTGGCGAGGTCGGCGCGCGCGGCATACTGCGTGCCGCCGAAGCCCTCCCAGGTGCCCTGGGCGAACTGCAGGCCGCCGTAGTAGCCGTTGCCGGTGTTGATGCTCCAGTTGCCGCCGGACTCGCACTGGGCGACGGCGTCCCAGGTGGCGCCGCTGGCGGCCTGGGCCGAGCCGGCGGAGACGGTGCCGGCGAGCGCGGCCAGGCCGGTCACGGCGACGGCGGCGCCGAGACGGCGCGGACGAGTGGCACGGTGCTGCATGGGGTGAAACCTCACAGGGTGGAGTACAGGGGACACGGGTCGCAGGCTCCCCCGCGACCGCTCCCCACCGTGCGACAGAAGTCTGGACGCCACACCCACGTCACGGTCAGCCTCCGGTCAGGAACGCCCTCGGCATCGCGTTGACCAGCGGGGTCGCGCGCCCGCGTGAGACTCCTCACGTCGAAGGGCACCCTGGCCTCCGTGCGCCTCAGCCCAGGGGCGCGGCGGTGAGGAGCCAGGCGAGCGCACCGCTGAGCGTCGCGAGTGCCACGACCACCCCGAGATGGACCAGGCGACGGCGCGACAGCACACCCACGAACTCGCGCAAGACGGCGCTCGGGAAGAAGAACCGCGCGGTCGGCGCCCCGACGACCTGGGCCCGTATGTCGAGCTCGCGCGCGATGATCGCGGCCCGGAAGGCATGGAAGTTGTTGGTCGCCACCACCATGGGACCCTCGCGGCCCTCGGCGTCGAGCAGCTCGCGGCTCAGGGTGAGGTTCTGCTCGGTGCTCAGGGAAGCACGCTCCTCGCGGATGGCCTCCGGATCCACGCCCCGCTCCCGGGCATAGGCCGCCATCGCCTGCGCCTCGGGCATCGGCTCGTCGGACCCCTGCCCCCCGGACAGCACGAAGACCGGGGTATGCCCCTGCGACCGCTGCTCGTCGTACACCTCGACCCCACGGTCGATGCGGGCGCGCAGCAGCGGCGGAACATGCTCACCGAAGATGCGCGAGCCGAGCACGACGACGGCGTCCACGCCGGGTTCGACCGCACGGCGGGCATACACCTGGCCGTAGAGCAGGAAAGCCAGGAAGAGGAAGCCGAGGTAGCCCGAGACCGTGACCCCGGCGGCGCTGACGACCGCGAGCCAGGGCCAGCCGGTCCACCAGGCGAGCGCCACCCCGGCCAGCAGGGCGAGGACTCCCGCGACGGCGAGCAGCGCCAGCCCGTTGCCCAGGCTTGGGCCCTCGCGGCGCACGACCACGACCCCGAGCGTCAGCACGTAGCCGGCCAGCAGCACGCTGGCCCCAGCGAGCAGTGCGAGGAGGACGAGGCCGATCCCGAGGCCGACGCCGGGAGACACCGCTGCGACCGCGACGAACAGCATGAGGCCGAGGTAGACCGTCCCGCCGACGGCGAGGACGGCCGAGCTCAGCTGACGCGGGTCGACGGGGTCCGACCAGGGCGCCTGCGCGGTGCGCTCCCGCACGTCCGCCTGGAGCGTGCCGGCGGCATACCCCGAGACACCGCGCGTGTGCACGGCGAGGACGACGACGACGCTGAGGACCGCCCACGCCTGGGCGAGCGGCTCGAGGACCGGTCCGGCCACGGCGTCGGCGACCGCACGCAGCGTGAGATAGCCACCGCTGCCCACGAGGAAGCGGATCAGGACCTGGTGGGCCCTCGGGCCGGTGCCGTCCGGCCGGATCGTGCGCAGCAGCACCGCGCGCTGCCCCGGGGTAGAGCCATCGCGGAGCAACGGCCAGACGAGCAACAGCATCACGGCGCTGGCGATCCCGACCGTCACCCCGAGTGACGGCTCGAGCCGGCCCACCTCACCGCCCCGGGACAGCACCACCGCACGCACCGCGACCTCGACCGCGCCGGCCAGGAGCACCACCGCGACGACGTCCAGGACCATGCCGAGCAGACGCCGCGGCGGACGCACGGGGGCGGGGGCCGCGGGCTCGCGGGTCTGCTGGCCGGGCACCCGGGCGAGGAGCGGCACCAGGAGCAGACCGAGCCCGGCGCCGGTCGTGTTGGCGAGGAGGTCATCGACGTCGAAGACGCGGAAGCTGCAGGGATACACCCACCAGATCCCGGTGAGCTGGGTGAGCTCGATGCCGAGCGAGACGAGGAAGCCGGTGACCAGGGTGACCGCCCGGCCGGACCGTGCCAGGTGTCCCAGGAAGGCACCGAGGGGGACGAAGAGCACGACGTTGAGCACCACCTGCAGCAGTGCCCGGTCGGTCAGCACCCCGAGGCCGCTCGACCAGTCGATGTCGGCGAGGAAGCGCAGGGGAACCAGCTGGACACCGGCGGCCCCGCTGCACACCAACTCACCCGGCGCCGGCAGCGGGACGATCGTGTAGGTCCACAGCGCCATCGCGTAGATCACCCCGGCGGCGGCGAGCGCGGCCCGTCCAGGTCCGGCGGTGCCGCGGCGGTAGCTCCACGCGACGTAGGGGATGAGCAGGACGGGCAGCAGCATCGCCCCGATCAGCACGGCCAGCACCGCCGAGACTCCGAAGCCTTCCACGACGACCGGATCCTACCGGGGCGGGGCGCCGGCTCGACCGGCTCCTCGGGCTCGTGCGGGGCGGACATCAGCGCGAGCGCTAGCGTCTCGACCAGCTGACACCTGTCGATCGATCACTGGGGACACCGATGGCCGAGATCCTGCTCCACCACCACATCCAGGGCCTGACGCCCGGCGTGCAGGCCTTCGCCGACGAGCTGCGGGGCGCCGGGCATACCGTCCACACGCCGGACCTCTTCGAAGGGCGCACCTTCGACAGCATCGAGGAGGGCTTCGCCTTCGCGCAGGAGACCGGCTTCGACGTGCTCCGCGAGCGCGGCGCCGCCGCGGCGGAGGATCTGGGGCCCGGGCTGGTCCATGCCGGCATGTCCTTCGGGGTGACGATCGCGCAACGGCTCGCGCAGACCGACCCCGGAGCGCACGGGGCCCTGCTGCTGCACTCCTGCCTGCCGGTGAGCGAGTTCGGCGAGCGCTGGCCGGAAGGTGTGCCGGCCCAGATCCACGGCATGCAGGGCGACGAGTTCTTCGACGAGGACCTTCCTTCGGCACGCGAGCTCGCCGGGTCCACGCCGGTGGCGGAGCTCTTCGTCTACCCGGGGGACGCGCACCTCTTCACCGACAGCTCGCTGGCGGCCTACGACGCAGAAGCGTCAGCGCTGCTGCTGGACCGGGTGCAGCAGTTCCTCACCACTGTCTGAGGGCACGAGCCCGGACTGGCCCGAGATCCACCGGGTCCTGCGGCCGGGCGGCGAGTACCTCGCCCAGCACGTGGGGCCTGCCACGGCGTTCGAGCTCATCGAGTTCTTCCTCGGACCGCTCCCGGAGTCACGCCAGGGGCGTGACCCGGTCCACGAGGTCGCCGGTGCCGAGCAGGCCGGGCTGCGCGTCGACGACCTCCGCACCGCTCGCTGCAGGATGGTGTTCCACGACATCGGCGCGGTGGTGTGGACCCTGCGCACGTGCGTCTGGTGGGTGCCGGACTTCGACATCGAGCGGTATGCCGAGCCGCTGCGCCGTCTGGACGCACAGCTGCGGCGGGGCGAGCCCTTCGTCGCCCACTCCACCCGCCACCTGATGGTCGCCCGGCGCCCCGCGGTCGCGGGCTGACGTCCCGCCGACCGCGATCACGTGTGCTCGCGCAGGTACCTCCCGAAGTGGGGCACGGTGAAGGCGATGCGGCCCCGCTCGCCGGAGTAGATCAGCCCCTTCTTGAGCAGCGCGTCTCGGGCGGGTGAGAGCGACTGCGGCTTGCGGCCCAGGTGGGTGGCGATGTCGGAGGTCGCGACCGACTCGATGTCGTCCAGCTCGTCGCCCGAGTCCGCCCGCTCGGCGGCGAGGTCGGCCATCGCCCGGAGGTACTCCCGCTCCCCCGGCGTGGCCCGCTCGTAGCGGCTCCCGAAGAAGCCGACGGCCAGCTCGGCCTCCGCCTCGGGCCCGGCGACCCGGACGTCCTCGGCGCTGATCGGCGACTCCGGTGCCAGGTCCCACACCTCCTTGCCGTAGGCCTGCAGGAAGTAGGGGTAGCCGCCGGTCGCGGCATACATCGCCTCCAGCGCCTCGACGGACCACGCGGCGTCCTCGTCCTCCGCCGGCAGCTGCAGCGCCCGCTCGGCCTGCTCGCGCGAGAGCCGGTCGATGCGGGTGTAGCGGAAGAGCCGCTCGGAGTAGGACTTGCTCGCGGAGAGCACCGCGGGCAGGTGCGGCAGCCCGGCGCCGACGACGATCACCGGCAGCGCCGACTGGCTCAGCTCGTGACACGCCGCGCAGATCGCCGAGACGTCCTCGGGCTGCAGGTCCTGCATCTCGTCGATGAAGACGGCGACTCCCTTGCCGACGTCGGCCGCGAGCCCGCCCACGTCGGAGAAGAGCTCGACCAGGTCGATCTCGATGTCGCCGGAGTCGGCCCGTCCGGTGACGGCGGGAGCGTCGATGCCCGGGTTCCACCGGTCCCGTAGCTTGGCGCCCGGCTGGTCCTTCTGCGCGAACGCCTTGATGACGCCCAGCACGTGGTCCACCTCGTCGCCCTGCGGGTGCCCCAGCTCGCGCACCGCGACGTGCAGCGCGGCGGCCATGGGGCGGCGCATCCCCTGCTCCGGCCGCGCCTCGTACTTCCCCGTCCCCCACCGGCCGCGCACCGCGGTGCCCCGCAACGCGTTGAGCAGGACCGTCTTGCCGACGCCGCGCAGGCCGGTGAGCACCATCGAGCGTTCGGGGCGACCGCGGGCGATGCGCTCCAGCACGACGCCGAAGCGGTCGAGCTGCTCGTCGCGGCCGGCGAGCTCGGGCGGGCGCTGGCCCGCCCCAGGGGCATATGGGTTTCGGATCGGATCCACGACGGCACCGTATGCGCTTCTCTAGCGGATCCGGCAGAGACACGCAGACGAGGGCATCGTCACCGTCCCGACCCCGTGTCGACCCCGAGACACAGCGAGGGCCGGGGAGCGTTGCGCTCCCCGGCCCAGGCCGTCGACGAAGACGTCAGATGCGGTCCGACTCGCCGGTGGCGGCGGCCAGGTTGTTGTGCTGCGTCTTGATGTCTTCCTTGGCCTCGTTGAGCGCGTCGACGAGCTTCGGGGTCAGCGTCGGCTTGAAGGTGCCCCACGCCTCCCGGAACTTGTCCGAGTTGGCGCCGGTCCAGACCGTGCCGTCCAGCGACTTGGTGATGTCGTCGGAGACGCGCTGGATGTCCAGCGCCGAGGTGTCGAGCGTCTTGTGCAGGTCTCGCAGCGTAGCGAGTTCACCACCAACGGACATGATGTTTCTCCCCTTCTGGGTTCGTGTGCTTGGTCACGACCGCCCCCCTGTTTCACCCTCGGGTGTGCGATCTGCTGCCCACACTATGCAGACCGACGACGCGGTGTCCAGCGCCAGGCCGACCGCTTCCAGCCAAACGGCCACATCGGCATCAACCTGCCACCCTCAGCCGGGCCAGATCACCTGCACGCGCTCGGGCTGGCCGGCCACGATGCGGTAGCCCCCACCCGGCGGCAGGGACTGCCCGAAGGCCGAGCGGTTGAGCCGGGCACCGAAGAGGTCGGCGTCCGCGCTCGACTGGGGGTTGAGCAGGATGCCGTTGCCGGACTTCTTCAGCAGCGCCGAGGGGCCGCGGTAGTGGCTCTGCATGTCCCCCGCGGTCCCGGCGCCCACCAGCATCTTGCCCGAGTCCCGCATCTTCTCGATCGCCGCGACGAGGGCGTCGGCCAGCCAGCCGTCGGAGCCGAGCAGCTCGGTGTCGTCGACGAGGACGACCAGCGGGTCCTGGCCCTCCACCAGCGCCGTGAGCTGCTCGGTGACCTCCTCCTGCGTGCTGGACATGTCCCACGGTCCGTGCACCCCGGCGACCCCCTCCAGGTCGCGCAGCGGGCTCTTGCGCGGCGTGACGACCGCCACCTGCCACCTGCTCCGCAGCGCCTCCGCGGCGACCTGCCGCAGCAGGCTGGACCGGCCGCTGCGCCGCGGCCCGGTGACCAGGACCGCCGGGCCGTGGTCGATGGCGTCCAGGTGCCGCAGCCCCAGAGTGTCGCCGCCGACCGCCACGGCCAACGACGTGTCCGGGACCTCGATGCCCTGTGCCTCCTCCTCGGCCCGCAGCTCCGCCGCCTGCTCCGCCGTGAGACGGACCGGCAGCACGTCGACGTGGAAGGGACGGCGCGACCGTGGCAGATCGGCATACCGCTCGGTGGCGGCCTTGCCGAGCTCCTGCAAGGCCCGCACCTGCGCGGTGCCGGCAGGGTCCTCGTCGAGCAGCGCGAACTGCACCTCGCGCAGCCCCTCGGCCCGGAAGCCGCGGCCCTCGACCATGGAGTCGGGCACCTTCTTGCCCGGCATGCCGATGTTGGAGAAGTCGCTCTTGTCCGTCATGCGCAGCATGATCTTGTCGTCCAGCAGCGTGCCCATCCGTCCGGACACCAGCGTGCGGTCGCCGGTCATCACCAGCCGCACCCCGACCGCGGCGCCCTCCTGCAGGATCTGCTGGAAGGCCGTGACCAGCTTGCCCCCGTCGAGCGCGTCATAGGCCTGGAAGAAGCCCTCCCACCGGTCGAAGAGGATGAGGACGTAGGGCAGCCGCTCCTCCTGCGCCACGCTGGCGCGCTGCTCGGCCACGTCCGCGAAGCCGGCCTGCGCGAGCAGCTGCTGGCGCTCGCTGATGAGCGCGCGCAGCCGGGTGACTAGACGGTCCATCCGGTCGGTCTGGTCGCGCGCGACCACCGCCCCGACGTGCGGGAGGGACACGAGCGGGAGCAGCGCGTTGTTGCCGCAGTCGACCCCGAAGATGTGGACGTCCTCGGGCGACAGGTCCCGCGCGACGGCCCCGGCCACCGCCCGCAGGGCCGTGGAGCGGCCCGTGCGCGCCGCACCGACGATCGCGAGGTGCGACCCGGTGCCCAGGTCGTAGGCCGCGACGTCCCGCCGCTGCTCGGCCGGCAGGTCCACCAGCCCCAGCGGCAGCCGGAGCCGGTCGACGTCCGGTGTGGCGGACGGGAACTGGTCGAGCACCTGCTCCAGGGTGACGACGTCGTCCAGCGCCGGGAGCCACGGGCTCGGTGGAGCACTCACCCCGGAGGCGCTGCTGGCCTCCTGGCAGGCCGCCACGAGCGCAGCGAGGTCGGTGGGGATGCTGACGTCCTCCTCGGCCGCCGCCGCCCGGGGCGGGGCGACCCCGAGCTCGGCGAAGGGCATGCCGCGCAGCTCGACGTCGGCGGCCTTGCCCTCCCCGCGCGGGCGGCCCCCCACCCGGGAGGACTGGAACGGGATCAGGCTGGAGTGCCCGAGCCGGGCATACCCCCGGCCGGGGGTGGACTTCGAGATCTGGGCCGCCTCCCGCGCCTCGATGACGTCCTGGCTGTCGTTGATGTCGGTGACCCGCAGCGCGATCCGCAGGTTGGTGTTGGACTTGATCTCGGCGCTGACGACTCCGGCGGGCCGCTGCGTCGCCAGGATGAGGTGCACGCCGAGCGACCGGCCACGACGGGCGATGTCGACGAGCCCGGTGACGAAGTCGGGCAGCTCGGCGACCAGGGCCGCGAATTCGTCGATGACGATGAGCAGGCGCGGCATGGGATCGTCGTCCGGGCCCTTGGTCGCGAGGTAGTCCTCGATGTCCTTGGCATCGGCGCCCGCCAGCTGGTGCTCCCGGCGGCGCAGCTCCGCGCCGAGCGACTCCAGGGCCCGACCGGTCAGGTGGCCGTCCAGGTCGGTCACCATGCCGACGGTGTGCGGCAGCCGGTTGCAGTCCTTGAAGGCGGCGCCACCCTTGTAGTCGACGAGGACGAAGGTCATCTCGTCGGGCCGGTTGTGCACCGCCAGCGAGGCGATGATGGTCTGCAGCAGCTCGGACTTGCCCGAGCCGGTGGTGCCCGCGACCAGACCGTGCGGGCCGTCCTTGACCATGTCGATGGCGAAGGCGCCCTCGGTGCCCTCGCCGATGACGGCCTGGGTGGTCCGCCCGACCGAGACCCAGCGCTCCTGCACCGCGGGGCTGGTCGGCGGGTCCAGGCGCAGCACGTCGAGCAGCCGGCTGGAGGTCGGGATGGTGGCCGCGGCGTCCTCGGCGGAGACGTCGCGCACCGGGGCGACGGCGCGCGCGACCCGCTCGGCCCAGGCGGGGCTGACCAGGTCGGGCCGCACGCCCTCGGTGACCCACTTCTCGCTCACGGTCACCCGCATCAGCGGCTCGTCCGCCTGCACCACCGCGCTGCACTCCTCGGGCAGCAGCCGCTCGTCCTCGTCGAGGCAGAGGAAGGTGATGCCGACCGACGGCCCCCGCTGGAGCAGCGGGACCATGCCGGGCAGCAGGCGCAGCCGGCGCGAGCCGTCCAGCACGACGAGCAACGGGGCGAAGCTCGCACCCTTGCTCGAGAACGAGCCCGAGGTGGCGATCTCGACCCGCCGCTCCAGCTCGGCGACGAGCTCGCCGATCCGCCGCGCCGTCGTCTGGTCGTCCACCCCCACCTGCGCCAGCTCGGGGTCGCCGTCGTCGGAGCGCAGGTGCGGCAGCCAGCGGGCCCAGTGCCAGTCCGCCTCACCCTCGGCCGAGGTGAGCAGGGTCATGTCCAGGTCCACCGGCGAGTGGAGCACGGCGAGCTGGGCGAGCACCCACCGACCGACGTCCCTCCTGCGTGGCCCGGCCAGCCCGGTCACCCCCGCCTCCAGCAGGCTCACCGTCACCGGGACGTCCGGGGCGGTCCAGACGAGGTCGCCCTCGTGCTCCTCGCGAGCGTTGGACTTCACCGTGACCGAGGACACCTGGTCGGCGGTGCCGAACCGGGCGAGCAACCAGTCGGGGTCGTTCGGTCGCCGCTCCCAGAGCCGGCGTCGCGGCCCGATCGCGGTCATGAGCACCTCGCCCGGGTCGGCGAAGTCGCGGCGGCGGGCGGAGCGCTCGTCGCCCAGCCCCTCCAGCGCGCTCTGCTGCACCTTGCGCATGCGCGTGGTGTACTCCGCGAAGTCGTTGCGGTAGCGCTTGCGCTCCTGCGTGCGGCCGGTGACCCAGTTGGACAGGGCCATGAGTGGGGTCAGGGCGATGAAGATGAGCGTGTAGAGGCGTCCGGTGAGGAGGTACATCGCCAGGCCGGCGAAGGCGGGCAGGAAGATGAAGGCCCACGGGATCTGCTGCCCGAGCGGCCGCTTCGGCTCGTTGGGGAGGGTGAACTCGGTCTGCCGGGGTGCCGGGAGCAGGCGGGGCGGACGGTTGTAGTCGAGCGTCGAGCCCTGCGGGCTGAGCGACAGCGAGGCGTCCGGGGCGGAGGGTAGGGCGAGCTCGAGCAGGCACGGGCCCACGACGAGCGCCTGGCCCGGCTCCCACACCTGCCCCGGCTCGACCTCCTCGCGGTCCACGTGGAGCAACGGGGTCGGGGCGTCGGAGCTGATCACCCGGGTGCCGGGTGGGAGCTCGCTGTAAGTGCTCTCGCCCGCCTGCCGCTGCTGGATCTCGGCATCGGCGTCGAGCACGATGGGGCCGGGTAGCGGGCGGCGGCGCCAGATCGGCTGCTGCAGCACGCCCGAGAGCTCCGGATCCGGGTCCAGCTGCACCGATCCGTCGGGCAGCACCCGCACCGTGAGGCACACCTCGGGCAGACCGATCGGGGGCAGGGCCACCGAGGCGTGGACCGAGGTGCCCACGACGTGGTCGCCCGTGCTGAGCCGGGCCACGGTGCCGGCGCCCGGGCCGGAGGAGATGCGGACCTCGACACTGCCCTGCGGCTCGGCCAGCAGGTCACCCACGGGCTGACCCACCCCGACGATGGAGCCGTGCCGCACCGGGCTGTCGACCAGCGGCATACCCGGGTCGAGGCGCTGGTGCCCGACATAGAGGGCGGGTGCCTGGGCCGGGTCGGCGGCCGGGACGTCGAGGTGCTCGGGCTCGGACTCCTCCTCGGACCGGACGACGCGGAGCTGCGGTGCGGCGACATCACCCTCGGTGCCGGTGGCTGCCCCCACGGCGGCCAGCGGTGCGCTGCGCCGCTGCGCCGCGAGCCGACGGTCGAGGGCGACCGCGAGGTCGCTGACCGTCGCGTCGTCCTCGGTGTCGACGACCAGGTCGTGCGGGGTGGCGGATCCACCCGCCCGCACGGCCTCCTCGGCCGCGATCGCCGTGATCAGCAGCCGCACCCGCTCACCCCAGCTCGCGCAGGTCCGGGCTGAGGTGTGAGGCGAGCGCCGCGGTCTCCGGCTCCAGGGGCTCCTCACCGAGAGCCGTGCGCATCTCGCCGACAAGGCGCGCGGCCTGGTCGGGGTCCGATCCGCCGAGCAGCCGCAGCAGGTCACGCCACAGCGCCTGCGCCCGGGGCACCAGCGTCAGCCCGTCGCGCAGCACCCGTTCGGCACCCGCGGCGTCGCCGGAGGCGGAGAGCGCCCCGGCGGCGTACCGAGCGACCGCCGTGACGACCACCCGGGCGTCCCGGGCCGCCTGGTGGAAGGCCAGCCAGCTGTAGCGCGTGCTCGGGGTCGCCGAGAAGGCCTCGCCGCGCGCCTGGGCCAGCACGCCCGCCAGCCGCTGCGGCTCCTGCCCGGGCCGCCCGGCCAGCGAGGCCAGCTCCAGCCAGTCCACGTGCACCTCGGGGCCGAGCCGCCACCGACCGCTGTCGTCACGGTCGAGCAACGCAGCGCCCTCGCTCCCGGCGCCGAGCCACTGCGTGGCCGAGGCCAGCGTGGCCTCGACCACGTCGTCCTCGACACCGCGGGGCCACAGGGAGATCCGCAGCACCGCGTCGTGCACGCCGTCCGGGTGCAGGGCGACGAGGGTCACCAGCTCGGTGAGGAGCTCCTCGCGGGCGGGGTTGACGTCACCGGGGGCGTGGACGACCACGGGGCCGAGCAGGCCCACGTGCGCCAACGCCTCCTGCCGCTCGCGCATGGACGAGGCAGCCTCGACGTGGGCGTGACCCTCGCGCGGCAGGGTGGCGACGGCGTCGACCGGGCCGAGCGCCGCGGCGCGCGAGGCCGCCTCGGCGCCGTCCTCGACGCTCTCCCGGACCCAGCCGGCCACCCGGTCGAGGTCGTCGTGCCGCAGCCGGCGCGCGATGCCGTTCATCCCGAGCACACCCAGGTCGATCTGGCCCGAGGCGTCCACCGCGAACCGCCAGCGTGCCGCCACGCTCTGCCCCACGCAGAGCACGGCCACCCCGGTCCGCCCGGAGGAGAGCAGCTCGGTGACCTGCTGGGCCTCCTGCGGGCCCGGGCTCCCGGACAGGACGATGAGGTGGGGCCGCAGGTCGCTGCCGGCGCCGGCGGCGCGACCCGCCAGCACGCCGTCGACCCCCAGGCCCCGCAGCAGGGAGCGGTGCGCGTCGCTGTCGCGTCGACCGATCGTCACGGCCTCCTCGATGGAGCGCACCTGCTCGATGCGGCCCGGGGCGAGGTCCGCGAGCGCGGACGTGGCGGTGCCGGCGAAGCCGACGAGGGTCACCCGGGCGCCGTCGGACCACGGGTGGGTCACGAGGTCGACCACGGAGGACAGCGCCACTTCGCGTGCCGCCTCCGGGTCCCCGCCGATGCTCACCAGCCCCGGGGCATACTCGAGGTCGACGAGCAGGTCGAATCCGTGCGAGGAGGCGATGTTGACCAGTGCCGGCCAGGGCGCGGGGCCGTCGACGGGGTAGCCGCCGAGGTCGGCCGCGCGCAGCACCCAGACCCCACCCTCGTCGGTCGCCTGCCACGGTGTCGGTGGGGCCGGGAGATCGGTCTGGCCGGCGAGCGCGAGGTGGACGATGACCTGGTCGTCGCCGACGTAGACGGCGGCGGCGTCGGGAAGCTCCAGCCCCTGCTGGCGCCGGCCGGTGGCGAGGACCCGCAGGCCACGGTCGAGCAGGTCCGCCCGGCCGCCGTTGGCCGCCAGGCGCAGCGCCTGCTCCTGCGCGCCGGGATCGCCGTAGGGGCCGCGACGGGTGGACAGCGCCAGCGCGAGGCCGGCGAGGACCATGCCGCCACCCAGGGCGAGGTCGCCGAGCGGCACCTGCTCGGCGTCGGGTGCCACGACGTCGGCGGCTGCCGCGCCGGAGCCCTCGGCCCGCAGGTCGGCGCTCCCGGCGACCGCACCGGCGGTGCCGGCGCCCGCCGCCGCCGCGTCAGCCGCGGTGTCCCCGGTGCGCTGGGCGACGTCGTCGAGCTGGGCCTGCGCCTCCGCGGCGCCGGCCGCCGGGGTCTGGGTCGCCGGCACGTGGGCGCGGACCGAGGTGATGTCCGGACCGGAGGCGTCCGCGGGCATGACGAGCTGCCAGCCGGGCTGGATGAGGTCGGCGTCCTGCAGCTTGCGGCCGTCCGGCTGCACCCGGTCCTGGTTGAGCTGGTAGATCTCCTTGTAGCGGAAAGGGTCGCCCATCGTGCGCTCGGCGATGTCCCAGAGCGTGTCGTGGTTGCGCCCGGCCGGGGGCTTGACCTCGTAGAACTTCGTGACCTTGGCGGTCCCCTCGGAGACCTCGGCCTCCTCGTCCGCGGCGGTGCCGGCGGACCGGTCCTCGATGCCGTCCACCCCCAGCGTCAGCCCACCCTGCGAGCCCTGCTGCGCCGAGGCACCCGCCTCGGCCGTGCTCACGACGGAGGCCGTCGGCGCACCCGACTGCCCCGGGGCCTGCCCGGTCATGGTCGCGGTCCCGGCCAGGAGCAGCACGCCCGCGATGAGGCGGCGGGCCACCAGCTGCGAGCCACCGCCGGCCGGCACCAGGCCGGGGAGCCGGCCGGCCCGGACCGCGCGCCACTCGGCGACGAGGCAGACGACGAAGTGCGCCCAGACCAGCCAGACGAGGACGGCGACGATGTTGATGAGGGCCTGTGCCGTCACCGGGGCGGTCAACCACTCCAGGGTCGGGGCCGACGTCGGCAGCGGGTTGCCCACCCAGAGGACCAGGCCGACGGGGACGCCGACCACGAGGACCAGCAGGCCGAGGAGGGCCGCGACTCCCTTGCCGACGGACCGCTCGGTCTTCTCGGGGCGAGGCAGGTGGTCCGCCGCGGTTCTCGGCCGGAACCCCGCCGGGCGGCCCGGCGCGCCGGCCGGTCGCTTGGGTGTGGTCGTGCTCATCGTGCTTCTCCCCTCGTTGTCCTTGCGGGGCCCGGGGTCACGGACGGACCAGGGCCTGCACCTCGTTGACCTGGATGACACCCTCGGAGCTCTTCACGAAGGAGTGGAACTGCTGCCACTCCCCGTTGATGCGGGCGTCGATCTGCCACTGAGCGTGGATCTCACCCTCGTAGGCGTCGTCCGGCTGGGTCTGGCTGGACTGCTCGAAGGCGTGCCAGCAGGCGTCGGGCACCGACTCCGGAGTGTCCTTCGCGGTGACCTCCTTGCCGGATCCCGGGCACGTGACCACCGGCCCGTCCCGCCCCTCGGGGTAGACGAGCAGCTCGGTGACCCGCCCCCGCATCTCCACCCCGGGGATCGACAGGTCCACGTGGATCTCGTCGTCACCGGCGTTGTAGAAGGCGACGTCGTCGTTGACCCACGGCACCGGGCTGGGTGAGGACAGCATCAACGGGGCCGGGACGTTGCCGTTGCGCACGAAGCGGTTGATGAACTCCCGCTGGTTGGGGGTCAGCTCCACCAGCTCGGGGTCGTCCGGTTCGTAGATCCAGATGCCGACCGCGAAGAAGAGACCCTCGGGCTCGATCTCGTAGGTCTTGCGGTCGATCCCGCGCAGGCACCGGTGCCAGTAGTAGTGGGTCCCGTCGTTCAACGGGTCCAGGTTGATGTTCTCCAGCTGCTCCGGGGTGAGTCGCTGGTGCCAGCAGTCCGGCAGCTCGTCCCCCTTGAGCACCTCGCGAATGGTGGGCCCGTCGAAGGCCCGCGCCGAGAGGCATACCCCGCCGACCGAGTTGGGGGAGGCGATGAGCGAGCACGCCGAGCCGCCACCGGTCTGGTAGGTCTTGATCCGGGTGCGGTTCTCCGAGGGCCAGGTGACGGGCTGCCCCGGCCGGGGCGGCACGTCGATCGCCTGGGCCGGCAGGACCGGGCTGAGGGTCAGCAGCAGCCCGACGGACAGCAGGGCGGCGAGGGCCGCGCGCACGCGCCCGGTCATCGTCCTGACCATGAGTCTGTCTCCACCTCGGTCGTCGAGCAGTTGAGTAGTCCGGCATACAGGGCCTGGACGAGGTATGCCCCATCGTCGTCCGGGTCCTCGACGAGCTCGTACTCGACCGAGGACACCTCCAAGCCGGTCACTCCGTCACCGGAGCCGGCGGACTCCACGGAGAACCCGTCCGTCACCATACAGCCCTGGACCGACCATGTCCCGTCCTCGATCTCGGACACGGACAGCGGTGCGTACGGCAGCGGACCCGGGTAGGCGCGCCCGAACTCCTCGCCGAGGATCTCCATGATGCCGTCGTAGCCGTCCTCGTCCATGGTCGCGAGCCACTCCTCGTCCCGCGCCTCGTCGGCGCTGGCGGCGCGGGCGAAGGTCTCGTTGAACCGCTGGACCGCCTCCACCCGGGGGTCACCCGCGAGCTCCTCGGGGTCTGCGGACACCGGCGGCGGCTCGGCGGTGAAGGTCGCCCACGTGTCGGGCCGATCCGTCGAGCCCGCTTCGTCCTCGTCCTGGCCCTCGTCCGGCGCCTCGCCGGTCTCCGTGGCCTCTTCGGTCGTCGGCTCCGCCTCGGTCTCCTCCGTCGTCGGCTCCTTTGTCGACTCCTGCTGCGGGGTCAGGGCGCTCGGCGAGCTCTGCGGCACGTCGTCGGACGTGCCGCAGGCCGCGAGGACCAGCGGCAGGACGGCGACCAGCAGGGTCGGGCGCCACCGGGCGGGGAGGATGGTGTGGGTCATGTCGCTCATCTCACGGCTCCGGGATCGGTCCCGGCTCGGGGTCGGGCTCTGGGGCGGGTTCGAGCAGCTCTCCTGCCACGGGTTCGGCGCGCCCGACCCCCGAGGCGCTCAGGCTGCGGAGCCCGACCATCCCCAGCAGGGTGGTCGGGATCTCGGTGTCGACCCGCACCACCATCGTGTAGGGGCGCGGGCTGTCGTCGGCCGGCTCGATGTCGGTGACGCCACAGCTCCGCACGGCGTTCCGCTGCAGGACCCGGGCGCAGTAGTCGTCGACGTTCTGCCTGGCCTGCCGCTCGTCGAGCGTGGCGGGGGGCTCGGGCTCGACCGCCTGGGCACCGGCGCGCGCGGCCTCCTCGGCGTAGGCCACCGCCTGGCTACGCGCGTTCAGCTGACGGGAGGCGTCGATGACCAGCCCGGCGATCATGAGCAGCGCGAGGGCCACGATCGGGATCAGCGGCAGGATCGACCCTCGCTCGCGGTCCGCCCGCAGGCGCTCGACCAGCCGGCTCACGGGGTCACCCCCCGATGCTGGTCCACCACGGAGGCGAAGGACGACGAGGGCGACACGCGGCCCGGCGCCCCGGGCATACCGATGTCGGACAGCGAGTAGCTGCACGACGCCTGGACGGTGAGGGTGGAGCCGGGCTCGAAGTCGCCGGAGATCTGCACGGCCAGGCTGGCCGGGCAGCCCTGCACGGCCTGCGTGTTCTCCTGGAGCACCGCCATGGCGCTGGTGCGGGCCTCCTGCACGGAGCGCGCCTGGGTGGCCACCCGCGCGGCGTCGCGCGTGCCGGCCTCGAGGTGCCCGTTGGCCCAGGCCACCCGGCCGAAGGTCCAGGCCAGCGCGAGCAGGAGCAGCACGATGGGCGCGGCGAAGGCGAACTCGAGCGCGATCGAGCCGCGCTCGAGCTGCGCGCGGTGGCGCCTCATCCCCTGCTCCTCTCGGTATGTCGGTGTGTCGGTGTGCTCAGGGCACCGGCTCGGGCTCCAGGAACCGTTCGACGGTGCCGGAGGCGTCGGCGGTGGCGGTCAGGCGCAGCCCGGGCACCAGGGTGATGACCCGTCCGCTGACGGTGACCGTCACCCGGGCGGTGCCGTCGCCCTCCTCGACGTAGGTGCTGGTCGCCTCCGGGTCGACGAGACCCGGACCACCCACGTTGGAGGCGAAGCGTGACGTCTTGGCCATGGCGTCCGGCTGCAGCGCGGCGTACTGCCCCTGGTCCTCGGCCAGCCGGAGCAGCGAGACGCCCTCCCGGGCCGCGTGGGTGGCGGCGGATCGGCCGTAGAAGAAGAAGGCGGCCTGCAGGCTGAAGAAGATGAGCGACAGCAGGACGGGGGCGACGATCGCGAGCTCCAGGGCCGAGGTCCCGGCGTCCCGGGGGGGCCGGTGGACCCGCCGCTGGCCGCGGCGGGACGCGGGCATCAGCAGGTTTCGCCGGGAGACAGGTTGCCGCACCGCTGGACATCTGCCGCGCGGGCCTGGATGACGTTGTAGACCGCAGCCCCGATCAGCGCGGCGGCGACGACGACGACCGCTGCGATCAGGGCCCACTCCAGCGCGGAGGCACCGCGGTCCTTGCGGGCGAGCAGATCGCGCTGGACGCGCAGCGCGTAAGCTCTCGTGGACTTCATGAACACCCCTCAGTCACAGTGAACAGCCTGGGCAGCCCCAGACCCGGCAACTCCGTATGGTTGCACACCGGGACAGACGACGCCAGTTCGCCATCGGTTCCCTAAAAAGCGCTGTCGACCTCCCTCAGATCGCCTGCTCGCTCATGAGCGCGGTGAGCGCCGGGTAGGCGAGATAGACGAGGAAGGCGACGACGAGCAGCATCTGGGCGATGAGCATGGACTGGGAGCGCTCGCCCTCGTCGCCCTCGGCCTCGGAGAGCGCCTTGCGGCGCATCGTCGTGGCGCGGGCCGCGAGGGACTGCCGGATCTTGGCGCCGTCGTCGGCCGCCAGCACCAGCGCGCCGGACAGGCTCTCCAGCTCCTCCAGGCCGATCTCCTTGCCGAGCTGCCCGAGCGCCTCCCAGGGGGTGGTCCCGAACAGCCGGGCGTTGGCGAGGGTCTGCCGGATGCGGACCACCGACCAGTGGTCGCTCACCGAGGACGCCGCCAGGAGTGCCTCCGGGAGTCCGCGGCCACCCGCGAGGTTCATCGACACGAGGTCGAGGAAGATGCCGACGGTGCGCCGGAACTCCCGGCGGCGCTGCTCGGCCTCGGCGCGCAGCGACAGGTCGGGCAGGAAGAAGCCGAGCAGCCCCAGGAGCAGGCCCAGACCGAGCGGCATCGCGGGCCCGAGGTCGAGCCCGCCGAGGCGTAGCGCCCCGAACACGAGCGGTCCGACCAGCAGCATGATGGTGCCGCTCACGACCTTGAGCGCGAGCATCGCGCCGACGCTGCGGTTGAGGATCGTGAGGTCGGCGCGGTGCCGGCTCATCTGCCAGCCCCGCTGGGCGGCGATCACCTCGAAGCGGTCGGCGAGGGCCGTCATGACGGTGCGCCCGCGCCGGCTCATGCTCGCGAAGGAGGAGTCGTACTCCGAGAGCGTGTGCGTCTTCATCGAGCGCGAGCCCGCGTCGATCCGAGCGACCAGCGCGGCGACGCCAGGGCGCGGGCGCAGGAGCATACGGATGAAGACATAGACCCCGAGCCCCACCAGGCCCCCGGCGAGCATCGGCCAGATCATCGCCGACCCCCGCGCTGCCGACCGGTCCGGGCGCCCTCGCGCACGTCGTCCAGCATCTCCGCCATGTCGCGGGCCCGCGCCTCCCGGTTGACCACGAGGAAGCGGCTCAGCTTCTGCGGCTCGGAGAGCCGCCGCATCCACAGCAGGCCACCGGCGAAGAGCGCGGCCACGACGAGCAGCACGCCTTGTCCGCCCAGCGTCTCGTAGGGCTCGACGTACTGCCGGTTGAAGACCGCGAGGCCACCCATGACGGAGAGCACGATGATGACGATGATCTTCACCGACCGGCGGATGGAGCGTCGACCGGCCGAGATGCGGCGTCGCATGTCGAGCTCCTCCCGGGTCGAGACCGCGAGCGCGCCGAGGACGTCCCGCAGACCGGGCCCGCGCAGCCGCGCGTTGAGCACCAGCGCCGAGCAGATGACGTCGGCCGAGGGGTCGTCGAGGTCCTCGGCGAAGTGGAGCAGCGCCTCGGACAGCGGCTCACGGATGCGCAGCCGGTCGACGAGGAGGTTGAGCGAGGAACGGATCGCGGGCCCGGCGTTGACCGCGGTCGCGGGGATCGCCTGCTCGAGGCCGACCGCTCCCGCGATGGTGTCGCGCAGCGACTCGGTCCAGGTGGCCAGCGCCTCGAGCTTGTTGATGCCGGCCTGCTCGGCCCGCGCGTCGCCGGTGAGCTGGTCCCACAGGCCGGCCAGCAGGCCGACGCCGACCGCCGCCACCACCCAGCGGGTGAGGAGCAGCACGAGCACCCCCACCGCGACGCCCACGACGAGCCGGCGGCTGACGCCGGCCAGGCTGACGTTGGCGAACCGGCGGGGGGTCGAGGGGTCGCGCTCCGGGAGGCCCACCACGGCGAGCACCGCGACGTAGAGCCCCAGACCGACGACCGCGCCCGCGGCCATCGGCATGAGGAGGGTGTAGAGCTGACCCATCAGTCCCACCGGGTGACGGGGGTCGGGGTGTAGCCGTAGGGCACGAGCTCGTCGATGCACTCGATCGGCGCCTTGGCCCGGGCGATCCCGTCCGGGCCGGCGGCGAAGACCTCGGAGGAGAGCACCCGCCCGTCGACGCCGGTGACCTCGCGGATGGACTGCACCCCGCGCAGCAGCCCGCCGCCGGTCGCGTGCTCGTTCTTCTTGCGCATGAAGACGACGAAGTTGATCGAGCCCGCGATGAGCATGTGGGTGGCCTCCACCGGGAGGTTCTCCTCCGCCTGCAGCGCATAGGTCGCGATGCGGTTGAAGACCTCCATCGAGGAGTTGGCGTGGATCGTCGACAGCGAGCCGTCGTTGCCCTGGCTCATGGCGTTGAGCATGGTGACGATCTCGTCACCCAGGACCTCGCCGACGATGACGCGTGAGGGGTTCATGCGCAGGCTGCGTCGCACCAGCTCGGCCATCGTCACCTGGCCGACGCCCTCGGAGTTGGGCAGCCGCTCCTCGAAGGCGACGACGTTGGGGTGCTGGTCCTCGAACTTGTCCAGCCCCAGCTCCAGCGCGCGCTCGACCGTGATGAGCCGCTCGTCCGGCGGGATCTCCGCGGCCATCGCGCGCAGCATGGTCGTCTTCCCCGAGTTGGTCGCCCCGGCGATCATGATGTTCTTGCGGGCTGCCACCGCCGCCTTGAGGAAGTTCATGACGTCCTCGCTGAAGGTGTTGGTCGCCATGAGGTCCTCCAGGGCGACCTGACCCAGCCGAGCCCGGCGGATCGACAACGAGGGACGCTGGCAGACGCCCATCACGGCAGAGAGGCGGGACCCGTCCGGCAGCCGCAGGTCCAGCTGCGGGTTGGCCGAGTCGAAGGGACGCGAGGTCAGACCGACGTTCGCCGCGAGGATCTGGATGAGCTCGATGAGCTCCTCGTCGCTGTCCGCGACCGGGGCCGCGGTCTCCTCCCGGCCGTCGGCATACCCCACGAAGACGCGGTCGCAGCCGTTGATGTCGATGTTCTCGACCTCGCGGTCCTCGAGCAGCGGCTGCAGCCGACCGACCCCGAAGAGGGCCGCGTGGATCGCGGACGCGACCCGCTCCTCCTCGTCGGCCGTGGGCGGCACGCGCCCCTCGGTGATCATGAGGGTGGCGTGGTCCTCGAGCACCTGGACGATGAGCGAGCGGGCGAAGTGCCGCTCGTCCTCGCTGCTCATCGGGGAGCGTCCGGCCACCTCGTCGCGGCGGCGCTGCTGGTTGAGCCGGTCGGCGACCTGCGAGCGCAGGGTGCGGACCAGCTGGTTCATCTCCGCCTGCTGCTCCGGCGTCGCACCGGACAGCAGGGTCGTCGGCGTGCTCATCGCCTACCCCATCCCTTCTTCCTGGGCCGTCGCGAGGCCTCCTCGTCCGAGGTCGGCCCGCCGGTCTCGTCGGCGCCCGCCGCGTCATCGTCAGCAGTCGCTGCGCCGTCCGCCGGCACCTCCCCGCCGTCCCCGCCCGGGCGCGGACCCGCCTGGGCCGTGGGCGCCGAGGTGGCGATGCTCGGACCGACCGCGGCGACCAGACGCTCCACGAGGGACCGGCCCGAGCGCACGAGCATCGTGCGCTCCGGCCTCGAGACCGGGTCGCCGTGGAACATCCGCTCCGGCCGAGGGTCGAGCGCGACCTGGCCGAGGTCGAGGATCTCCGGCAGGTCGGTGCGCACGGTCGCGACGGCCGAGGAGGCCTCGTCCTGCTGCTGGACACCGGTCAGCGCCACGAGCCCCAGCCGGGGGGCGTCGGCACCGAGGCCGGCGAAGGTCTGCTGCAGCACGGTCATCCGCTCGCGCATGTGCATCACGCTGGCCGGATGCGCGCGCACCACACCCACGACGAGGTCGCTGCGCTGGACGAGCGACAACTGCCCCGAGCGCGCCCCGAGCTGGCCCGCGTCGACGATGACGTCGGTGCCGGGCACCTCGCGGAAGGCGCGGGCGAGGGTCGGCCAGAGCGCGGAGGAGGCCTCCGCCTGCTCCGGCGTCTCCAGGCCCACGAGGACCCGTTGGCCGCCCAGCGCCACCTGGGAGTGGTCCAGGACCACCCCGGAGGACAGGCCGTGCCGCGCCAGCGGCAGGAGGGTCAGCAGGCCGGGGTGCTGCGTCAGGGCGAGCCCGGAATCCGAGGGCAGCCGCATGAGCAGGTCGCCACCGTTGCCGTCGGCGTCCACGAGCAGCGTGGGACGGGGCCACAGGGCGGCGACCAGCATGGCGGTGCTCGTCACACCGGGTGCGCCCTTGGCGCTGAAGAGGGAGATCAGGGCCACGGCAGGCTCACTCCGTGCGCCAGTCGACCACCGGCGCCGTGTCGGCCGGCAGCAGGGCGATCGCGGCGGTGCCGGTGGCGCTGGCCGTGACGACGGCGGGCGCCACGTCCTCCGGCACCAGCAGGGTGACGTGGACGGTGTCGCTGGTGTCGCTGGTCGCCCCGACGGAGACGACCTTGGCGGCCGGGACGAGCTCCTCGGCGTCCGCGGCCTCCGCGACGGCGGACTCGGCGGCGGTCGCGAAGACGCGCACGATGTCTCCAGCCTGCGGGGTGTCCGAGGGGCGTCCGCTCGACGCGACGACGACGCCCACCTGCTGCGCACCCGCCGGCGCGAGCTCGGACGCGGTGAACATCTGTCCCGAGACCAGGCTCCCGGCCGGGATCGAGGTCACCGCCTGCGCGCCGACGAACTCGTCCACCGAGGAGGCGCTCACGACCTCGGTGCCCTCCTCGAAGGCGATCTCGGCGACGGTGAAGTCCTCCGCGGTGACCTGCTGACCCTGGCGGATGGTGTCCTGGGCCACCAGCACCTGCACCCGGTTGCCGGTCCGGTAGACCAGGAGCGCACTTCCCAGGGCGCCGACCAGCACGAGCAGCAGCGCGAGCAGGGCCAGGGCCGGGCGCTTGTCCCTGCTGCGGGAGGGCAGGCGCGACTCGGTGGCACCCGTGGAGGCGGTCGTCATGCGGTGTTGTCCCCTTCCGGCACAGACCGGAGCATTCGATGGATGGGTGGCGATCACCGACGGCGGTGCTCAGCCGTCGCCCACTGTAACCCCCGCGCTGGCTACCGCCCTACCCACCGGCATACCGCATCGGTGTCATAGTGAGGGCATGAGCGACATCCCGAGCATCGCCGTGACCGACCTCCCCGACGACGCCGTCGTCGTCGACGTCCGGGAGCCGGACGAGTGGGCCGCGGGCCACGCCCCCGGCGCGGTCCACCTGCCCCTGGGCGACCTCCCCGCCCGGATCGACGAGCTGCCCGAGACGCAGACCTCGCTGCCGGTGGTCTGCCGCAGCGGCGGCCGGTCCGGCCGTGCCGTCCAGTGGCTGGTCCAGCAGGGCTTCGACGTGGTCAACGTGGACGGGGGCATGCAGGCCTGGGACCGGGCCGGCAAGACCCTGGTCGGCGGCGCCGACGGCCGTGAGCCCACCGTCGCCTGAGGATGCCTGACGCCCTGATCCAGCCGCTCACCGTGGGCTCGCGGGTCGTGGTGCGCCACCTGCTCGAGGACGGGGCGCGGGCCACGGACACCGTCGGTGTGCTGGTCGAACGTGGCCCGCAGCACCTCCGCGTCCGCTCCGACCGCGGGGAGGAGTCGATCCGCATCGACGCGGTGGTGGCCGCCAAGGAGGTTCCCGCGCGGGTCTGGCGGCTCGCGTCCTTCCTGCGACGGGCGCGGATCGCGGTCCTGGACCTGGACGGCGTGCTGCGGGACTTCGACGCGAGCGGGGAGCGCACGCGCAACGAGCGCGAGCTGGGGCTGCCTCGCGAGGGTCTGCCGGAGCTGGCCTTCTCCCTGCCGCAGGCCGGACAGATGGTGGTCGGCAAGACGACGTACGCCGCGTGGGTCCGGGCCCTGACCGCCCGGCTGCTCGAGCTGGGCCACCCCGAGCCGCTCGTCGCGCAGGTCGTGCAGGGGTGGCAGCGCGATCGCGGCACCCCCGTCGCCGCGACCGTGGAGCTCGTCGACGACTTGCGGGCGAAGGGCACACCGGTCTTCGTCTTCACCAACGGGACGGACCGGGTGCCGGCGGAGCTCGAGCAGATCGGGTTGGGGCGGCTCGTCCCCTCCCTGCTCAACACCCATGACCTGGGTGCCGCCAAGCCGGATCCGCAGGCGTATGCCGCCGCGCACGCCGAGATCTCGCGTCGCCTCGGGCGAGAGGTCTCCCCGGCCGAGGTGCGCTTCACCGACGACCGGCCGGCGAACGTCGAGGCGGCACGGGCGTTCGGCTGGCAGGCCCAGGTCTTCCGCCGTCCGGCCTGATCCTGAGCCCGGTGGTGCGCGACTGCAGCGGATAGGTCACTCCACACGCGGATCAGACGACATATCCGATGCAGTCGCGCGGTGCAGTCGTGCCCTGCCCGGACGAGCGCCTCAGCGCAGCAGCCGTGACATGCGGCGGTCCGCGAGCGGCTTGCCGCCCGTCTGGCAGGTGGGGCAGTACTGCAGCGAGGAGTCGGCGAAGGACACCTCGCGCACCGTGTCACCGCACACCGGGCAGGCCTCGCCGGTGCGTCCGTGGACATTCATGCCCGCCCGCTTGGCGTCCTTGAGCTGGGCCGCCGGCTTGCCCTCGGCGGCGAGGACCGCCGCCTCCAGCGTGGTGCGCAGCGCCGAGTAGAGACCCCTCACCTGCTCCGCCGTGAGGCCCGCCGCGAGCGCGAACGGCGAGAGCCGCGCGGCGTGCAGGATCTCGTCGGAGTAGGCGTTGCCCACCCCGGCGAGCACCGACTGGTCCCGGAGCAGACCCTTGATCTGGGTCCGCCGGCCCTCCAGCAACGCTGCGAAGGCCGCCTCGTCGAAGCCGTCGGCGAGCGGGTCCGGGCCGAGCGAGGCCACCCCTGGCACGTCGGCGGGGTCCCGGACGACATACGCCGCCAGGCCCTTCTTGGTCCCCGCCTCGGTGAGGTCGAAGCCCGCACCGTCGTCCAGGCGGACCCGCAGCGCGATGGGGCTGCGGCCAGGGCGGACCTGGGTGCGCGGCATCTCGTCGTACCACCGCAGCCAGCCCGCCCGGGCCAGGTGGAACACGAGGTGGGTCCCGTCCACGTCCACGTCGACGAACTTGCCGTGCCGGCCCACACCGTCGACGGGGGCGCCCACGAGCGCGGTCGGGGGCGGGTCGAAGGTCTTGAGCACCGCGATCGAGCCCAGCTCGACATCCGTGACGACCCGCCCGGTCAGCCGGTCGGCGAGGAAGTCGGTCAGGGCCTGGACCTCGGGCAGCTCGGGCATCAGCCCTGCCTCCGGGCCCGGGCCCCCACGAGCAGCTGGTGCAGGCCGAAGCCGTTCGCCGCCTTGAGCATCGGCACCTGGACCCGCTTGCCGAGCAGCTCGTCGGTCGCCACCGGCAGACCGCTGGACAGGACCTGCTCGGCCGGGGTCAGCTCGCGCAGGCAGATCGCCTCGACGGCCTCCGGGTGCTCCTGCGCGAACTCGCCGTAGATGACCGGGTCGTGCTGGCCGTCGTCACCGACGAGGATCCAGCGCACGTCGGGAAACTCCTCGCGGAGCCGCCGCAGCTCGAGCTCCTTGTGCTCCTGCCCGGAGCGGAACCACCCGGTGTTGGTCGGCCCCCAGTCGGTGAGCAGCATCGGTCCGACCGGGAAGTCGTGCCGCCGCAGGAAGCGGGTCAGCGCCGGCGCGGTGTTCCACGCCCCGGTCGAGAGGTAGAGGACCGGCATACCGGGGGTCTCGGCGAGGAGCGCGCGGTACATCGAGCTCATCCCGGGAACCGCCTGGCGGACCTGCTCGGACCGCACGAAGGTGTTCCAGCCCGCGATGAGGATGCGTGGCAGATGGGTGACCATGACGGTGTCGTCGATGTCGCTGACCAGCCCCACACCGACCCCCGGGTCCACGACGAGCACCGAGACGGTGAGCGAGTCGCCGTTGGTGATCTCCAGGTGCGCCTCCTGCCAGCCGGGCTCCAGCCCGTGCCCGGTCAGCTCGACGTCGACGTACCCGCCGCGATCGGTCCGGGTGGTGACCTCGGCCTCCCCCAACCGCACGCGCACGGGGACGTCCATCGCGGGCGCGGTGAGGAACAACCGCCACCCCCGCTGGGCGATGTCGAGCAGCGAGTCCTGGGCGTGGGTGAGGGCGGTGCGGGCCTCCTCCGGCTCGTGCCGGGACAGCAGCACCCGGGCGAACAGACGGGCCCGGTCCGGGCTGCCGTAGCCGGTGTAGCCGAAGACCCGTTCGTGCCAGCCTCGACGGCGCAACCGTGAGTCCAGACGGCGCCGGACCGAGTCCTCGACCAGGGCGGCGATGTGGGGACGCGCCATGGGCACACCCTAGCCGCCGAGCCGCGACCACGCCGCGGCCAGCAGCAGCACCGCGGCCAGGACGCTCCCTGCGCGCTCCAGCACCCGGGAGTGACCGGCCAGGAAGTTCTGCCACCCAGGGGCACCCAGCGCGATCCACACCAGGACGGCCCACGACCGGGAGAACCCGAAGGCCGCACCGAGGACGAGCGCGACCCACCACGGCGGCACGACGAGCAGCACGAAGAGGGCCGCGAGGTAGGACGCCGCCGAGGGCACCAGGGTCCGCCAGCCGCAGCCGTACTCCAGCCCGAAACGGAACCCGCCCCGCGCGATGCCCCGCCCGAAGACCTCCTGCGGGATGAGCGCCGAGCGCTGCAGCAGCGGGAGCACCGGCGCGAGGACGTCGAGCACCGTCAACGCCAGGAGGGCGACGACGAGCAGGACGAGCCGCACCGTCTCCGGGACCGGGCTCAGCAGACCGGCCAGCACCCCGAGTGCGGCGCCCGTGGCGGCACCACCGAGGGTCGTGCCCACGGCGAAGGCTCCCCACAGGAGCAGTTGAACATGTCGGCCCCGGACCGAGGCCACCAGCGCCCACGCGCTGTTGACGCCTCAGGTGCTGCCGGACAGCGCCAGCCCCGCCACGACGACGGCGAAGAGCGCCGGCACCAGCCAGACCGCCCCGGCAGCGGGCAGCAGGGCGGCGGACACGGCCAGCCCGGCGGCGCCGGTCAGCAGCAGCAGCGGGAGCGGGTCGGCCAGCCACCGCCGCCACACCGGTATGCCGGTGGCCGCGTCGGCGACGACCGGCAGGTCGGGGTCCTCTAGATCGCCCACGGACAGATCGTCGCCATGCAGGAGCCGGAGCCGGAGCAGGTCCAGCCGTCCGAGCAGCGCCAGGTGCGGCCGTCGCTGAACTTCCAGTTCCAGGAGTCGTAGACGCCGCCCCAGCAGTCGTCGGGACGGTGCACGTAGTAGCGGTCGATGCCCGGGCCGTTCTTGTGCCAGGCGACGACGTTGCCCGCGCCGGAGCGGTAGCGCCAACAGCAGGCCTGGCTGGTGCACATCGGCGAGGGACCGCACTGGATGCCGTTCTCGGTGTGGTCGCGGGCATACGTGGCGCAGGGGCCGGTCGAGGTGTCGGTGTAGTCGAGGAAGTAGGCCGCCTGCGCCTTCACCCTGGTGCCTCCCCGGTTGACCAGGGCCAGCGAGCCCACACCCACCGCCGTCCCGGCGCCCAGCACCCGGGCGATGAACCCGCGGCGGCTGGGGCGCTCCCGCAGCCGGTCCCGCAGCCGCCCGGTGTCGGCCTCCGGCAGGTCGTCGAATCGCCTCATGAGCTGCGCTCCTCCCTCATCGGCAGCGGGGTACGGGCCTGGCGGAGCCAGGCGCCGAGGTCGGTGTCCTCGTCCGGCAGCAGCGCGGCACGCAGCGTGCCGTCGTCGTCCACGAGCGCCAGGTAGGGCGTGGCGGGGACCGCGAGCCGGTCCATGACGGACCGGCCCTGCGGCAGGCAGGTGAGGCGCGCGGCGCCCTCGGCATCGGCGAGCGCGGGCTCGCAGGAACCTGCGGAGACGAGGGCGAGCGCGAGGTGACCCGCCCGCACAGCGGGATCGGCGGCCAGACCGCGCAGGGTGAGCGAGCAGGAGCTGCAGCCCGGGGAGACGAAGGCCAGGACAGTCCGCTCGACGCCGGGGTCGATCAGCCGCCCGCCCACGTCCTGGGGGATCCGGAAGCCCACGAGCTCGCGGGTGGTCCGCGCGCCGCCCGCGCCGGAGGGACGCGGCGCGGATCCGCCCTCCAGCTGACGAGTGAGCAGGTTGACCTGGCGCAGCAGGCCCGCCAGACCCAGGGCCAGCAGGGCGATCGCGACGAAGGCGAGCACGAGCGCGGAGGCGGTGAAGCTCATCGGGCCACCCCTGACAGCGTGGTGAGCTGCTCGGGGACCGCCCGGGCCGCGGGCAGCGCGGCGGTCGCGACGGCGAGAGCCGTGCCCGCCAGGACCGCGACGGCCACCTGGGCGACGACGGGCGCTCCCGGGACCGCCTGCCACCCGGTGACCGGGGCCAGGACGACCACCGCCGCGAGGCCGGTGAGCACCGCAGCGCGCGCGACCGCCCAGTGGGTCACCGGGGTGCTGCCCAGGCCGCACCCGCAGGGCACCGGGGCGCCCTCGACCCGCCGGTGGACGAGCCGGAGGTAGACCGCGAAGGCCAGGCACAGGACGGCTGCGCCGAGCCCGAGGAGACGTGCCGGTGCCGAGGGCAGCAGACCGGTGGCGGCGAGCAGCATCCCGAGGCCCAGCACGACCTCCACGGGCGCGAGCGCGCGGGCGACCACCGGGGTGACCCCCGCGGGCAGCAGCCCGTGACCCCGCAGCGCCCGCGTCGTCTCCAGCGGTGCCCGGACGTGGCCGACGCCGGCCGCGAGGAGGACGAGGCCGACAGCCAGGGCCCCGGCGCTGCCGAGGAGGCTCACCGGACCAGCTCCACGACCACCTCGGACAGCGAGGCGACGACGGCGTCGACGCTCTCCTCGCTGCCGGGCATGCCGTAGCTCACGAAGTCCTGGCTCTCCAGGACGGCATACGCGTGCCGCTCGGTGTCCGAGGAGCGCGAGAGCTGCCCGCCACGCACCGCTGCGCCGCCGGAGCGGGCGTCCTGCAGCTGCCCGGTGCGCGCCCGACGGACGTCGAGCAGGTAGCCGAAGCTGCTGCCGTCGTCCCCACCCCCGGGCGCGGAGCCCTGGTCGAGCTCGACGACCTGCGCGACGGTCTGGGTGCGGTAGGGCGACCAGCTGGTGCGGCCGGACGGTGTGAGGACCGGCCCGATCGGGTCGGCCTGCACGTCGACGTCGGCGAGGAAGCCGGTGAGCGTCTCGACGTCCATGACGGGCACCGTGAAGCCGTAGAGCTGGTGGTCGCCGACCGCGACCGCCCAGCCGAAGCCCTGCTGCGGATCGCGGCCGAAGCGGCCGTAGCGCAGCACCTGCCCGCCTCGCAGGCCGACCTCACGCTCCAGCGTGGTGCCGGTGACCTCGAGGTAGAACGCCAGGTCGACCTCGCGACCCGAGGTGACCTCGAGCTGACCCTCGCCCTCGAGGGCCAGCACCCCCAGCGAGGTCCCGCCGGGCAGACCGATGGCGTCCGGCACCTCGATCCGGACCGCGTCCCCGGACAGCAACCGGTGTGTCGTCTCCATGCTCGCTCCCTCCCTCACCCGACGTGGGCGCCGACCTGATCCATGACCACCGAGCTCAGCGCGACCTGCCCGCCGAGCAGCACGCCGCGCAGCGGGTCCAGCGCCTGCAGCGCCGCGCGACCGTCCGAGACGAGCTGGCCCTGCCGGGTCAGCACCACGGGCACGCCCTGGCTGCCGGCCCGCGCCGCGCCCACCAGCGCGTCGGGGAAGGCGGTCCCGGTGGCGACGTAGGCCCGCGCCGGGCGCCGGTCGAACTCCTGGGCGATCCGCGAGGCCACGGCATACCGGTTCGCGCCGGTGATCCGCGTGACCGAGCCGGAGGTATGCCGGCGCAGCTGGCTGACGACAGTGTCGGAGACCGCGGCGGGGCCCCCGACGACGACGATGCGACCGGGGTCGAGCCGGGCGATCTGCTCCTCCACGGACGGGTGGAGCCCAGCCTTCGGGGTGAGCAGCACCGGCGCACCCTGGTCGCCGGCGAGTGCCCCGATAGCGAGCGCGTCGGGGAAGTCGGCCCCGCTGGCGACGTAGAGGACCGAGCCGCCGGGCGTGTAGCTGCGCGCCACCCCGGCGGACACGTCGTAGCGGGTCCGGCCGGTGATGCGGGTCGTGGAGTCGGCGTAGGCGCCGGCCTGCCGCGCGACCGTGCTGCTGACCGCCCCGGTGCCACCGAGGACGACCAGCCGATCCGGCGAGAGGCGCCGCAGCTGGGCCGCCGTCGCCGACGGGAGCTGGTCGGAACGGGTGAGCAGGACCGGCGCGTCCAGCTGCCCGGCCAGGGCCGAGGCGCCGATCGCGTCCGGGAAGTTCTCCCCGGTGGCCAGGTAGGCGGTCCGGACCCCCGCCGGGTAGGTGGCCGCGACCCGGGCCGCGGAGTCGTAGCGGTCCGACCCGGCGATCCGGGACACCGGGGCGTCGCGACAGGTGTAGATCTGCACGTTGTCGACGTCCCACCAGGTGCTCGCCCCGGACCTGCTGCGGTGCTCGAACCACGCGCCGAGGTGGCCGTTCTCGTCGTCGGTCGCGGCCGTGACGTCGTAGACGCGGCCACCCCACGACCTGCCGGCGTAGACCCGCAGGTCCACCGAGTTCATCTGGGCCCGGGTGTAGCCCGAGTTGCCCTGGGTGCTGCGGGTGGAGAACCCGAGCATGGTCCGCCGGTCGACGGAGACCTTCACGTAGGGCAGGAACATGTGGTCGCTGGTGTCACCGGAGGAGACCGAGGCGCGGGCGGCGGACCCGTCACGCGAGGAGACCAGCGACCACCCGTTGTTGAAGCGGGACTGCGGCACGCCACGGTCCATGGAATGACTGTCGACGCTCACCCGGCGGGTCATCCCCTCCGGACAGGGCGCCGGCCCCAGGCCGCTCCAGTCCACGGCGGTGCGCGTCGCCGCCTGGGTCTCGTCCACGTCCGGCTCCTGCGGGCTGGCCACCGAGACCGAGCCCAGCCCCAGAGCGCCGAGCACGGCGAGCACCACGCCCGCCGTCCCCCCTGTCGGATCCGCCTCATCGCTGCACCCCTCGGTCGATCGTCCTGCCGACACTACGACGCGGCAGCGGGACCGCCGCGTTGCCTCGCCGGAGCAGAAAGTTCTCGAGCAGAGCGGACGCCTGCAGCTCAGCGGGTCGCGCCGGCCACGGCGGCCTCGTGCCGCGCCTGCTCCTCCCGGGCGCGCTCCTGCCGCTCGCGCTCCTCGCGCGCCTCCTGCTCGGCCTTCTCCTGGCGCTCGCGCTCCTGCGCCGCCTCGCGCTCCTTCTCCTCCTGCTCCTCACGCTCGCGTGCCTTCGCCTCACGCTCACGCTGCTGCTCCAGACCCGGGGCGCCGGCGATGCGCTCCTCCTCGACGGCGACCTGCTCGATCGCGACCCAGGTCGCACCGTCGACGGCACCCGTCGGCTCCAACCCGGCCGCCTCCTGCACCTGCGCGACGGCCTCGGCGGTGATCGGGCCGTAGCTGCCGTCGGCCTCGACGCCCAGCAGCTCCTGGACCAACGTGACCGCGCCGCCGGCATACGGGCTGTCGGCCCGGCCCTCCACAGCGGCCCGAGCGGCAAGCTCGCCGTCGGGGTCGGCCTCGACGTCGCGGCTGCCCTCGGCCAGCTCGATGTCCCGCAGGGCCATCGTCGGGTGCACCGCGCGCTCCAGGAAGACCCAGGTCAACGGGGTGACGGCGGCCGGTTCATCACCGCGCCGGCGGGCCTGCTCGGCGAGCACCGGGACGCTCTCCTCGAACTCGGCGAGCGCCTCGGCCGTCTTCGGGCCGAAGTCGCCGTCCGGCTCGGCCCCGAGGGCCTCCTGGATCGCGACGACGGCCTCGCCGGTGTCGCCCTGCGTCAGCGTGGTCCGCTTGTAGGGGGTGAAGACCGACACCTGCCAGTCCTGCGGCACGACCGCCTGGGCGGAGGCGGGCAGGTCCTCGAGCTCGACGCCCTGGGCGGCGGCGTAGGTCGTGGCGTCGGCGACCCCGGTCTCGGGCACGCCGTGCTCGGACTGCCAGTCGAGCAGCGCGGCGCGGGTGGCGTCGTCCAGCACGCCCGTCGCCTCGAGCCCGAGGACCGTCTGCAGCATCGAGACGCCCGGTCCTGACCCACCGGGACGCACCGTGGCGAGCTCGGACGTGGGCGCTACCACCGCGGGGTCGCTGCACGCCTCGAGGCGGGGGAAGGTGTGGACGGCGGCATACTGGCCGGAGACCGCCGCGCACGGCCCGAGGTCGGGCTCGGTCACGGCCACGCCGGTCCACCACGAGGTCCGCATCATCGCGCCGTCCCAGGTGAACGACACGTGGACGTGGTCGGTGTGCGGGCTGGGGCCGACGTAGTGCCGCCAGGCGTTGTCGTCCTTCATGTAGACGAGGCCGTTCCAGATGACGTACTCGATGCCGAAGCGACGCATCATCTCGCCGTCGTTCTCGGTGAGCCAGGCCACCGCCGCGTCACCGATGCGGCGCTCCTGCGGGTCGTAGGCGTCGAGCGTCCAGTCCAGGGCACGCCCGTCGTGGTGCTGGCTCATGTAGTCGATGCAGGTGCGCGCGCCGCTCCAGGCGCCGCGCCCGTAGGTCTGCGTGAGCAGCATCGCGAAGGCGGTGACGCCGGGCCGGTCCTGCGGGTCGCAGGACACCTGGTCCTGGTAGCCGGTGTCCTCGTCGAGCTCGGTCGGCAGCTCCTCGTTCTGCGGCGGCTCGGGCACGGGATATGCCGGGTCGGCCGGCAGCGGGGCGAAGGTCGCGGGCCCGGCGGGGGTCCCGCCGTGGCTGAACCCGGTGCCCCCCGGCGCGGGTGCGGGGGTGGTGCCGGCCCCGCCGTCGCCACCGGTCTGGTCCTGGCCACCGGAGTCCCCGGCCTGACCGCCCGCAGGGTCGGAGGGCTGGGTCCCGGCGGCGGCCGGGTCGACGCCCTGGTCCTCACCGTCGGCCAGCGCGGCGATCTGGCCACCCGAGAGGACGAGCCCCCCGGTCAGCAGCGAGGCCGCCAGAAGTCGTGCTCCGCCGCGTCGTCGTGATCCCCCACTGCCTGCCACCATCCGCCTGACAACCCCTTGTTCGTGCGGCGCTGCTGCGCCGGTGTGACCTGCCGACCCGCGAACGCCCCGGGGACGCCGCGCAGCGCCGAGCGACACCTCGGTGTGGTCTCTCGACGCTGGTGAGAGCGTACGTCCTCCACGCGCGGCGCGATAGCCCCACCTGTGACTTCTTGACCAAGCCGTCACCTGGAGGATCACAGTTGCCTCATCAGTCACATCCGTCACCGAGCTGCCCGCTCCCGGTCCCCTGTCGTTCACCGCGGCGTGGTCCGTTCGTCGGGTGGGGCCGCTGGGGTATGGGCTACGTTGCTGTCCAGGTGCTCAAGGCCGAGCCCTGAATCCCCCGTGAGGAGATCCGAACGCATGTCCCCCCGAAACCCCTCCGCACGCCGCGGCCTGGTAGCCGTCGGCGCCGCGATCGCCCTGGTGGGCAGCGGAGCCGCGGTCGCGTCCAGCGCGCCCGGCTCGCCCCTGCCGGGCGCACCGCTGCCGGCCGCCCCCGAGATCGAGGACCCGACGCAGGCGCAGCGCATCGCGGGCACCGACCGCTACGGCACGGCCGCCGAGATCGCGCGCGCCTTCCCCGCCGAAGCCACCGACACCGTCGTGGTCGCCTCCGGGCAGACCTTCCCCGACGCCCTGAGCGCCCAGCTCTTCTCCGCCGACGGCCTGCCCGGCCTGGACGTCGACGGAGCCGGGCTGCCGGTCCCGATGCTCCTCACCAAGCAGGACCAGCTGCCCTCGGCCACCGCCGACGCGCTCGAGGACCTGGCGCCGAGCACCATCGTCATCGTCGGCGGCGAGGTCGCCGTGTCCGAGACGGTCGCGGAGGAGCTCGCGGGCTTCGGCGCCGAGGTCGAGCGGCTCGCCGGCGAGGACCGCTACGACACCAGCGCCGAGATCGCGGGCACGTTCCCGACCGGGCTGCCCGTCCTCTACCTCGCGACCGGCACCGACTACCCGGACGCCCTCACCGGTGGCGCCCGCGCCGGCCGTGACGGCGTGCCGATGCTGCTCACCGACCCGGCCGAGCTCCAGGACAGCACCGCCGAGGTGATCGAGACCCTGCAGCCCGCCTCGGTGGTGGTGCTCGGTGGCTCCGGCGCCGTGTCCGACGACGTCGTCGAGGCGGTCGCCGAGATCGTCCCGGACACCAACCGGCTCTTCGGCAAGGACCGCTACGGCACCGCCGTGGCGCTGGCGTCCTCCTACGAGTACGACTCGGTCGCCTACCTGGCCAGCGGACAGGACTTCCCCGATGCCCTCACCGGCGGGGCCTTCGCGGCCTTCCACGAGGGCCCCCTGCTGCTCAGCAGGGCAGACGGGGTGCCGACGGTGACCGCGGCCGCCCTGGACCGGCTCTCCCCGCAGGGCCTGGTGCTCTTCGGCGGTGAGGTCGCGCTGCAGAAGGAGCAGGTCGAGGACGCGCTCAACGCGACGCTCCCCGTCTGGGTCGACGAGCTCGTGGTCCAGATGCTCTCCTTCAACGACTACCACGGCCACATCGAAGAGGAGGACGGCACGCTGGACGAGGAGCAGGACCCCGACCAGAACCTCGTCGGCGGAGCGGTCAACCTCGGCTCCACGCTGCAGGCGCTGCGCACGCGCTCCTTCGAGGAGCAGACGGTGACGGTCGCCGCGGGCGACCTCATCGGAGGCTCCACCTTCGTCTCCGGCCTCTTCCAGGACGAGCCGTCGGTCGAGACCCTCGAGGTCGCCGGGCTGGACATCTCCGGCGTCGGCAACCACGAGTTCGACGAGGGCGTCGAGGAGCTGCTGCGTATGCAGGACGGCGGCTGCCACCCCGAGCGCGGCTGCTTCGAGGAGGAGCCCTACGACGGTGCCGACTTCCAGTGGCTGGCGGCCAACGTCGTCGACACCGAGTCCGGTGAGCCGATCCTCCCGGCCACCGAGGTGCGGACCGTCGACGGTGTCGACGTCGGCTTCATCGGTATGACCCTCGAGGAGACCCCGACCCTGGTCAGCCCCGGTGGCGTGTCCACCGTCGACTTCCTCGACGAGGTCGAGACCGCCAACGCCCAAGCCGCGCAGCTGCGCGAGGACGGTGTCGAGTCGATCGTCGTGCTGCTGCACGAGGGCGGCTATCAGACCGGTCTCTACGACGCCTGCGAGGGCGTCTCCGGCCCGGTCGTGGAGATCGCGGAGAACCTGGACCCGGCGATCGACGCCGTGGTCACCGGGCACACCCACCAGCCCTACGTCTGCAGCATCCCCGACCCGGACGGCGACCCCCGCCTCGTGACCAGCGCGAACCAGTACGGCCGCGTGGTGACCGAGACGGCGCTGACCATCTCCCGGGAGAGCGGCGACGTGACCCGGGACCGGGCCTACGCCGACAACCACCTCGTGCTGCAGTCCATCGCGGACGACCCGGAGATGGCCTCGGTCGTCGAGAAGTGGGTCGCCCGGGCCGAGGTGCTCGCCGGCGAGGTCGTCGGCACGGTCGCCGAGGACATCACCGGCGACGCCGGCGGTGACCGCGGCGTCGAGACGCCGATGGCCGACCTGGTGGCCGACTCCATCCTCTTCGGCACCGACGGTGACGACGAGGGTGGTGCGCAGATCTCGTTCATGAACGTCGGCGGCGTGCGCGCCAGTCTCCTCGTGGACCAGATCAGCAACGAGGAGGCGGCCGGTGAGGTCACCTACCAGGAGGCCTACAACGTCATGCCGTTCGGCAACATCCTGGTGTCGATCGACATGACCGGAGAGCAGGTGAAGGCGGTCCTGGAGCAGCAGTACGACCCGGAGCGAGGCCGTCCGTACCTCGCGCTGGGCGTCTCCGAGGGCTTCACCTACACCTGGGACGACAGCCAGCCGCAGGGCAGCAAGGTGAGCGACATGCAGCTCGACGGCGTGCCGCTGGAGATGGATCAGACCTACCGGGTCTCGACCCTGAACTTCCTCCAGCAGGGCGGTGACAGCTTCACCGCCTTCACCGAGGGCACCAACCTCGTCGGTGGTCCCGAGGACCTGGCCAACCTGGTCGACTACCTCCGGGCGAACCCCGACCTGTCCGCCCCCGAGGACCGCGTCAGCGGTCTCTGAGGCGCACCCGACGACGGGCCGCCACCCCGGGTTCACCCCCGGGGTGGCGGCCCGTCGGCGTCGGCGCGGTGGCTGTCTCTACCACCCCGCTCTGCCCGCGGGCGCTAGGCTGCCTGTCCAAGGACCGTCCCAGCTTTGTCCGATGACGTCAGGAGGCGCCCGGTGCCGGGGGTGCGCTACACCGTGAAGCAGGTCGCCGAGGCGACCGGCATCCCCGCGGCGACGCTGCGCGCCTGGGAGCGTCGCTACGGCGTCGTGGAGCCGCAGCGCTCCTCATCGCAGTACCGCCTCTACGACGAGGACGACGTCCGGCGGCTGACGCACATGGCCGAGCTGGTTCGGCACGGCACACCCGCCTCCCTGGCCGCCACCCAGGTGCGCGGCGCCGACGCGGAGCGCGCACCGACCGAGGCCGAGCGTCGGACCGGGCTCGGTCCACCGGTGGCCGACCTCATCCGGGCGGCGCAGCGGTACGACGACACCGCGGTCAGCCAGGTGCTGGACCGGGCCCTCGCGGGGGTCTCCTTCGAGCAGGCGCTCGAGGGCTGGCTCATGCCGGCGTTGACCGAGCTGGGTCGCGCCTGGGGACGCGGTGAGCTGGACGTCTCGGGTGAGCACTTCGTCTCCGCTGCGGTCCACCGACGGCTGGCCTCGGCCTTCGACGCCGCCGGCCCCAACTCCGGAGCCCCGGTCGCCCTCGTCGGACTGCCACCGGGTGCGCTCCACCTGCTCGGCACGATGGGCTTCGCCGTCTGCCTGCGGCGTCAGGGGATCGACGTCCGCTTCCTCGGGGCGGACGTGCCGCACGAGAGCTGGGAGCACTCGGTCGATGCGCTGCGACCGGGCGGCGTGGTCATCAGCGTGCCCATGCCCCGGGACACCGCGCCGGCGGCACGGTTGGTCGACTCACTGCACGCCGCCCACCCGCAGCTGCCGCTGTGGGTGGGCGGGCACGGTGCCGCGACGGAGCGGCTGCGCGGTTCACGCCACCTGCCCGACTCGGTCGTCGAGGCAGCGCGCAGCGTCGCGCGCAGGCTGCACCAGGGCTGATGCGGCTCAGAGCTCGTCGTCGACGAACTCCTGCGCGACCTCCTGCGGGTCGGCGCCGTCGGACAGCTCGACCATCATCTCGGTCAGCCGCTCGGTCGTGAGCGCGTCGGACACCTCGTTGAGCGCCTCCTCCACGTCGTCGCTGACGGCATCGGCACTGATGAGGGGCACGACGTTCTGCGCTGCGAAGAGCGACTCGGGATCCTCCAGCACGACGAAGTCGTTGGCCTCCACGGCCGGGTCCGTGGTGAAGATGTTGGCGACGTCCACCTGGCCGCCCGCCAGCGACTCCACGGTCAGGGTCGAGCCCGCGGACAGCGAGCGGAACGAGGCGAACTCCAGGCCGTAGGTCTCGGCCAGCCCGTCGACGCCGTTGGGCCGGGTCTCGAACTCCGGCGGCCCGCCGAGGGTGAGGTCACCGGCATGCGGCTCCAGGTCACCGATCGCGGTGAGGTCGAGCTCTTCGGCGGTCTCCTGCGTGACGACCAGGGAGTCCTTGTTCTCCGCGTCGCTGATCTCGAGCACCTGCAGCCCCTCAGGGAGGTTCTCCTGCAGGTCCGCCAGCACGTCCTCGGAGGAGGTGACGGTGATCTCGGAGTTGAAGTAGGTGGCCAGGCCACCGGTGTACTCCGGGATCACGTCGATCGAGCCGTCCTCGATCGCGGCGACGTAGGTCTCCCGGCTGCCGATGTTGAGCTGGGTGTCGACCTCGACGTCGTACTCCTCGAGCGCGGCGGCGTAGATCTCGGCGAGCAGCTCATTCTCGGGGAAGTTGGCCGAGCCGACGGTGATAGCCCCGCCCGATCCGCCCTCGGACTCTCCTCCGCCCTCCGCCATGGGGTCCTCCCCGCCACCGCAGGCGGCGAGGGCGAGGGTCGTGCCGAGGGCAAGGGTGAGCGCTGCGTTGCGTCGCATGTGGGTTGTCCTCCCAGTGGGGTTCGGTGTGGCTGTCAACGTCGGTGTGTCGCGGGGTATGCCGCGGGGCTGGTCACGATCAGGTCACGGGAGCGCGCGTCGGGTGACGTCCTCGGGCCTCGTCCGTGCTCACGGGTCAGTGCTCCCGAGCGGCGACGAGGCCGGGGGAGACGACGAACCGCTGGATCCCGGCCATGGCCAGGTCGACCAGCAGGGCCAGGACGGCGACCGCGATCGCCCCACCGGCCATCACCTCGTACTGCCGCGAGGCCTGGCCGTCGATGAGGTAGCGGCCCAGCCCGCCGATGCCCACGACCGCGGCGATGGTCGCCGTCGCGATGATCTGCAGCATCGCCGAGCGCAGCCCGGAGAGGACCAGCGGCAGCGCGGCCGGCACCTCCACCTGCCAGAGCACCTGCGAGCCGGTCATGCCCACGCCGCGGGCGGCGTCCCTGGCCGCCGGGTCCACGGACTCGACACCGGCATACGTCCCGGAGAGCACGGGCGGGATGGCGAGCAGCACCAGTACGAGCACCACCGGGAGCTCGAAGGCGAGGTCGCCGCTCAGCCGGGGCAGCAGCAGCAGCACACCGACGAAGAGGACACCCAGGCTGGGAATGGCGCGGAAGGCGCCGGCGAGGTTGATCGCCAACCAGCGACCCTTGCCGGTGTGCCCGATGTAGAGCCCCACGGGGACAGCCACGAGCGCGGCCAGCGCCAGGGCGATGAGCGAGATCCGCAGGTGGGTCACGCTCTGGGCCAGGATCCCCCCGGACCCGGTCCAGGTCTCGGGGTCGGTCAGCCACTGCCAGGTGAGCGAGATCATCGGGCCGCCCCCGCCCGCATCCAGGGTGTCAGCGCCCGGGACAGCAGCGCGATCCCTGCGTCCAGCGCGATCGCCAGCACCATGCAGGTGACGATGCCGACGAGGATCGGACCCATGTCGTTGCGGTTGAAGCCCTCGGTGAAGAGCTGACCGAGCTGGCTCACCCCGATGAGCGCCGCGACCGAGACGATCGACACGTTGCTCACCGCGGCCACACGCAGCCCCGCGGTGATGACGGGGACCGCGAGGGGCAGGTCCACGACGACGGTGCGGCGCAGCTCGCCGTAGCCCATCGCTGTCGCCGCCTGCCGGGTCGCCCCCGGCACGGAGCCGAGGCCGTCGGCGACGGTCCGGGTCAGCAGGGCGATGGTGTAGAGCGTCATCGCCACGAGCACGTTGGCGTCGTCGAGGATCTGGGTCCCGAGGAGCAGCGGCAGCAGGATGAAGAGCGCGAGCGAGGGGATGGTGTAGAGCAGGCTGGTCCCGGCGATCATGGGCGGCGCGAGCCAGCGGTAGCGGGTGGCCAGCCAGCCCAGCGGAAGGCTGATGAGCAGCCCGATCAGCAACGGCACCCCTGCGAGGTAGAGGTGGCGGAGCAGGAGGTCACCGATCGTGGACCAGGCGACACCGCCGATCACGCGTGCTCCTCCTGCGGGTCGGTCGCCTGCACGTGCTCGCCCTGAGGCTCACCGTCCGGCTGCGCCACCGGGTCACCTGTGGGTCGCTCGGCGCGCTCCCGCTCGAGGGCCGTGATGACCTCGCGGGGCTCGACCGTGCCCACCACCCGGCCCTGCTCGACGACGACGCCCCGCCCGGACGGGGCGGACAGCGCGGCGTCCAGGAAGACCCGGGCGCTGTCGCCCAGCTCGGCGAGGGAACCCATCCGGTGCAGCTCCTCCTCTCCCACCGGGCCGCCGCTGGTGTGCCGGTCGACCCAGCCCAGCGGCTCCCCCTCCTCGCTCACGGCGAGCACCCAGCCGCTCCCGGCGGGCACGTCCTGGCCGAGGGTGACCGTCTGCTCCGCCGAGGGCTCGACCACGGCGTCGGTGAAGCCGAGCTTGCGGTAGCCGCGGTCCTTGCCGACAAAGCTGGCGACGAAGTCGTCGGCGGGCTCGCGCAGCAGCTCACCCGGGCTTGCGAGCTGGGCGAGCCGACCACCCTGGCGCAGCACGGCGACGTGGTCGCCGAGCCCGATGGCCTCGTCGATGTCGTGGGTGACGAGCACCACGGTGATGCCGAGCTCGCGCTGCAGCCGCTTGACCTCGGCCTGCAGGTCCATCCGCACGAGCGGGTCGACCGCGCTGAACGGCTCGTCCATGAGCACGACCTCGGGGTCGCTGGCCAGGGCTCGGGCCACGCCCACGCGCTGCTGCTGACCCCCGGAGAGCTGCGCGGGATAGCGCTCGGCCTGGTCCGCGGTGAGCCCGACCTTCTCGATCGCCTCCATCGCGGCGTTGCGCGCCCGACCGGTGTCCCACCCGATGAGCTTCGGGACGGTCATGACGTTCTTGAGCACCGTGCGGTGCGGGAACAGTCCGGCGTGCTGGATGACGTAGCCGATCGAGCGGCGCAGCTGCGCCGGTTTGCGCTCCGCGATGTCCTGGTCGTCGATGAGGATGCGTCCCTCGGTCGGCTCCACCATCCGGTTGATCATCCGCAGACTGGTGGTCTTGCCACAGCCGGAGGGCCCGACGAAGACGGTGATCCCGCCCTGCGGGACCTCCAACGTCAGGTCGTCCACGGCCGTCACACCGTCGGCATACCTCTTGGTCACGCCCTCGAAGCGGATCATGCACCGACCCTACGGGGCACCACCGACAGCGGCATGTCCAAGCGCGGTGCGGCCTGTCGGGCTCCCCACCACGATCCCCGTGCTCGGTCTCGGTCGGCAGGTACCGCCCGGCCCAGGTCGCGTAGGCCTGCGCGTCCTCGAGGCAGACGTGCACCACCGGGTGGTGGGCGAGGCCTTCCAGGTCGGTGCCGGGACCCCGCGGGTGCCGCCAGCTGGCGCCGGGCACCCCACCGCCACCACAGGTCCCAACGGTGTAGCGGCACCGGGCCCGCGGTCGGGGTGAAGACGAGCGAGCCGGGCACCAGCACGGAGGGGTCGACACCCGGGGGCAGCGTCGCGGGGTCCGGCGCACGCTCGGCCGTGGTGCGGTATGCCGTCTCCCGGACGAAGGCGGCGAACTGTGCGTTGGTGACCGGGTGCCGCTCCATCGCGAACGGCCCGACGCGCACCTCACGCGTCGGCCCCTCCTCGGGGTAGCCGGGCCGAGCGCCCAGCACGAACTCGCCGCCCGGCAGCGGGACGAGCTCGGTCAGGTCGGCCATGGTGCCGCCGATGCTAGGGCCTCCGGGCCCGGCTGCGGGCCGGCCCGGCCTCAGTCGCCCTCGACCGCCCGCCGCACCGCCTCCCGGTAGGGCGTGGCCCCGCCGGCCGGACGACCGACCAGCTGGGCGAGGTCGTCCTCCTGGCACACCACCTCGTGCACGAGCGAGCCCACGAGCGGCTTGGCGACCCCGGCGTCGACCGGCGTCACCAGCCCCACCCAGTGCGAGGCCAGCCAGGGGGTCAGGACCGGCAGGGTCACGATGAGCCGGTGGGACAGGCCGGTCTCCATCGCGAAGCCCTGCATCATCTGCTTGTAGGTCAGGACGTCCGGGCCGCCGATGTCGAAGGTGCGGTTGACGTCGGCGGGCAGGTCCGCGGCCGCCACGAGGTAGTGCAGCACGTCGTCGATGCCGATGGGCTGGATGCGGTTTTTCAACCACTTCGGGGCCACCATGACCGGCAGCCGCTTGGTCAGGTGGCGCAGCATCTCGAAGCTCGCCGAGCCCGAACCGATGACAGTGGCCGCCTGCAGCACCGCCGTGGGGACGCCCGAGGCCATGAGGATCTCGCCCACCTCCACGCGGGAGGCCAGGTGCTTGGAGAGCTTCTCGTCCGGGATGTCAGGGTGCAGCCCGGACAGGTAGACGATCCGGCTCACCCCGGCGTCCCGCGCCGCGCGGCCGAACTCGCGGGCCAGCCGCCGGTCCCGCGCGACGAAGTCACCGGAGCCGTCCATCGAGTGGATGAAGTAGTAGGCGAGGTCGGCCCCGGCGAGCGCCTGCTCGAGGTCGGCGCGCTCGGTGGCGTCGCCCTCGCTCACCTCCACCCGGTCGGCCCACTCCCGCGGCAGCTTGTCGGCGGAGCGGGTGAGCACCCGGACGGTATGTCCCCGCTCCAGCAGCAGCGGGACCAGGAGCCCGCCGATGTAGCCGGTGGCGCCGGTGACCAGGGCCCGCCCACGCGGGTCGTGGCCGTCGGCGGGACCGGGTGTGTCGGTGGTGTCGGTCATGGTTCAGCTCACGATCTCGAGGAGGGGAGGGAGGAGGAGGAGCATGCCGGCCGACCACGTGATGTGGGTGATGGCCGGGCCCAGGATGCCGCCGGTCACCCGGCGCTGCAGCCCGCAGACCAGACCGATGAGGACGGCGGCGAAGACGAGGAGGGGCACGCCGGACCCGACGGTGACCAGGGCGTAGAGCGCCGTGGTCGCCAGCACCGTCCACCGCTGCGGGATCGCGGCGTAGAGCGCACCGCGGAAGAAGATCTCCTCGGCGATGCCGTTCATCACCGTGATGACCAGGACGACGGGGACCGAGGCGAAGCGGACGTGGTCGAGCAGGTCGTTGACCGGCCCGGCCAGCCAAGGGATCCGACCCACGACGAGGGCACCGGCGAGGAAGACGGCGAGCAGCAGCAGGCCGAGGGCGAGGGACTGGACGACGGGTCGGGCATACTCACCGGCGCGGGTATGCCCCTGGCCGAGGTAGAGCCGCCCGGACAGGAACGCCCCGCCGACCCAGACCGCGGCCAGCGCCGTCGTCCAGACGTAGAACGACGGGTCGCCCGGCGGCAGCCGCAGCGACCACCACAGCATCACCGCTCCCACGACGAGCGTCACCGCCGAGACCAGCCGGCGGCGGCGCAGCACGTGCTCCTCGTCCCGGTGGTCCCGCGGCACGGGCGTCACCAGCGCCGCTCGCAGGAACGAGCGCAGCTCCGAGACCGGGTTCACACCCTCCACCGTCCTACCTGCGCGCTCACGGCGCATCCTCAACCGGCAGCGACCGGGCCGCGCACCGGCCGGTCGAGCACGACCTGGTCGACGTCGATGGTCCCGGATGCGCTACGACGTCCTGGACGAAGCCATCGACGCCCAGATCTCTGATCACCAGGACCGCGGCGACGACGTCGATCTTCCGGGGTCGTTGCGCCGGGCTGGATGCCCTCAATTCGCCGACGTGGTTCTGGAACGCCTCCGCCTCATGGCCCTGCGTCGTGCCTGACTCACTCACCATCGACTCTCACCGCGCACGGTCGGGCATGTGCTGTGCGGCGGCCCGCAGTCCGAGAAAGGCGACGGCCACCGCGGTGAGCGCCGCGGCGATCCCGACCACCTCGGAGCGGAGGTCGCCGGTGAGACGGCCGGCCGCGACCCAGGCCGTCCCCCATACGACCGCAGCGGTGAGGCCGAGCTGGAAGAGCCGCTGGTCGGTGCGGCTCAGCAGCCAGAGAGCCAGGACCACGACGACGGCCAGCACCCCGACGGTGATCCAGGTGGAGACCGCGCTGTCCGCGTCCACGCCGAGACCCACCAGCCAGGACGCGATGTTGGCGCAGGTGGCCACGCAGATCCAGCCCAGGTAGAGCCCGAAGGTGGCGGAGACCCACACGTCGGCGCCCAGCCCCTGTCGCGGCAGCCCGCTGGTGGCCCGGAGCACGAGCCCGAGCGAGACCACGATGCCGAGCATGACCACGACCGAGAGCCAGACCCACCCGGCGAAGACGACCAGGAGCCACAGGCCGTTCAGCGCGATGGCCGCCGCCGCGGGCAGGCGGGTGGCGCGGGCCCAGCGCGAGTCGGCGACGCGGGGCAGCCACTGCCACACGACGTACCCCGCCAGACCGAGGTAGATCACCGACCAGATCGAGAAGGCGGGACCCTGGGGGGCGATGAGGGTGGCGCTGTCGGAGAAGAGCCCGCCGCCCTGCGACTCCACCCCGCCGCCGGCGACCGCACCGGTCCCGACGAGCGTGCCGCCGATCCAGAGGACGGCCGTGAGGGTGACGACCACCTGCTGCGCGCGCACCGTCATCGGCGCCTCCCACGGACCACCGCGGTGGCGAGCGCTGCCGCCGAGCTGCTGGCCAGGGCCCCCCAGGCGAGGTCGAGCGGCACCACGTCGGCGGGGAAACCGTCGATGACGGCCAGGCTCGTCAGGTCGTAGGCGGCGTAGGCCACGAGACCCAGGGCCGCTCCCTGGCCCGCGGCGCGGCCGATGCTGCCCGCGGCGACCCCGGGAGCGGTGGCGAAGTGGGTGAGCCCGACCGTGTAGATCCCGTAGAACGCCGCGGCCGCGGGGATGTTGACCGGGTCGGCCATGAGCGAGCCGAAGCTGGAGGCGTACTTGTCCTTGGCCAGCACGCCGAGCCACAGCGCGTCGAGGGCGCCGAAGGCCACACCGGTCGCCGCCAACGAGGCCAGCCAGCGGCCGGCCCCGAGGCGGGGTGAGGTGCGGGCATCGCTCACGGCAGCTCCACGACGGTCGGCCCGGCATCCTCCTGGTCGCCCTTGCCGGTGACCATCTTCAGCGTGTCGACGGCTGTGCCGATGAGCGAGTCGCCACCCCAGTACATGACGGTGTCGCCGTTGACCTTGAGCACCACGTTGTCCGGGTTCTCCGGGCCGCCCTCCATGAAGGCGTCGGCACCCTTGGACCAGAGCTGCTGCACCAGGGCGCGGTCGTCGACCACGGTGGCGGTGCCGGCGAGCGACACCCACGCCTTCCTCGAGGAGTAGGCGACGTTGACGTGGGCGTTGGCCCGCACGTCGTCCGCCACGGCGCTGCTCGAGCGCACGAGGAAGAGGACGTCGCCGTCCTCCTCGTGCACCTGCGTGGACAGCGGGCGGCTGCTGAGCCGGCCGTCCGCCGAGCTGGAGTCGACCGTGGTGAGCATGGCGATGTCCATGCTGGACATCACCTCGTGGGCCTTCGCGACGGCATCGGGGTCGGAGGTGACGGTCACCGGGTCGGCGGGGCTGGTGTCGTGGTGCTCGGTCATGCCTGGTCCTCTCGGAGGGTGGTGTGTCGAAGGTTGTGCACAACGTTTGCGGAGTTGAGGGACAGGGGTGCGTCGTTTCCTGCCGAGGCCTGCCGCAGCTCACCGCGCACCAGGCTCTCCCCACCGTGGGTGGGGTCGCCGTCCAGGCGCTCGCGGGAGATGTCCACCACGGGGTACTCGGACAGCTCCACGCCGTCCGGCAGGCTGAACTCCGCCTGGGTGCCGGAGATGACCCCGATCGTCACCATGCCGCTGGTGTCGGGCCGCAGCAGCCAGACCTCGAGGTAGCCGTCCCCGGCGTCGGGTCGCTCGGCGAGCTCGACGCGCAGCCGTCGCTCACCGTCGACGTTCAGGACCTCGGCGCTGCCCTCGACGCTCTGCCCGGCGTCCGGCAGGTCGGCCAGGTCGGCGTCCGCCACGACGACGCCCGGGTCGTCGGTCACGTCACCCAGCACGGCCGTGCCCAGCCAGGCCACGAGCGCACCGACGGCGGCGGCAGCAAGCAGCGGCCAGCGGGTGGGGCGGGCGCGGTGCGCGCGGCGCTCCCGCCTGGCCTGGGACGGCGGCGGGGACGCCGTGCCAGACGAGCGGGACGGCGGCGGCGAGGTCTCGGAGGAGTCTGTCCGGACCTCGGCCCGGATGCGGTCCCAGGTGGCGGGCGAAGGGGTGCTGTCCAGCGCGCCGGCGCGCCGGAGCAGCGCCTCGGCACGCTCGTGGCGTGCGGCCTCAGAGCGGTCGGCGTTCATCCTTCACCTCCGAGAAGTGTTCGGAGCCGAGCCAGGGTTCGGTTCGTATGCGTCTTGACCGTGCCCAGCGGGAGGTCGAGACGCTCGGCGATCTCCCGCTGGGTGAGGTCCTCCACGTAGGCGAGCAGGATGATCCGCCGCTGCGGGTCGCCGATGCGCTCCAGCTCCTCGTAGATCGTGAGCAGGTCGGCGCTGTCCGCCTGGGACCACCCGGCGCTGTCGGCGCCCTCGTCGGGGGACATCTCCGCGACCGGGTGCCGTCGGCGCGTCCGGAGGTGGTCGGCGATCCGCCTGCGGGTGATCCCCACCAGCCAGGCCCCCAGCGGGCCGGCCTGCGGATCGTAGGTGGCGCGTCCACGCCAGGCGGAGACGAACACCGCCTGGGTGACGTCGTCGGCGTCGTCCGGTCCGACCGCCCGTCGGGAGAGTCCGTGTACCAGACCTGACCAGCGGCGGTAGGCGCGCTCGAGCGCGTCCTGCTCGCCCTGGACCCAGTCGGCGGCGATTCCCTCGTCATCGTCGGCACCGCCACTCATGCCGCAACCCTAGGCGACCCCACGCGCCCAGGCAGCCCCGTGTGGTGAGGGTCGGCGGCATGCCGACCCCGGTGGCCCCACGCCTGCACGACCTTCTCGCCCCGTTGGCGGGAGGTTCCCTGCCCGTCCATCTGACCGCCTGGGACGGCTCCGCCGCCGGCGCCGACCCCGCGCAGGCGGTGGTCCGCGGCCGGCTGCACAGCCTGGGGCGCGACCGGGCCGCCATCAGCCACCACTACGACCTGTCCAACGACTTCTAGGAGCTCATCCTCGACGCGCAGATGGCCTACTCCTGTGCCTACGTCACCCAGCCGGGAGCCGACCTGACCACCGGGCGGGAGAGCGAGGCATACCCCCTGGAGCAGGCGCAGTTCGACAAGCTCGAGCTGGTCTGCACCAAGCTGGGCCTGGACGACCGCCCGGACCAGCGCGTCGTCGACGTCGGGTGCGGTTGGGGCTCCCTGACCCTGCACGCCGCGCGCGAGCACGGCGCCCGCGTGGTGGCGGTGACGATCAGCCGGGAGCAGCAGGCCTTCGTGCAACGACGGGCGCAGGAACAGGGCGTGGCCGACCGGGTCGACGTGCGGCTCCAGGACTACCGCGAGGTGCCGGAGACCGACTTCGAGGCGGTCGCCTCCCTTGAGATGGGCGGCGAGGAGGTCACCCGGGTCTGGGAGCTCTACCTCGCCGCCGGGGCGTGGACCTTTGCCGCCGGGCGGATGGGCGTCGACCAGCTCCTGCTGCGCCGGCCCTCCTGAGAGTGAGGGAGCGCCGTCACCCGACGGGTGTCGCGGTGACGACGAGGTTGTCACGGTAGCTTCCTGCGCGCTCCGACCAGGGGCCGGTGCAGGTGACGAGCTGCAGCAGGGGCGGACCGTCGCGGTCGAAGAGATCATCGACGGGCAGCTCCTTCTTGTCGGTGGTGCGGCGGGCGGTGACGGTGTAGTCGGTGCGCGAGCCGTCATCGTGCTCGACGACGACCCGCATGTCCTCCTGCGCCTCGGTCAGCGCCATGAAGGCACCGGGGCCCTCCCGGTCGTCGACGTGGCCCGCGAGGACGGCGGACCCCGTGTCGTCACCCGGCGAGGGGCCGAAGCGGTACCAGCCCGCCCGGTCGGCGTCCTCGGGACCTCCATGAGGCCGTCATCCGTGACGCCGACGGCGTCGAGCGGGACGTCCAGCCCGAGGTCGGGGACGAGGAGCCGGACGGGCGGGGACGTCGTGGCGTCGGGCTCGTCGGGGATCGAGGCGTCCCTGGTGCCCGGTCGCTGCTCCACGACCGCGCCACCGTCCTGCGGGGGCGCCGCGGTGGGGACAGGGTCCACCGCGGCGCCTGCTGCCTCCGACCCACCCGCCGGTGAGGGGGCCGCAGGGGTGGGCGACCCGAAGTCGGCGGCAGCGGGGAGCGGATCGCGCTGCAAGCCCCAGAGGGCGAGTGCGACGACCGCGAGACTGCTGAGCAGGGCCACCGCCGCGACCGGCGAGAACCGGCCGCGGCGGGGCTGGGTCCGGGGCAAGGGTCAGGCGACCTCGCGACGGACCAGGCGGCTGCCGGCGAGCACCGCACCGGCAGCGCCGGCCATGAGGAGCACCGCGAGGACCGGCCCCGAGGTGGCCAGGCCACCCTGGCCCGAGGGGACGCCGCCCGGGTCACCGTGCAGGCCGTCGATGGTCTGCACCGCGAGGTCGAGCGTGCCGTCCTCGGCGGAGCCCCACGCGTAGACGATGGTGTTGGTGCCCTCGGCGAGGTCGAGGTCGGCCGGGCCGATCACGACGTCCTCGGTGCCCGCGAGCACCACGTCGGCCGACACCATGGCGGCCTCGAGGTTGAGGATCCCCTCGTTGGGGTTGGTGAGCCCCTCCACCACGGGGCTGCCCCCGGCGCGCACGTCGACCGCCGGGGCCGCTGCCGCGTGCCGGACGGTCAGCCGGGCCTGGCCGGCGTCGAGCGCGGAGGTGTCGTTGGCGAAGGCGGACAGCGTCGGGGTGCCGTCCTCCATCAGGTGCGCGGCGAGGGTGACGTTGGCGCCTCCCGGCACCTCGACGCCCTCGGCGGAGATGGCCGGCTCGGCCGACTCGGGGTCGTCGCCGTCGGCATACACCTCGATGTCGTAGCTGCCCTCGGGGAGCATCATCGGGTCGGTCAGCGTGCCGGGCTCGAAGTCGGGGACGGTCTCCTCACCGTTGACGTAGACGTCGACGGTGAGACCGGGGACACCGTGCAGGACCGAGACCGTGGCCTCGTGGTTGTCGGCCATCGCCGGACCGGCGAGGGCGACCGTGCTGGCGCCGGCCAGCAGGGCGACGGCGCCCGTGGCTGTGATCTTCCGCATGAGGGGTGCTCCTTCATCGCAGCTGGGGTGGACTGGTTCCACCCTCACTCACCATTACGAGCCGACAACCCCGGGCGGATTCATCCTTTGTCAAAAGTTTTTGTCGAGTATGTCTCACCCACTTCCCCTTGTGCCGCGCGGTTCGAAGGAGGAGACTGCCCTACATAGGACAAGGGTTGGACACACCGGTCCGGCCCTGACGAGCACCAGGAGGGTGACGATGAGCGAGCACCAGGGACAGATGACCGGCACGGACGGGCAGCAGGTGTCGTGGACCGACCTCGGCAAGGAGATGTGGAACTACCTCACCGGCCAGGGCGCGGCGATCAACTACACCTTCCAGGACATGGCCGTGGAGGTGCCGCGCGACACCGGCGCGGACGCACCGCGCGCGACGTGGAAGCTGGACGGCACGCTGCGGATCACCACCGAGGACCGCGAGCACGGCGCGAGCTGAGCGCGGGATGACGCAGCAGCTGCACATCGACGCCGACCTGCGGTTGACGATCACGGTCCCGTCGAAGGGGGACGGGTCGGACGAGCAGGTGACGGCGACCGTCCGGGGCTCGGGCACGCAGATCGAGGTCCAGCTCGATCAGCTCGGCGGCATCCCGCTCGGCCTGGGGCGTCGCGCTGCCTCGGACCTCGTCTCCGACGTCGGGAGCGCGGCCGCGGACGCCGGCCTGACCATCTCGGTGGCCGGTCCCGACGGGCCGGTGCTCGCCCCGGGCCAGGTGCGCTCGCGCTTCCTCGACCGGGTCGTGACCGGGTCGCGTCATGTCGAGGTGCGCGACCGGCGTGGTGCGCTGCGCATGTTGCGGGACGCCCGGGCGGGCGGTCCCTCGCTGGCCGACCTGGCGCCGCCGGCGACCCCGTGGCCGATCGTCCCGACGGGCGCCCGTCCGCGGCGGCGCCGGGTCACGACGACCCACGACCCGCTGGGCGGCGGCAACCCGCGGCTCGTCTATTACCCCGCCCCCGGTCCGGAGCAGGGGGCGCCGCGGCTGGTGGCACCGCTGCGGCGCGGGACGACCACCATCGGCTCCGAAGAGGAGTGCGACATCGTCGTCCCCGGGCTCGATCCGCAGCACGCCGAGATCCGGCGCGACCCGACCACCGACGAGTACCTCCTGCACGCCTCGCCGGGCAGCCACGCCGGGGTCGGTGGGCAGCCCGCCGACGCCGACGGGACCGTGCTGCGCACCGGCGCGACGGTGGTCTGCGGCGACCAGACCTTCGTCTACCAGCGCGAGGAGTATGCCGACCACGGGCGACCCTACGGCGGTCGCGAGGGCGGCGAGTTCAGCCGCCAGCGACCGCAGCGCCCACCGCGGCACTACCAGCGCTGAGGCGCAGACCTGGCCGTCGAGGACGGCTGCGACAGACCCCACCGGGCGTCGCGGACCCAGAGCGCGGGGCTCGTGTCCGCGACGTCCGGTGGTCAGACCGAGAAGCCGCGCAGCAGTGCGGCGGTGCCCTCGAGGTGGTCGCGCATGGCTTCCTCAGCCGGCCCCGGCGCGCCCCCGAGCACCGCCGCGACCACGGCCTCGTGCTGCCGGGTCGAGTGCGCGAGGTTGGGCGGGATGAGCGGGATGCGGTCGAGCATGGCATTCGTCCGGTCGCGCACGTCGGCCACGACGCCCGCCAGGCTGGGTGAGCCGCTCAGCTCGGCGAGCGCGAGGTGCAGCCGGGCGTCGAACGGGCGGTACTGCTCCACCCCCGCTGCCGCGCAGTCCTGCGAGGCCTGACGCAGCCGCCCCTGCTCCGCCGGTGACAGCTCGCGGGCGGCCGCGAGCGCCGCAGCAGCCGGTTCGACGATCCTCCGCAACGTCAGCAGGTCCTCCACCTGCGCCGCCACCAGGCCGCCCTCGGCCCCGCTCGCCGGCACCGGTCCCCAGACGTAGGTGCCGCCGTAGCGGCCCCGGCGCACGCTGACGTAGCCCGCCGCACGCAGCTCGCCGATGACCTCCCGCAGCGTCGTCCGGGAGACCTGGAGCGAGGTCGCCAGCTCACGCTCCGGGGGCAGCTTGGACCCGGGCGGGAAGGTCCCGAGGCGCAGCAGGCGCAGCAGCCGCTCCATCGTCTCCTCGAAGGCGTTGCCGCGCCGGACCGGCACCACCCGTGGATCGCGACCCTCCTGCATACCCGACACCGTAGGCCCTGGTCGGGCCTTGACGGCTTCCGGCAACCGCGCCAGACTCGCCCCTGACGCTCAATGGACCAATAGTGATCCATTGACGAGGAAGGGACGACATGGCGCGCAGGGTCGACTACCAGCAGGTCACGGACGACTACCACCAGCACCGACAGCTCAAGAAGGGCGCCGCGGGGTGGGTGCTGCTCGCCGGGCTCGGCGTCAGCTACGTCATCTCCGGCGACTTCGCGGGCTGGAACTTCGGTCTCGACGAGGGTGGCTGGGGAGGTCTGCTCATCGCCACCGTGCTCATGGCGGTCATGTACACCTGCATGGTGCTCGGCCTGGCCGAGATGTCCTCCACCCTCCCGACCGCCGGGGCGGGCTACGGTTTCGCCCGCCGGGCGCTGGGTCCGCTGGGCGGCTACGCGACCGGGGTCGCGGTGCTCATCGAGTATGCCGCCGCCCCCGCCGCGATCGCGGTCTTCATCGGCGGCTACGTCGAGGCGCTGGGCCTGTTCGGGCTGACGAACTCCTGGCCGGTCTACCTCGTCGCCTACCTCGTCTTCATCGGCCTGCACATCTGGGGCGTGGGCGAGGCGCTCAAGGTGATGTTCGCGATCACCGCCGTCGCCGTCGTGGCTCTCGTCGCCACCGTCGTCGGGCTGGTGCCGCACTTCGACCCCGCGAACCTCACCGACATCGCGGTCAGCGACGCCGCGGGCGCCAGCGCCCTGCTGCCCTACGGCTTCGCGGGAGCAGTCGCGGCGCTGGTCTACGGCATCTGGTTCTTCCTCGCCGTCGAGGGCGTGCCGCTGGCTGCCGAGGAGACCGCCGACCCCCAGCGCGACATGCCGCGCGGCATCATCGTCGCGATGGGCGTGCTGCTCGTCTTCGCCGCGCTCATGCTGCTGCTCGTCCCCGGCTCGGCCGGCGCCGAGACCGTCCGCACCTCCGACAACCCCCTCCCCGAGGCGCTGCGCGCGGCCCGCGGCGACGACGACTGGATCGCGGGCTTCGTCAACTACGCCGGCCTGGCCGGCCTCGTCGCCAGCTTCTTCTCGATCATCTACGCCTACTCCCGGCAGCTGTTCGCGCTGTCGCGGGCCGGCTACCTGCCACGCTTCCTGTCCCTGACCGGCTCCCGGCAGACGCCGTGGGTGGCGCTCGTCGTCCCCGGCACGATCGGCTTCCTGCTGGCGGCGCTCACCCAGAACGGCGCGCTGCTCATCAACATCGCCGTCTTCGGTGCCACCGTGTCCTACGTCCTGCTCAACCTCTCCCACATCGTGCTGCGCCGTCGCGAGCCCGACCTGGAGCGCGGCTACCGCACGCCCGGCGGGGTCGTCACGACGGGCATCGCGCTCGTGCTCAGCGTCGTGGCGGTCATCGCCACGTTCTTCGTCGACACGACCGCCGCCTGGATCACCGCGGGTGTCTTCGGTGCCTTCGTTGCCTACTTCTGGTTCTACAGCCGTCACCACCTGGTCTCCTCCGCCCCGGAGGAGGAGTTCGACCAGCTCACCGAGGCAGAAGGGGGCCTGCGATGACCCACCCGCGCAGCGAGCGGATGCTCACCGTCGACCAGCTCCGGGCGGGGGTGGCCGACGCCAGCATCGAGACCGTCGTCGTCGCCTTCACCGACATGCAGGGCCGGCTGCAGGGCAAGTACCTCCACGCCGCCTACTTCGTCGAGCACGCGCTCGGGCACGGCGTCGAGGGGTGCAACTACCTGCTCGCCGTGGACACCGAGATGAACACCGTCGACGGCTACGCCATCTCCTCCTGGGAGGCGGGCTACGGCGACATGGAGTTCACCCTGGACCTGGACACGATCCGCTGGGTCCCGTGGCTGGAGCGCACGGTGATGATCCAGTGCGACCTGGCGCTCACCGACGGCACCCCGGTGCCGATGTCGCCGCGCGCCATGCTCGCCTCGCAGGTCGAGCGGGCGGCGGGGCACGGCTGGTCCGCGGTCGCCGGCACCGAGCTGGAGTTCGTCGTTTACCGCGACTCCTTCGAGGAGGCCTGGACCAAGGGGTATACCGGTCTCACCCCCGCGAACCAGTACAACGTGGACTACTCGATCGTGGGCTCGGGCCGGGTCGAGCCGCTGCTGCGCCGGATCCGGTCGGACATGTGGACGGCCGGCATGACGGTGGAGTCGGCCAAGGGCGAGTGCAACCTCGGCCAGCACGAGATCGGCTTCCTCTTCGACGACGTCGTGACCACCTGCGACAACCACAGCGTCTACAAGACCGGCGCGAAGATGATCGCGGCCGACATGGGCCAGTCGCTGACCTTCATGGCCAAGCCCAACGAGCGAGAGGGCAACTCCTGTCACATCCACCTGTCGCTGCGCGGCCTGGACGGGTCGACGATCTTCTGGGAGGACGGCGGACGCACCGCGCTCTACGACCACTTCATCGCCGGGGTGCTGGCGACGATGCGCGAGTTCACCCTCTTCTACGCTCCCAACATCAACTCCTACAAGCGCTTCGCGCAGGGCTCTTTCGCCCCGACCGCCGTCGCCTGGGGCCAGGACAACCGGACCTGCTCGGTGCGCACCGTCGGGGAGGGCTCGTCGGCGCGGATGGAGAACCGGGTGCCCGGCGGTGACTGCAACCCCTACCTCGCGGTGGCCGCGATGATGGCCGGTGGCCTGCACGGCATCGAGCAGGAGCTCGAGCTGGAACCCATGATGACCGGCAACGCCTACGAGTCCGACGCCCCGCTGGTGCCACACACCCTGCGCGAGGCCCGGGATCTCTTCGCGGCCTCCGAGGTCGCGCGGCAGGCCTTCGGGGAGGACGTCGTGGACCACTACGTCAACATGGCGGACGTGGAGATCACCGCCTTCGACGCGGCCGTGACCGACTGGGAGCTGAGGCGGGGGTTCGAGCGTCTGTGAGCCGACCGCGGATCGGGCTGACCACCTACTACAAGGAGGCGGCCTGGGGAGTCTGGCGACGGGAGGCAGCCGTCGTGCCCGGCGTCTACGTCGAGGCAGTCTCCGCGGCAGGAGGGGCGCCGCTGCTGCTGCCACCGGTGGGGCTGGACCCCGCCGTCCTCGACGTCCTGGACGCCCTCGTGCTCGTCGGGGGGGCGGACGTCGACGCGGCGCAGTATGCCGCCGCCCCCCACCCGAGCACCGCGCCGGAGCCGGTGCGCGACGCCCCGGAGCTGGCGCTGGCCCGGGCGGCGCTGGAGCGCGAGGTCCCGCTGCTGGCGATCTGCCGCGGGGTGCAGGTGCTCAACGTCGCCCTGGGCGGCACGCTGGAGCAGCACCTGCCCGACCGACTGGGGCACACGGCATACCAGCCGAGCCCGGGGGTCTTCGGCGAGGTGACCTTCCGCACCGAGCCGGGGTCACGGATCGCTGCGGTGCTCGGGGCGGAGGCCGGCTCGCCGTGCTACCACCACCAGGGCATCGACCGGGTCGCCGACGGGCTGGTCGTCACCGCCCGATCCGCGGACGGCGTGGTCCAGGCGCTCGAGCCGGCGGACCACGCGGGGTGGGCGATCGGCGTGCAATTCCACCCGGAGGAGAACCCCGCCGACCGGCGGCTCTTCCACGCACTGGTCCACCAGGCCGCCACAGGAGAGGAGAGACCAACCGGATGAGCACCACCACCCCCAGCACCACCGACGTCATCAACCCGGCGACCGAGGAGGTCATCACCACCCTCAGGCTCGCCGACGTGGCCGAGACCGACCGCGCGATCGAGACCGCCCAGCGGGCCTTCCAGGGCTGGCGCGAGGTCTCCCCCGCCGACCGTGCGCGACTGCTGCGGCGCTTCGCGGCGGTGGTCGACGAGCACGTCGAGGAGCTGGCGCAGCTCGAGGTCGCGAATGCCGGGCACACGATCGGCAACGCCCGCTGGGAGGCGGGCAACGTCCGGGACGTCCTCAACTACTACGCCGGTGCGCCGGAGCGGCCCGGTGGCGAGACGATCCCGGTCGACGGGGGCGTCGCGATGACCTTCGCCGAGCCGCTGGGCGTGGTGGGTGTCATCGTCCCGTGGAACTTCCCGATGCCCATCGCCGGGTGGGCGATCGGCCCGGCGCTGGCGGCCGGCAACACCGTCGTGCTCAAGCCGGCCGAGCTGACCCCGCTCACCGCGCTGCGGCTGGCCGACCTGGCGCTGGAGGCAGGGATCCCCGAGGGGGTGCTGCAGGTCGTTCCTGGCGCCGGGTCGGTCGTCGGCGAGCGATTCGTCACCCACCCGCTGGTGCGCAAGGTGGTCTTCACCGGCTCCACCGCGGTCGGCAAGCGGGTGATGACCGGGTGCGCCGACCAGGTCAAGCGGGTGACCCTCGAGCTCGGCGGCAAGAACGCCAGCATCGTCTTCGCCGACGCCGACCTCGACGCGGCGGCTGCGGCGGCCCCGGGCGGGGCCTTCGACAACGCGGGGCAGGACTGCTGCGCCCGGTCCCGGTTGCTGGTGCAGTCGGACGTGCTCGACGCCTTCCTGGAGCGGCTGGAGCCGGTGGTGCGCGGCTTCGTGTGCGGCGACCCGGCCGAGGAGAGCAGCGGTATGGGGCCGCTGATCTCCGCGGCGCAGCGAGACGTGGTGGCGGGATACGTCGCCGACGCGGAGGTGCTCCTCGCCGGTGACGCCCCGCAGGGACCCGGCTTCTGGCACCCGCCGACGGTGCTGCATACCCGGTCGGAGCAGGACCCGGCCTTCACCGACGAGATCTTCGGGCCGGTGATCTCGGTGCTGCCGTTCCGCGACGAGGCGGACGCGCTACGGATCGCCAACGACACGGCCTACGGGCTGTCGGGGTCGATCTGGACCCGGGACGTGGGCCGGGCGCTGCGGGTGGCGCGGCGGCTGGAGGCGGGCAACCTCGCCGTCAACAGCCACAGCTCGGTGCGCTACAACACCCCCTTCGGCGGGTTCAAGCAGTCCGGCCTCGGGCGCGAGCTCGGGCCGCACGCGCTGGACGCCTTCTCCGAGACCAAGACCATCTTCATCGCCACCGGCGAGTGACCTGAGAGGACTGATGTGACCACAGGCAGCGCACCGAGGACGGACCTCACGCAGCGGCTCGCGGGCCGTGTCGCCGTCGTGACCGGGGCGGCGAGCGGCATCGGGCTGGCCAGCGCCCGGCGGCTCGCCGCGGAAGGAGCCACGGTGGTGCTCGCGGACATCTGCGAGGAGGCCGTGGGCAGCGCGCTCGCGGAGGAGCTGGACGGGATGTTCGTGCGCACCGACGTCACCGACCCGGACCAGGTGGAGCGGCTCTTCGGCACGGCGAGGCAGACCTACGGCAGCGTGGACGTCGCCTTCAACAACGCCGGGATCTCCCCGCCGGACGACGACTCCATCCTGGAGACCGGGTTGGAGGCGTGGCGCCGGGTGCAGGAGGTCAACCTCACCAGCGTCTACCTCTGCTGCAAGGCGGCGCTGCCGCACATGATCGGGCAGGGCCGCGGCTCGATCATCAACACCGCATCCTTCGTGGCGGTCATGGGAGCGGCGACCTCGCAGATCTCCTACTCCGCGTCCAAGGGCGGGGTGCTGTCGATGACGCGCGAGCTGGGGGTGCAGTTCGCGCGGCAGGGCATCCGGGTCAACGCCCTGTGCCCCGGGCCGGTGAACACCCCGCTGCTGCAGGAGCTCTTCGCCTCCGACCCGGAGCGGGCGCAGCGCCGTCTGGTGCACGTGCCGATGGGGCGTTTCGGTGAGCCGGAGGAGATGGCGGCGGCGGTGGCCTTCCTGGCCAGCGACGACAGCTCGTTCATGACGGCGGCGGAGTTCCTCGTCGACGGTGGGATCAGCTCGGCCTACGTCACTCCGCTGGACGGCTGACCTCGTCGCCGCAGGCCGACGACCGCTGTCTCACGGCCTCCCGGTCTCCCGGTCTGACGGCGCTCTGTACCGGCTGCGCCTCCTGGGCCAGACGCCTACCCCGATCACCCGAGGGCGCGGCGGGCCCCGGCTCCGTAGGGTCGGACCATGGCTGAGGGTCACGCCGTCCACGGGATGGCCGGGCGGGTGCGTCGGCTGCGGGGACAGCCGGGCCGCTCCAGCGGGCCCGTCGTCGAGGACTTCGACCCTGGCCTGCTGGACGGTCTGGTCGTCCACGACGCCGAGGCCCACGGCAAGCACCTGCTGGTGCACCTCGAGGGCACCGCGTGGTCCGGGCACTTCCACCTGGGCATGCACGGGGCCGTGTCCGTGCGCCGCCACCGGCGCGCCTTGGGCGAGGACGGGCTGCCGCGCACCGATCCGCCGGTCCCGGCCGGGCTGGCGTGGCGCTTCCTCACTGCGGCCTACCTGCTCCAAATCACCCGGCCGACGATCTGCGAGCTGCTCGATCCCGCGGGTGTCTCCGCCCTGCACCAGCGGCTCGGCCCGGACCCGCTCCGGGACGACGCCGACCCCGAGGTGGCGGTCGCGCGGCTGCACCGGTCGCGCCGCGCGATCGGGCTGCTGCTGCTCGACCAGTCCGTCGTGTCCGGGATCGGCAACGTCTATCGCGCCGAGCTGCTCTGGCGGGCGCGGATCGACCCCCACTCTCCTGGCAGCGCCGTCCCGGTGGACGCGCTGCGCGCGCTCTGGCAGGACACCATCGACCTCATGACCGTTGGGCTGGGGGCCGGGTGGATCCTCACCCACCCGGACCAGCTCGTCGCCGCACGGGACCTGCTGGTCCGGGAGGAGCCGGTCCCGCGCTAGCGCAAGAACTACGCGGTCTACCTGCGCCGCGGCCGACCGTGCCCGCGCTGCGGCGCCGCTGTCGAGGCCGAACGGATGGGCCTGCAGACGGCCTACTGGTGCCCCGGCTGCCAGGTCCTTCACGGCTGACGGCACCATCGGGGAGCCCTCAGAACGGCGGTGCGTCGCCCTCGGGCGGGGTGTCGACCTCGTCACGGAGAGAGCCGTCTCGATCAGTGTCGCTGTCCTCGTCGAGACCCAACACCCGGTCCACGGTCGGGGTGCCCGGGTCCGCGCCGCTGCGGCGCTGCCCCGAGGAGGTCGTCCGGGTGGCCCACATCCAGCCGGCGAGCGGGCCGCCGTGCTCGCCGGAGCCCGGATGGTCGTCACGATCCTCGAGGAAGGCGCCGGGACCACGGTGGGCGAGGGCCGCGTAGAAGGCCCGGGCGAGCAGGTCGCGTCGATCCTCCAGGTCGGCGCGCTCCCCGAGAGGCTCTCCGACGAGGGCGGGGTCGAGCGGCGCCCGGCGGTCCACCGCCGCCAGCAGCTCCTCGTGTCGAGAAGCCGGCGATCCCACTCCACCACGGCCGGACCGGTCAGCACCGGCGCGTGGGTCACACGCCGTGCCGTCCCCCGTGGCTGCGCCGATGCCCTGCGCCTGCCCGGATCTGAAGCCTCCGCCCTGAGCCGACTCGGATCCGGACCCGTCGCCCACGGCTGCGTCGGCTGGGCGTGCTCCACGTGACTGCTGGGCGTACTGACGGTAGTCGTGGACCCTGGTCGTCTCGACCTGACCGAGCAGTGACATCCACGTCAGGTCCCGCACGTCGTTGATCTCGCTGAGCGCCCACCCGCGGGTCTTGAGCTCGTGCGGCCGCTTCGCGAGCGCCACGAGGTTGATCTCCGCGGTCGCGCCGCCGGTGCTGTCCTCGGACCAGGGCTGCACATGGTCCAGCTCGCAGACCGCCCCCGGTTGTCGAGAGCCCGGGGACCGCGAGTGCAGGTCGGCGGCCAGCACCTGGCGCCGCATCGCCGCGTCCGGCCGGTAGGAGGCCGTGCTCCGCTCGACCAGCCGACCGTCGGCCGGGTCGATCAGGAGCCGGGACAGAGTCGTCCCCGGGGTCAGCGCGAGCTCACGCAGGTGCCCCGGCGCCAGGTAGGCAGGTTGGCGACCGAGGAGCATCCCGACCTCGCCACCCCCGACCTGACCGGTGCCTCGTCGATCCCCACCGGGGGCCCGTCGGGTCACGTCCTCAACCGCGCCTGCGGGGGTGTGACTCGAGGGACCCGGGCGGCCAGCAGCGCCTCGGCTGTCCGATGGGCTGACCCGGCTGCTTGCATCTCGACCCCGGGTTCGGGGCATGCACCCCGCGCAGGCAGCCTGCCCCGCCAGGGCGTCCCAGGGCACCACGACCTGGAGCTCGACCGCCGGCATACCGGTGACGACCCGAGCGATCGAGGCGCGATCGGGCGTCACCAGGCGATCCTCGTCGTCCCTGCGGTCGGGCTCGGGCACCTGGCCATGCACGAGCAAGGACGCGGCCACGTCGGCCCGCAGCTGGTCCAGCGTGCGTGGATCGCCCTGCTTGCGCAGCAGTCGCGCGGCCCGCTCGATCCGGGTGTGCGCCGCGACGATCGACACCACCGAGCTGGTCACCGACAGCGTGGCCGTCCCGTCGTCGTCGACCTGCACGCTGGCTCGGCGGGCACGGTAGGCGGCGCGCCGCCGCTCTCGCTCGGCCACGACGTCCTCGCCGTCGGCCCGCCGCGCCTCACGCTCCAGCGCGGCCGCGTAGTCCGCCGCGTGCCAGGGACGCTCGCGCACCGCACCATCGGCGTCGAGGCGTTCGGAGACCGCCGTCTCCGGGTCGTCGCCGAAGAGCCCCTCGACCACGAGCCCGGCGCGCTCCGCGGGCAGGCTGCCGCACCGCCGCCAGAAGGAGCGCACCATGGGCCAGGTCACCTCTCCCCGGTCCAGGGCCCCCAGCACCGCCGAGCGCACCCCGGCCGGGGCACAGGCGAGGGCCACGAGGTGTCTCGCTTCCGTCACCCCCATCCCGAGCTTGAGCTCCACCTCGGCGCAGGCGGCCCGCTTGGTCTCGGTGCGCCACTTCGCCCGCTGCCCCTGCGTCAGCTCCTCGACGCTGGTGAACCCTTTCTGTCGAGGCCCGCCCGCGCCGCGGCGATCGTGCCGAGCGCGTCCAGCGCAGCGGACTCCGGCGTCGCCCGCTGCTCCATCGCCGCTGTCGCCATGCCCTGCCTCCCCCTGGAGATCCGGCGCCAGGATCTGGTGCCGTCCCCCAGCATACTCGAACATGTGTTCGAGTGCAAGGCTCATCCACACCCCAGCAGACGGGACTCCCGTGACCCAGCACGCACCCCGGCACCTTGACGCCGTCGCGACCGCGCGCGGCTTCGCCGACGGCTCGCTCGCCCCGCCCGAGGTCGTCGCCGAGATCCAGGCGGTCATCGACGCGCGGGAGCCCGAGCTCAACGCCCTGTCCTTCCGCGACGACGTCGAGGGCACGCTGGACCAGGCGCGCGCCTCGGCGCATCGCTGGGAGCAAGGGCGACCGCTGAGCCCGGTCGACGGGCTGACGGTGACGCTCAAGGAGAACGTCGCGCGGGCCGGCGTGCCGATGACGATGGGCTGCGCGGGCGTCGAGCCGGTCGTGCCCGAGGTCGACTCCCCCGTCGCCCGACGCTGCCGCGAGGCCGGTCTCGTCGTGCTCGGCTCCACGGTCATGCCCGACTGGGGCATGCTCTCCTCCGGCGTGTCCAGCCGCCACGGCATCACCCGCTCGCCACTGGACCCGGCCTGGACCACGGGCGGCTCCAGCTCCGGCGCCGGCGCCGCGGCCGCAGGCGGCTACGGACCGCTCCACGTCGGCACCGACATCGGTGGCTCGATCCGGCTGCCGGGCACCTGGCTGGGTCTGGCCACGCTGAAGCCGAGCGCGGGGCGCATACCCCTGCATGCGCCATACCTCGGCCGCGTCGCCGGGCCGATGGCCCGCACCGCCGCCGACTGCGCCCTGCTCATGTCGGTGCTCGCCGGACCGGACCCGGTGGACTGGACCTCGCTGCCCGACCAACGGATCGACTGGACCGACCTCGACCTCGATCTCACCGGGATGCGGGTCGGCCTGTGGACCGAGGCGGGGTATGGCGTCGAGCCGGACCCCGACGTCGTCGCCGCGGTCGAGGCCGCCGCGGCGGAGCTCGAGCGCGCTGGCGCGCGGGTCGAGCCGGTCGGACCCTGGCTCACCCAGGACCTGCTCGACGGGATCGACCGGTTCTGGCAGGCCCGCTCGTGGGCCGACTACTCGCGGCTCGCGCCGGCGCAGCAGGCCCGGGTGCTCCCCTACATCGCGGAGTGGGTGTCCCGAGCAGCCGACCTCACCGGCACCGAGGTGATGGACGCCTACCACGCCTTCGGGCAGGTCCAGGCGCGCACGAGCGCGGCGTGGGCCGCCGCCGGCGACCCCGAGGTGCTCCTCTCCCCCGTCGCCCCGGGAGTCGCCTTCCCGGCCGTGCAGCCCATGCCCTACCCGGACGACGGGCGCGGCCTGTGGCACATCAACTTCACGATGCCGTGGAACATGACCGGCCACCCCGCCGGGACCGTCGACGCGGGCCGGACCGCCGACGGTCGGCCGATCGGGGTGCAGGTGGTCGGGCGCCCCTTCGACGACCGCGGGGTGCTGCGCGTCCTGCACGCGCTGGAGCGTCGCTGACGCGGCCCGGAGACGGTCCTCGCCACAACAGGACGTCCGCCCTTCCTGGTCCTAGGGTGAAGAGCATGTCCACCTCAGCCGATGTCGTCGTCGTCGGGGCCGGGCTGGCCGGCCTCACCTGTGCCCGCACCCTGCAGGATGCGGGCGTCGAGGTGCGGGTCCTGGAGGCCGCCGACGCCGTCGGTGGTCGCGTGCGCACCGACGAGGTGGACGGCTTCCTGCTCGACCGCGGCTTCCAGCTGCTCAACCCGGCCTACCCCATGGTCCAGGCGCACGTCGACGTGGCCGCCCTCGGGCTGCAACCCTTCCGCGCCGGCCTGGCCGCGCGGTCGGACCGCACCGACACCCTCCTGGTCATGGCCGACCCCCGGCGCGAGCCCCAGCTCATCGGCCAGACCATGCGCTCGGGCAAGCTGCACCCCTCCAGCCTGGCCTCCCTGGCCCGCTGGGCGGCTCCCGCGATGCGCGCCGAGTGGGCCCTGGCGAGCGGGCAGGACGACGTGTCGCGCCGCGAGTCGATGGACGCCGCCGGCCTGCACGGGCCGCTGCGCCGGGTGGTCGACACCTTCCTCAGCGGGGTGCTGCTGGAAGACGACGGCAGCACCTCCACCGCCTTCACCCATCTGCTGAGCCGCATGTTCGCGCTCGGTCGTCCGGCACTGCCGGAGCGCGGGATGCAGGCGCTCCCCGAGCAGCTCGCCGCCGGGCTGCGCACGCCGGTCGAGCTCGGCACCGAGGTCACCTCGGTCGGACCGCGCAGCGTGCGCACCGCGGGCGGGGAGGAGATCTCGGCCGAGCTCGTCGTCGTCGCCACGGGCCCCTCGGCGGCTGCCGAGCTCACCGGGCATACCGCACCGGCGGCCAAGGGCGTCACCACCCACTGGTTTGCCGTGCCCGAGGCACCCATGGACCAGGCGCTGCTCGTCATCGACCAGCGCGAGGCGCGCGGGCCGGTCATCAACACCGCGGTGATGAGCAACGCGGCACCTTCCTACGCCCCGCCCGGTCGTCATCTCGTGCAGGCCAGCAGCCTGCTGCGCCAGGGGCAGGAGCCGGTGTCCGACCAGACGGTCCTCACCCAGGTCGGCGGCATCTACGGCGTCCCGACCGGGGACTGGGAGCTGCTGCGGCGCGACGACATCCGGTATGCCCTGCCGGCCCAGCCGGCGCCGCTGCAGGAGCGCACGGCGCTGGAGGTCGAGCCGGGCCTCATCCTGGCCGGGGACCACGTGGACACCGGGTCCATCCAGGGCGCCATGGTGAGCGGGCAGCGGGCCGCCGAGGGCTACCTGCAGCGTCGCTGCGCCTGATCCTGCCCGCAGATCCGGGTTGGTGCTGCTCAGGTCGTCGCGCCCGGGGCTCTCCGGATCACCTAGGGTGAGGGGTCGACAGCAGGTGAGGGAGGGACGTCGGTGACCGTGAGGATCGACCCCGACGGGGTCTTGGCCATGAGCGCTGCCACCCTCGGTGTCGGCACCACGGTGTCCGAGATCGGTGGTGACATCACCACCCAGATCGAGAAGGTCGACCAATGGGTGAGCGGCGCCCCCTCCGCGCGGCGCCGCGCCTCGGTCGCCGCGGAGACGCTCTCGCTCCTCGCCGGTGCCGCGCAGGACCACGCCGTCCGCTACGTCGACCATGAGAGACCGATCCAGGAGCTGCGTGAGGCCGGGTACTGGCTTCCCGACTTCGGCAACCTCCTGCCCCGTGAGGACGAGACCATCCGGGAGAACCTAGAGCGCATCGCGCGCAGCGACGAGTTCGGCGCGATCCCCCTCGGCGTCGGTCAGGGCCTGCTGGAGCGGTATCGCAACTTTCACCTCTACGTCCCTCGCGCGGACAGCGTGAGCGCCGCACCGGCCCTGCAGGAGCTGAACTCCCTGCTCTCAACGGCTGACGACGTGCACGACGGCCAGGCCTTCGTCCGCCGTTCGAGCGGAGTGCTCGTGCCGCAGGGAGGCAGCGCCGACCCGCGCCTCTCCCGCATCTCCACCCTGACCGACGAAGCGACCTACCGCCCCGGCCCCAACGTCACCACCAGCCCCGACCTGGGGCGACCCCCGACATGGGCCCGGACCGGAGGCCGGGCGCTGGGGGCCGCCGGGGTGGGTCTCACCGTCTGGGACTCCGCCGCCAGCCAGTGGGAGCATGACCAGCGCTACCACCCGGAGTACAGCACCGGGCAACGAGTGGCGTCCGCGGGCTACAACGTCGTGACGGAGGGCGGCGGCGCGGTCGCGGGAGGGCTCGTCGGCGCACACTACGGTGCGATCGCCGGCAGCTTCGTCCCCATCCCCGTCGTCGGCACCGTGGGCGGCGCCCTCATCGGTGGCGCGATCGGTGCCTTCGTCGGCTCAAAGGCCGGCAAGGCCGCCGGGACGGCTCTCAAGGAGGCCAGCAGCGCCGTGGCCGACGGTGCCAAGAAGGTGTGGGGGTCGCTGTTCGGATGAGCATCGAGGACCTCACCTTCTCCTGGCCGCTGCTGCTGCTGGCGCTCGGGCTGCTGGCCATCGGTCTCCACGCCTGGTCGGGTCGGATCCGCGCCGTCATGCTGCGGTCATGGCCCAGCCAGACCCTGCACCTCGCCCCGCTCTACCTCGGCGCCGCCCTGCTCTTGACCCAGCTCGCGGCCCTCGCCCCGCTCGCGCTCGGTGCCGTGCTCCTCGTCCTGGCGCTGGTGTCCTTCGCCCTGGGCGTCCTGGCGGTGCTCTGGCTCCCCCGACCGCTGACACCCCGGTGGCTGCAGGAGGCCCCTCGATGGAAGGACCCGGTATGACGCCGCCCGACCTAGACATCCACGTCGAGCCGCCGCCCGGCTGGGCACAGATCCAGCAGGAGCCGGACGACGACGGATCCGTGCTCCTGGCCATCGCCCCGCAGAGCTGGGCCGAGGAACTGGGTCTGCGGCCCAACCTCGTGATCGGCCTGGGCGCACCGACGCAGGAGAGCGTCCGGGCGGTCGCCACGCAGACCGCCGCCACCCTGCTCGCCATGGGGCCCGGGCACCGGATGATCGCCTGGGACCTGTGGCAGGACGACGCCGGTCGCCGGTTGCTGTCGACCTGGCCCAGCGGTGATGCCCTGGTCTGCACGACGACGTGGCTGCGACTGGAGGGAGACCGGCCGCTGTCCCTCACCGCCACGGTCGACTCCGACCGCTACCTCCGGGTCATGCCGCTGATCTCCGCCTGCGTCGACAGCCTGCGCGTGCAGCGCCCTCCGTCCCCCGAGGCCAAGAATGCCTGAACCGCGACTCGACGACTTCTGGCGTGCCAGGGGAGAGGCCCTGGAGGACCTGTCCCGGCTGCACGGCTCGCAGCACTGGGAGCCGGACGGCGTGCGGCTGTCCCGCGACGCCTTCGTCGCCCTGGCCCAGGTCGGCCGCCGGCGGGTCGGGGCGGCGCGCGTCAAGGACGAGGCAGCCGCGACCGAGCTGGAGTCCGTCGGGCTGGTGGACGGAGCAGGGCGGCTGACCGACGACGGCATGACCACCCATGCGGTGCTGAGCACCGCTGACAGGCGTATCCGGGTGGAGAGCGCCGCGTCCGGCGTGCCCGGCACCTACGAGGCCGCACGGCGCCAGGGAGCGGTTGTGGTCTGGGCCACGGATTCCCCGGCGTCGTGGGACGGGCGGACGACGCTGGGGCGCGACCGGCTGGCCTCGGCGACGTCCGGGACGCTGCTCTGGTTGCCCACGATGCAGCTGCCGACGGACCTGGCGGCCTGGCTGCAGGTCGGACCCTCCTGGCCGATGGACCTGCCCCCCGACGCGATCGCGACCGACCTGGTCACCGCCCGGATGGACGACCCCCGTGCCCCGGCACCAGACGGCGCCGGCGAGTTCCTGCGTGAGGTGTGGGCCCAGCCATGGTTCACCTGGACCATCACCACGGACACCGAGCACCGGCTCGGCGGCATCCACGCCGGCCGGCACGGTCATCTCCGGCTCCAGGACCACGGCAGCTCCTTGGTGACCCTCGGCGCCCTCCCGTCCGAGGCCTTCTTCTCCATCCTCGTCGGGATGAGCCTGCTGTGACCACACCGGAGGAGAAGCGCAGGCGCGCAGGGCTGATGCGTGAGGTGGCCGGCACGATCACCACCAAGGGTGGGTTGCTGGACGACGACCTCGACACGCTGCTGCAGCGCTACCCGGAGTCACCCGACGGTGTGTGGTGGGGCAGCGCCGCGACGGACTTCTACGACGGGGTCCGCGACGTGCGGCGCGAGGTCCGCACGCTGCGGGACGACGTCCTCGGCTACGCAGAGCGGTGCCGCACCCGGGCACGGGAGCTGGAGGAAGAGGCGGACGCACAGGAAGCGGCTCAGTCGGCTGACTGAGCGCGTCCCGCCGCGGGAGAGCCGCGGAGCCGGCGTCAGGCGTCGCGCAGCGCTCGCTTGAGGATCTTGCCGGTCGCGCCCTTGGGCAGCTCCTCGATCGTCGTGACCGTGCGGGGGTACTTGTAGGGCGCCACCTGGCTCTTGACGTGCTCGATCAGCTCGGCCTCGGTCGCCTCGGCGTCCGGCGCCAGCACGACGTAGGCGGCGACCTCCTCACCGAGCTCCTCGTGCGGGACGCCGATGACCGCTGCCTCGGCGACCGCCGGGTGCTCGTAGAGCAGCTCCTCGATCTCGCGCGGGTAGATGTTGAGCCCGCCGCGGATGATCATGTCCTTCTTGCGGTCGACGATGAAGAAGAAGCCGTCCTCGTCGACGCGGGCGAGGTCGCCGGAGTGGAACCAGCCGTCGGCGTCGATGGCCTCGGCCGTGGCGTCCGGCCGGTTCCAGTAGCCCTTCATGATGTTTTCGCCACGGATGCAGATCTCCCCCACCGCGTCGGGGTCGCCCGAATCGGCCACCCCGACGTCCGTTCCGTCCGGCCCAGCGAGCTTCATCTCCACCCCACGGATCGGTATACCGATCGAGCCCGCCTTGCGCTCGCGATCCGGGTGGTTGAAGGAGGCGACCGGTGAGGTCTCGGACAGGCCGTACCCCTCGAGGATGGTGGCGTCGAAGGTCTCCTCGAACTTCTTCATCACCTCCAGCGGCAGGCTGGCGCCGCCGGAGATCGCGGTGCGCAGCGTCGTGAGGTCCGGGGCCGTGTCGGCGGCGGCCGCGGCGGCGAGCATCGCGCCGTACATCGTCGGGACGCCCTCGAAGACGGTGACCTTGTCCCGGGCGATGACCTCCAGCGCCTTGGCCGGGTCGAAGCGCGGGATCATCGTCAGCGCCGCGCCGGCGTGGAAGGCGGTGTTCATGCCGCAGGTCATGCCGAAGACGTGGAAGAGCGGCAGGCAGCCCATGACGACGTCGTCACCGTCGAGGTGGATGAGCGTCTCGGTGGTCGCGAGCTGGTTAGTCTGGAGGTTGTCGCACGTGAGCTCGGCGCCCTTGGGACGCCCCGTGGTGCCGGAGGTGTAGAGGATCACGGCGGTGTCGCCGCCGTCGCGGGGGACGATCTCCTCCACCGGATCCACCGCCTCCTCGCCGTCCACGTAGGGGCTCAGCCCCTCCGGGCCGACGGTGAGCAACCGGGTGCCCGTCGCCTCGGCCGCCGCGGTGGCGTCCTCGCCCGGCATGGCCGCGAGCAGCGCTGCACCGGAGTCCTCGAGGTAGAACTGGATCTCCCGCTTCTTGAAGAGCGGGTTCATCGGCACCACGACCCCGCCGAGCCGGAGCGTCGCGTAGTAGAGGACCGGGAAGGCGGGGACGTTGGGCAGCATCAGCGCCACCCGGTCACCCTCGCCCACGCCCTGCGCCCGCAACCATCCCGCCAGCCGCCCGACGGACTCCTCGACGTCGGCATACGTGAGGACCGTGTCGTCGAGGATCACCGCCCGCGCGTCGGGTGGGCCTGCGCCGTGGCGGCGAGGTTGTGGGCGAGGTTGGCGCTGGTCATCGGTGACCCTCCCTGCGAGCGGTATGCGTGCCCCGATCCTGCCAAAGGTCGGCACCCCCCGCTAGGCTGGCCGCCGCGGGAGGGAGGACCGTGCCACAGATCGACATCGCCGCCACGAAGGCGGCCGCGAAGGACTTGAGCGAGGGCGGCGACGCGCTGGACGGCGCCGCCGGCTCCGTCGCCGTCGCCGACCTCACGGGTCAGCTGCGCGGGTCGTCCACGGCCGGGGTGCTCGCCGACCTGCAGAGCACCGGGCGCCTGCGGTTGTCGGACGCCGGGCGGGAGCTCGCGACGCTGGCCGAGGGCATGACGACCTTGGCCGACAACACCGGCGACGCCACGGGTGAGCGATGAGCCTCGACATCCCCGACTGGATGGTCAGCGACGACGGTCGCGTCCGGACCGCCGCACGAGGCCTGCGCGATGCGGCCGACGTCGTCGACGACGAGCGCACCGGCCTGCGCCGCACGCTCGGCGCGGCGGCTGCGGCGCTCGGGTGGGAGGGCCAGATCACCGACCGCGCCGACGAGGCGGCCGACCCGGCGCAGGACGGGCTGCGGGTCATGCAGGAGGACCTGCGTGCCGCCGGTGACGCCCTGGACGGCCTGGCCGGCGCGCTGGACCAGCACACGCCGACGCTGCGCGACATCTAGCGGGACTGGGACGCCCTCCACGCCGACCGGCCGCGCACCGAGGTGCGTGGCGACGTGGGCGAGGACGTGAGCGTCATCGACTGGGCCGAGGTGCGACGTCGGGAGGACGCCCTGCGTGACCGCACCGAGCACCCGAAGGAGATGCTGCGCACCGCCGACCGGGGCTGTCGGGACACCCTCGCGCAGGTCCGGTCCTCGCTGGCCGGTCTGCAGCCCGGCTCCTCCACCGCCAGCTTCACCCGGTCGCAGGCACCCGAGGGGGCGTGGCAGGTCTTCCGGGATCACGGCCTGGCCAACACGCGCGCCGACGAGGCCCTGCTCGCCCGGATCACGCAGGCGGAGGACCCGAACGCCGTGCGCGCCCTGCTGGACGAGCTCGACCAGGAGCGGCTGGCCGGCTTCCTGCAGCGCAACCCGCACGTGATGGCGGCGCTGGCCACGGACTACGAACCGCGCAACGCCGACGACGCCGTGCTCTCCGGGCTCTGGGACGCCATCGGTGAGCTCGAGAACGGTCAGGTGACCGACCCCCGCGCGATCGCGGACATCCGCGACTACTGGGCCGGGCTCACCCCGCAGGAGCAGCAGCGCATGCGGCTGCTCTACCCGACCCTGATCGGCAGCCTCGACGGCATACCGGTGGAGCACCGAGCGGCCGCCAACCGGTTGCTCGTCGAGAGCGCGATCGACATCGAGCAGCAGCGGCTGGCGATCCTGCAGGCGATGCCGGACAACGCCGCCACCCGCGAGGACGTGCTGCAGACCGTGCCCGGGTGGTATCCGGACTGGGTCGCCGAGAAGATCGTGGACGGCCTCATGCACGACAAGGCGCAGAGGCTGCTCCACGACTTCCGGCTGCGGGACCAAGAGGTGGAGCGGTCCCGGAAGCGGCTGGCGTTCTACAACAACCTCCTCGCGCCGAAGTCCGAGCTGCGTTTCTCCGATGTCACGGACGACTCTGGGCTCGTGCTGTCCGGCGACCACCGCGCGATCCTCCTCTTCGATCCACGGGGAGACGGACGATATGCCGAGTGGCACGGCGAGTTCGACAGCGAGAACGTCGGGATCTTCGTGCCGGGGACGACGACGGACATGTCGAACATCGCTAAGTACCGCGACAACATGGTGACGGTCGCACGACGTGGGACGAGCACCATCACCTGGATGGGCATCGACCTGCCCAACTCGGTGGCCTCTGACGCGACGCAGACGCGCTACTCCGAGGATGGTGGTCAGGCGCTGCTCCGCTTCGTGGAAGGGCTAGGCATGCCCGAGCGGGCCATCACAGCGGTGGGCCACTCGGCGGGGGGTGGCATCGTCGGCTTCGCCGACGTCTACGGCATGGACGTCGACCGCACTCTCCTCATCGCGCCCTCGGGATCGGGGCTGGGGCTGCACCGCCCTCTGCCCTGGCCGCTCGACCCGCGGGGCGCGAAGCCGAGCACCCCTGAGTCTTACCCGGCGCACACCTGGGACGATGAGGCCCGCGACGTGCAGCGGTTCACCATGACCGCCCCGGGCGACACCGTCCGCCTTGCGCAAGAGTCCGAGAACGTCCGCTGGTGGGTGGGCCTGCCGGAGGACTGGGGGCACGGCAACGACCCGATCGACACCGACCAGTTCACCCGTCTGGAGACGGGACGGTGGCTCGAGCCCCCTCCCACGCTCCGACTACCGGAGGGGATCGAGGTCGGTGACCGGCTCGAAGGGGCGGACGCCCACACTTGGGTCGTGACCCCCTTCACAGATTCCTGGACCAACCTCGTCGGGGTGATGACTGGGGGTGAGGTCATCCCCTACCGCGAGGACGGAGACTGGATCAACCCGGACAACCTCTACGACGACCCCGGCTACCCTGGCACCGACCCAGTGCCCATCGACGATCTGGAGTCTCCGTGGGAGCAGAGCCAGCCCGAGATCATGGCCCCGGGCCCTGTCGACGGGAGCTTCGGCAGCGGTGGCGGCTCGACGTGAGGCGGGCGGGCACCGGATTGGCCCTCCTGGCAACCATAGTCACGGGGTGCGCGGTCGATCGCGGCGACGATCCCTCCACCTCCTCGCCGGTCCCCACGACAGAAGGAACCACCATGAGCGGAACCGCTGAGGATGCCGCACGCGCGCAGCAACCCCCGGTGCGGGAGATCCTGCAGGCTTTGTGGGACCAGTTCGAGCTGCCGAACAAGCCCGGCCTCGACGAGCACAAGGATCCAGGTGGCCTCCGCGCTTGCCTCTTCACCGCGTCCTCCGACAGCACGTCATGGGCTGAGACAGCACGACTTCGGGTATCTGAGGTCAAGGACCCGGCACTCGAGGCGCGGCAGGCTCAGCTCGCCCGCGACTGGTTGGAGGAGAATGGGTGGGAGGAACTCGACAACCCCGCACCTGAGGGAGACCTGGTGAGCTACCACCGGAACGCCGAAGGGTTCACCGTCACTCTCACTCCGTGGGGAGATGCCCGTGTGCAGGTGGACGTGCAGTCGCCCTGCTTCGACGAACAGGGTCGTCAGGTGGGATGACGCTGCCTGAGTGGTCGCGATGCACGGGAATCCATCCACCTGTCGGTCACACCGGGGTGCGCGCTGGTCGGTGCACTGGCGCTCACCGCTCTCGGTGGCTGTTCGCTGCTGGCCGAGGACGATACCCGCATCACCACCCCCGGTGGCGCCGTGGTGACGGCCCACGCCGCCGAGGCAGCGGCGGGGGAGCAGCAGCCCCGCGTGCGGGAGATCCTGCAGGATCTGTGGGATCAGTTCGACCTGCCGAACTCGGTCGCCTCCGAGGCCACCCAGACCCGCTACTCCGAGGACGGCGGGCAAGCGTTGCTGCGCTTCGTCGAGGGCCTGGGCATGTCGGAACGGACGGTGACAGCGGTCGGCCACTCCGCCGGCGGTGGCATCGTCGGTTTCGCCGACGTCTACGGCATCGATGTCGATCGCACCCTGCTCGTCGCCCCCTCCGGCTCCGGGCTGGGGCTGCACCGGCCGCTGCCCTGGCCGCTCGACCCGTGGGGCGCGCAGCCGTCGACTCCCGACGAGTACCCACCGCAGACCTGGGACGGCCACGACCGGGACGTCCAGCGCTTCACCCAGACCGCGCCCGGCGACAGCATCGCCGTGGCCCAGGCCTCGGAGGACGTGCGCTGGTGGGTGGGTCTGCCCGAGGACTGGGGGCACGGCGACGACCCGAACTCCTCGGACCAGTTCATCCGTCTCGAGACGGGCCGGTGGACCGAGGGTGCGGATGCCGGTCAGCGGCTGGAGGGTCGCGAGTCGCACAGACACGTGGTCAAGCCCGGGACCGATGCCTGGGCCAACACGGTGGGCATCATCACCGGCGGCGACGTCATTCCGTACCGCGAGGACGGCGACTGGATCGGCCCCGACAACGTCTACGACGACCCGGACTACCCTGGCACACCCCCGTGCCCATCGACGATCTGGAGTCCCCGTGGGAGCAGTCCCAGCCCGAGATCATGGCAACCGGTCCGCTCGACGGCAGCTTCGGGCAGGGAGGCGAGCCCGCGTGAGGCTCCTGACCTCTGCACTCGCGCTCGCCGCGGTGGCACTGGCCGGATGTCAGACCATCGACGGTGCGACGAGCCCCGAGGGATCCACGACGACGGAGGGAACGAGCGTGAGCCGACGCGCCGACGAGGCAGCGGCGCGGGAGCAGCAACCCCGCGTACGCGAGATTCTGCGGGACCTGTGGGACCAGTTCGACCTCGAGGACAAGCCACCGCTGGAGGACAAGCCCGGGGAGGGAGACCTTGTGGCCTGCTCCTTCGACACGACCGCTCAGAGCAGCTCCTGGGCCGAGACTGCCCGGTTGCGCGTCGCGGAGGAGGAGAACCCCGAGCTCGAGGCCGAGCAGGCAGAGCTCGTGCGTGCCTGGCTGGACGACAACGGCTGGGAACGCATCGACAACCCCGCCCCCGAGTCGAGCCCGGTCACCTACCACCGCAACGACGACGGCTTCACGGTCACCGTGGCACCCCAGCTCGACGCCCGCGTCATCCTGGATGTGGAGTCGCCGTGCTTCGACGACCAGGGCCGACAGGTGGGATGAGGCCGGCCGGAGCGGGGTGCTCCGCGAGGGCACCATCACCTCGGTCACGCCGGGGTGCCGCGCTGGTCGGTGCACTGGCGCTCACCGCTCTCGGTGGCTGTTCGCTGCTGGCCGAGGACGATACCCGCATCACCACCCCCGGCGGCGCCGTGGTGACGTCCCGCGCCGCCGAGGCAGCGGCGGGGGAGCAGCAGCCCCGCGTGCGGGAGATCCTGCAGGATCTGTGGGACCAGTTCGACCTGCCGGACAAACCGAAGCTCGAGGAGCAGATGGCGCCGGGTGGTCTCAGGGCCTGCACCTTCGACACGATGTCCGAGATCTCGGCCTGGGCCGAGACGGTTCGACTGCGGGTGTCGGAGGAGGAGGACCCCCGGCTGGAGGCCGAGCAAGCCGAACTGGTCCGCTCATGGCTGGACGACCACGGCTGGGAACGCCTCGACGACCCCGCCCCTGAGGGTGATCCGGTCACCCATCACCGCAACACGGATGGGTTCGAGGTGACGATCACGCCCTGGATGGATGCACGAGTTCAGGTGGACGTCCGGTCTCCCTGCTTCGACGACCGGGGGCAGCGGGTCTCCTGAGCAACCCCTGGTCATGCTCGGCGGGGCACGAGCGACCACTTGCGGCGCCCGCCGGCGGTGGTCAGCGCAGCGAGTCCACCGTGTCGATCTCCTCGACCTGCTTGTCGTCGCGGTAGCGCAGCACCCGGGCGAAGCGCAGCGCGACGCCACCGGGATAGCGTCGCGACGTCTGCACCGCGTCGTAGGCGATCTCGACGACCTGCTCGGGCCGGACGTGCACCACGTGCCCCTCGCGCGAGGTCTCCAGCCCCAGGAACCGCTCGGTCTGCCAGGCCAGCAGCTCGTCAGTCATGCCCTTGAAGGTCTTGCCCACCATGACGAGCTCGCCGTCGGCGCCGCGCGCCGCCAGGTGGATGTTGGACAACCAGCCCTCCCGCCGGCCGCTGCCCCACTCGACCCCGGTGACGACCAGGTCGGCGGTGCGCCTCGGCTTGACCTTGACCCAGCCCGCGCCCCGGCGCCCCGCCGCGTAGGGCGCCTGGGGGTCCTTGACCACGACGCCCTCGTGCCCCTGCGCCACCACCCGGTCGAAGAAGTCCTGCGCCGCGCCGACGTCGCTGGTGCTCAGCCGCTCCACCACGAGGTCGGGGGCGAGATCGGCCAGCGCCGCCCAGCGCTCGCGCGCCGGCTCGTCGACGAGGTCCCGGCCGTCGAGGTGCAGCAGGTCGAAGAGGTAGGTCGTCACCGGGGTCGTGCGCGCGAGCTCGGTCGGGTCGGTGCGGGAGGCGGTGCGGGCCCCGGTGACCTGGAACGGCTCAGGTCGACCCTCGGCGTCGAGCGCGATCACCTCGCCGTCCAGCACCGCCGAGCGGACCGGGAGCGCCTCGATCGCCGCGACGACCTCGGGCAGCCGGTCGGTGATCTCCTCCAGGCTCCGGGTGAACAGCCGCACGGTCGCGCCGCCGTCGCCGCGCTCGCCCTCCCGGTCGAGATGGGCCTGCAGCCGTATGCCGTCGAGCTTGAGGTCCAGCGCCACCTCGCGCGAGCCGTCCACCGCGGAGGCGATGTCCGGCTCGGAGCCGGCGAGCATGGGCCGCAGCGGTCGACCCACCTCGAGCCGCACCTGCTCCAGCGCAGCCGCGCCACCGGCCAGCGCGGCCCGCGCCACGGGCCCGGGGAAGCCGGCGAGCATGACCGCCCGCCGCACCAGCGGCTCCGGCACGTCGGCGGCCTGCGCGACGGCCGGGAGCAGCACCCCGTCGCCGGCACCCTGGCGCAGCTCCCCGGTGAGCAGCCCGACGAGCCACTGCTGCTGCTGTGCGGTGGCCCGACCGAGCAGGTCGGCCAGCGCGGTCGCCCGGGCCGCGGTCGACCCGGCTCCGGACAGCGCCTTGAGCTCGCTCAGCGCCTCGTCCACCTCCAGCACGGACAGCGACGCGTCGTCCGCCGGCGCGGGCCGGTCGCGCAGGCTGCGCCACCCCACCCCGACGGTGCGCTGCGGGAGGGTCCCGGCGAGGTAGTCCGCCACGACCTCGACCTCGCGCTCGTCACCGCCCTGGGCCGCCTCGGCCAGGGCCTCGGCGAGCAGGGCGGTCTTCGCGGTGCGCGACCGCGTCGCCGCCACCGCCGCGGACGTCTCGGTGACCCGGGCCAGCTGCATACCGGCAGTCTGACGCACGCCGGTGACAGACGTCGCGGTCAGCAACCCGGCACGCAGCCCGTCGAGATTTGACCAACTCCTTACCCGGCTTATACCCACCCTTTGCCGATCCGGGCCTAGCGTAGGTGTTGTCGATCGACGTGGGGCGTCGCTCTGGTTACGCACCTGCTGCGATCGGCCGGACACGTCCACGACGATGTGGACCGGACGCGGGCTTCACCCCCTGCGCGTCCGCCCCGGTCCCAGACCGTCGGGGTGGGTGATGTGTCCGTCGAGGAGGGCGCGTCGGCTGTCACGGGACCGACGCGCCCTCCCTCATTCCCCTTGACGCCACCATCGCCGAGCCACGTCCGGGATGCGCTCTCCGCGCTGGCACGGGGGCTAACCCCCCACCGGATCGGGGGAGCACACCCTGCCCGACGCTCCGCGTCCTGACTACGTTGGGGTGGTATGAGCGCAGACACCGCCCACCCGGACGGGCCCCCGGACCTCGAGCCCGTCGGCATGGCCCGCCTCGTGCGCAGCCCGGGGGACGATCCGAGGGTCGCACCCGTCGAGGACACGCCGGCCACGGCGCCCGTGCTCCCCCGCGCCCGAGAGGGCGGACCGGTCGGCTGGTTGCTCGAGGCCTGGTGGACCATCTGCTACGTCGTCACCGGCCTGTTCACCGCGGTCTTCGCGCTCACCCTGGCCGGCGTCGCCATCGGCGGCTTCGCCGCGCTCCTCGGCATGGGCGCGGGGGTGCTCATCCTCGTCCCCGCGCTCTGGGGCTCGTTCGCCCTGTCCCGGCTGGAGCGGCACCGCATCGCCGCCTTCCTGGGGGTCGACATCGGCGAGCGGGGCCCGTCGACCGCCCCCGCCTGGCGCCGCGTGCTCGGCCTGGACGAGGCCCGGCTCCGGGCCCTCGGATGGGCCGGGCTGCACGGTCTGTGGGGGCTCATCTCCAGCTCGCTGGGGCTCGTGCTCCTCGTCACCGGGGTGCTCCTGGCGACGATGCCGCTGTGGGCGTGGCTCGGCGACGGCGTCTCGATCATGGGCCTGCTCCGGGTCGGCTCGACCCTGGAGCTGACGGTGGCCTGGCTCATCGGGGTCGCGCTCGTCCTGGGTATGCCGTGGATCGCGCGAGGCCTGGCCAGCGTCGACGTCGTGCTGGCCCGCTGGCTCATCGGCGAGGACGCGCAGGCCCGGCTGCGCGAGATGAGCGAGCGCGTCGACACCCTGACGACCACCCGTGAGGACACCCTCGACTCGGTCGAGGCCGAGCGACGACGGATCGAGCGCGACCTGCACGACGGACCCCAGCAGCGCCTGGTCTCCATCGCCATGAGCCTGGGTCTGGCCCGGGACGCGCTGGACCGTGACCCAGACGACCCGGAAGCGGCCCGACGGGTGCGCGAGCTGCTCGACGAGGCGCACTCCTCCAGCAAGGACGCCATCACCGAGATGCGGCAGGTCGCACGCGGCATCGTGCCGCCGATCCTCACCGACCGCGGGCTGGACGCCGCCGTGTCGGCCCTGGCGGCCCGGAGCCCGGTGCCGGTCACGGTCAGCAGCCGGCTGCCGGCCGGTCGGCTCGACCCGACGGTCGAGGCCATCGCCTACTTCTCGGTCTCGGGGCCCTGACCAACATCGCCAAGCACGCGCGGGCGGACCGGGCCACCGTCGAGCTGGGCACCGCCCGCGGCCTCACCGGCGACCTGCTGGCCATCACCGTGACCGATGATGGGGACGGAGGTGCCGTCGTCGGCGGCGGCAGCGGCCTCACCGGTCTACGGCAACGCGTCGGCGCGGTGGACGGGCAGCTCCACGTGCACTCGCCCGTGGGCTCCGGCACCACGGTCGCCATCACCCTCCCCCTGCGCGAGAGGACCACCCGATGAGCACCAGCACCGAGCGCGCCTCCGACACCCCCCTGCGGGTCGTCCTCGCCGAGGACTCGGTGCTCCTGCGCGACGGCATCGTGCGCCTGCTGACCGCCACCGGCTTCGAGGTCGTCGACGCCTGCCCGGACGCCAAGAGCTTCCTCACCGCCGTCCGCGAGCACCGGCCCGACCTCGTGGTCGTCGACGTGCGGATGCCCCCGACCTTCACCGCCGAGGGCCTCATGGCGGCGCTGGAGGTGCGCTCCGAGCTGCCCGACGTGGCCGTCGTCGTGCTGAGCCAGTACGTCGAGGAGCGCTACGCCACCGAGCTGCTGGCCGGTCGCCCGCGCGGGGTGGGCTACCTCCTCAAGGACCGGGTCGCCGACACCAGCGACTTCGTCGCCGCCCTGCACACCGTGGCCGCCGGCGGCACCGCGCTCGACCCGGAGGTCGTCTCCCAGCTGATGTCCCGCGCCCGCAACATCGACCCGTTGGAGCGGCTCACCGCGCGCGAGCGCGACGTCATGCGGCTCATGGCGCAGGGCCGCACCAACAGCGCGATCAGCCGCGAGCTGTTCATCGGCGAGGGCGCGGTGGAGAAGAACGTCTCCTCGATCTTCGGCAAGCTCGACCTCCCGCCGACCGACGACGACCACCGCCGCGTGCTCGCCGTGCTCCAGTGGCTCGAGCACGGGGAGCACGCGGGATGACCGGGCAGCAGCCGGCCCGCACGTCGGCACGAGGCATCCGCACCAGCCGCGGCGGCTACACCGGCCTGCGGGTCGTGGGCGGCGTCGTCACCGCCGTGCTGGTCGGGGGCGCGACGGTCGGCTCGGTGCCGAGCATGCTCCGTCAGTCCGACACCGCTGCGCTGACCCTGCCGCACGGCCTGGACCGCGTGATCATCCAGTCGCCCCGCGGTGACGTCGACGTGCGGGAGGCGCGCGAGGGCGAGCAGGCCCGGGTCGAGGCCGACCTCCACTGGTCCCTCGCCAAGCCCGAGCTCGGCCTGCTCCGGGACTCCCCGGACGACGGGTCGGTCGTGGTGCAGGCTCCGTGCAGCGGCGGCAACCTGGGGCAGTGCGCGGCCGGCTTCTCGGTCACCGTCCCGCCCGGCACCGACGTCGAGGTGACCGGCGGCTTCGGCGACATCGACGTCACCACCACCGGCGCCGTGTCGGCGAGCGGCACCGGCGGCGACATGACGATCAACGGCGAGCCGTCCCGGGTCGAGCTGGACTCCACGATGGGGGACGTCACGATCGAGGGCCTCGGCGAGCCGCCGGAGCTCGTCCGGGTGACCAGCACCATGGGCGATGTCACGGTGACCCTGCCCGGAGAGGTGTCCTACGCCGTGACCACGAGCACCGACATGGGCGCCGACCCCCGGGTCACCGTCGACCGCGCCAGCGACTCCCCCTACATCGTGGACCTCGAGACGACGATGGGCAGCATCGAGGTCCTCACCCCGGAGTCGGCGAGCTCCGGCTGATCGGGCGGGATCGCCCGTACCCGGGTGCTCGGAAGCGCAATACGTGACGCATGGGGCTGGTGGGGCTGGCGTGGGGAGGCTAGGCTCAGGGTCGTCACCACCCTGCCCAGGGCTCACCGTCAACGGAGACCGTCATGAACTCGCTCGTGCTCGCCCTCGTCGGGGTTGCGATGATCCTCGCGGGCTACTTCCTCTACTCACGCTTCCTGGCGAGCAAGATCTACGCCCTGGACGACTCGCGCACCACCCCGGCGCACCAGCTCGAGGACGGGGTCGACTACGTCCCCACCAACAAGTACGTGCTGTGGGGGCACCACTTCACCTCGGTCGCCGGGGCCGCCCCGATCGTCGGGCCGGCCATCGCGGTGATCTGGGGCTGGCTGCCGGCCTTCCTCTGGGTCACCATCGGCACCGTCTTCTTCGCCGGCATGCACGACCTCGGCGCGCTGTGGGCCTCGGTCCGCAACAAGGGCCAGTCGATGGGGGCGCTGTCCGGCCGCTACATCGGCAGCCGCGGCCGCAACCTCTTCCTCGTCGTCATCTTCCTGCTGCTGCTCATGGTCAACGCGGCCTTCGCGGTCGTCATCGCCGGCCTGCTCGTCAGCACCCCGACCGCCGTCATCCCGACCTGGGGCGCGCTGCTCGTGGCGCTCCTCGTCGGGCAGGCGATCTACCGGCTGCGCTGGAGCCTGCCGCTGGTCTCGGTCGTCGGCGTCGTCGCGCTGTACGCGCTCATCTGGATCGGCGACCAGGTGCCGCTCGCGCTCCCGGAGACGGTCGCCGGGCTGCCGGCCAACGCAATCTGGATCGTCCTGCTCTTCGTCTACGCCGGCATCGCCTCGATGCTGCCCGTCTGGGTCCTGCTGCAGCCGCGTGACTACATCAACGGCCTGCAGCTGTTCATCGCCCTGGGCATCCTCTACGGCTCGGTGCTGATCGCCCGCCCGGAGATCGTCGCGCCGGCCGTCAACGGCAACGTCCCGGAGGGCACCCCCTCGATCGTGCCGCTGCTCTTCGTCACCATCGCCTGCGGCGCCATCTCCGGCTTCCACGGCATGGTCAGCTCCGGCACCAGCTCCAAGCAGTTGGACAAGGAGAGCGACGCCCGGTTCGTCGGCTACTTCGGTGCCGTCGGCGAGGGCCTGCTGGCGCTCGGTGCCATCATCGCGGCCACCGCGGGCTTCCAGACGCTCGCCGCCTGGGAGGAGGTCTACTCGGCCTTCGGCCAGGGCAGCGTCGGGGCCTTCGTCTCCGGCGGCGGGGCTATCGTCGAGAGCGGGCTCGGCCTGCCGCAGTCGCTGTCGGCGACCATCCTCGCGACGACGGCGATCCTCTTCGCCGCGACGACGATGGACACCGGCGTCCGGCTGCAGCGCTTCGTCGTCCAGGAGATCGGCGAGATCGCCGGCGTCCGGCTGGGCAAGGGCGTCGCGACCCTGGTCGCCGTCGGGGTCGCGCTGGCGCTGACCTTCGGCGCCGGTGTGGACGGCTCCGGCGGCATGCTCATCTGGCCGCTCTTCGGCACCACCAACCAGCTGCTCGCCGGGCTGACCCTGTCGATCGTGGCGATCATGCTGCTGCGTCGCGGCCGGACCGCCCTGCCGGCGCTCATCCCGCTGGCCTTCGTCGGCGTCATGACGCTCTACGCCCTCTTCATCCAGCTCGGCACCTTCTGGTCGGAGGGCAACTGGCTGCTGCTCGTCCTCGACATCGTCATCCTCGTCGCCTCGCTCTGGGTGATGGTCGAGGCGCTCGGCGCCATGCGCAAGGCCCGCGAGTACCAGGGTGACGACGACGCCGAGCTCGAGCAGCTCTCCACCGCCGAGGTGGCCGCCCCCGGGGGGCCCGGCCGCACCCGCGACGACGAGAGCTGACCCGGCATACGGTGGGGCGATGAGCGACGGCGCGCAGCACCCCACGCCGGCCGGGCGTCTCCGGACGGCGGCCGGCGTGCTGCGGGACGTCTTTTCCGGGCCCTACGCCCGCACCTTCGCGCGGGCGCAGCAGGACGAGGACGACCTCTTCATGGTCGTCGTCATGGCCGAGGCGCTCGGGGTGCCCAACCCGGCGAGCTACTACACCGTGGAGCTGCTGCCGGTGGTCTACGACCAGGTGCACGACTGGCACCGGCGGATGGGCCTGGACCGCAGCCCCCTGGACCACTTCTCGTGCTGCTGACCGGGGGCCCGGCGTGCTGAGCGGGCTCGCCGACGGTCGGGAGGTGCTCTTCGTCGGCGGCAAGGGCGGGGTCGGGAAGACCGCGGTGGCCTCGGCGCTGGGCCTCGCGCTCGCCCGGGGCGGCCGGCGGGTGCTCGTCGTCTCCACCGACCCGGCGCACAACCTGGGCCACCTGTGGGGGCGGCCGGTCGGCGACGAGACCGTCGAGCTGGCCCCCCTGCTGCGGGGCCTGGAGATCGACCCGGCGCGCACCACCGACGAGCACCTGCGCGCCGTGCGCGCCACGATGCACCGGCTCATGCCCGAGCACCTGCAGGGGGAGGTGACCCGCCACCTCGAGCTGGCCCGCGACGCCCCCGGCACCCACGAGGCGGCGGTGCTGGAGCGGATCGCGGAGGTGCTCGAGGGACGGCACCCCGACGAGCTGGTCGTCTTCGACACGGCGCCGTCCGGGCACACCTCGCGCCTCGTCGCGCTGCCCGAGCTCATGCAGGCGTGGACCGAGGGGCTGCTGCGCCGGCAGGACCGTTCGGCCCGCTTCGGCGCGGCGCTGCGCGGGCTGCAGGGACGGCCCCGGCAGGACGCCGGTGAGCGGGCGGCGGCCGACATCCTCGGCAGCTCCCCCGGTGGCCGGCAGGCGGCGGCACCCGACCGGCGCTCGCGCCGGGACGCCGAGATCCGGCGCATCCTGGACCGGCGGCAGGCGCGCTTCGCCGAGCTGCGGGCGGTGCTGCAGGACCCGGCGCGCAGCGCCTTCGTCATCGTGCTCGCGGCCGAGCGCCTGCCGGTGCTGGAGACCGTGGAGCTGCACGAGCAGCTCACCGGGGCCGGCATGAGCGTCGGCGCCCTCGTGGTCAACAAGCGCTCCCCCGCCGGCGCCGGTGACCTGCTCGCCGCCCGCCGCGAGCTCGAGGAGGGGTATGTCGGGCAGCTCGCCGACGCCCTGCCCCACCTCCCGGTGACCCAGGTGCCGCTGCTGCCCGAGGAGGTCCTCGGCGCGGACGGGCTGGAGCGGCTCGCGGCACACCTCTGAGGCGCGGGAGCGCACCCCACCCCGACCCCGACCCTGCTGCCCCCGGCAACACATCCACGGTCGGCAGTTCCGCGTCCACGGTGTCCCGAGGACGCAGGAGGCCCCCGCCGCGCCGAGGCGCGACGGGGGCCTTCCGGTGTCGTCCGTCAGGTCGGTGACCTCACGGGTAGACGACGTCCTCCAGGGTCTCCTGGACCCCGAGCTCGACCGCGCCGTAGCCACCGACGATGTGGACCATCTGCGCCCGCAGAGAGGTCATCACGTCGACGGTCGGGCTGGGCAGCATGTCCGGCCGCGTGAGCAGCACGGGCATGGTGTTCATCGCCGCCACCGGGGCCGCCGCGAGGGCGTCCGGGAACTCCACGCCGGTCGCCAGGAAGACGCCGGGCGCGGGGGTCGGGAAGAACTCCTCAGCCACCGCCGCAGCGGTGCCGTAGCGGTTCGTGCCACCCAGACGGACGACCTCACCGGCGGCCGCACCGGCCGCGGTCGCGACCGTCGAGGAGACGGCACCCTCACCACCGATGACGTAGACCGTCTCCGGCGACAGGCGCTCCAGCTCCGCGGCCGTCGCGTTCGGCAGCAGGTCCGGACGGGTCAGCAGGACGGAGGCGTCCTCCATCCCGGCGGCCGCGGCCGCCGCGAGGGCGTCCGGGTAGTCCTTGCCGCTGGCGAGGAACACGACGTCGGCGTCGTCGGTCTGGGTCTGGCTGACCTCGACCGCCGTCTCGTACCGGTTGTCACCGGCGAGCCGCTCGACGTCGGCGTACTCGGCGAGCGCCGTCATGACGTCGCCGTTCACCGCACCCTCGCCACCGAGGACGACGATGCTGTCCGGGCCGAGCTGCTGCAGGGCCATCCGCGTCGCCGCCGGCAGGCTGTCCGGCTGGGTCAGCAGGACGGGCGCCTCGTCGGAGCCCGCGAGGGCACCGCCGGCCAGGGCGTCCGGGAAGGCGAGACCGCTGGCGACGTAGACCGTGTCCGCACCCTGCGGGAAGGCCTCGACGGCCAGCTCGGAGGCGGTGGACCAGCGGTCCTGGCCGATCGTGCGCTGGACCTCGGGACGGTCCACGTCGCCGTAGTCCGAGCCGTCGAAGGCGATCCCGAAGACCGGGCTGTCCCACGTCTCGGTCTGCGCCTCACGGTCGTCGTTCCACGCCGAGGCCTTCGTGACCGTCAGCTCGAGGATGTAGTCGCCGTCCGGGACCCGGACCTTGGCGCCGTTCTCGTCGATCATCATGCCGTCCCACGGGTATGCCGTGAAGCCGTTCCGGCTGGCGGACCGGGCGAGGTAGTCGAGCTCGGCGACGGTGCCCAGGGACTCACCCTTGCTGCCGTCGTCCTCGGCCGCGAAGACCTCCCACTCCATACGCCGCGCCTGGTGCTCGAAGTGAACGAGGAACTGCGGGGCGTCGTCCTGCTCCATGGAGAAGGTGTAGCCCTCGTCGACGAAGCCGTAGGTGCCACCGTCCTCGACGCACTGGTAGCCGAGGTAGAGGCCGCACTGGGCGATGGCGCCCAGGGCCGGCAGCTCCTGGGTGACGTTGCCCTCCGCGTCGACCATGTCGGCGAGCACCTCGGTCTCCTGCAGGTCGGCCGCGTGACCGCCGTACGCGACCGAGTAGCTGTCGGCCTCCTCGCCCTCACCGGTGCTGAAGGTGACGTAGCCGCCGAAGATCGGACCCATCTCGCCGTCGATCGACGGCGACGTGATGGTCATGGGGACCTCCACGCTGGCGCCTGCGGGCACCACCACGCTCGGCGCGACGGCGACGTCGGCCGGGGCCAGGTAGTAGCCGAAGTCGTTCGCCGTGCCGGAGGTCGCCACGGCCGGGGTGTGCTCCACCGCGTAGACCTGCTCGGCGTCGCTGGTGTTGGTCAGCGTCACCGTCTGGGTGCTGGTCTCGCCGGCGAGCTGCTGGCCCAGCTGGACCAGACCGGGCTCGATCGTCGCCTGGGCGAGGATCGAGTCGTCGACCTGGATCATGCCGGCGCCCTGCCGGTGCACGAGCTCCAGGCCGGCCGCCGGCGCGATGTTCAGCGGCAACTGCATCGAGCTGTTCTGCAGCTTGAGCTTGACCTCCTCGACGCCGAGGTCCGGGTCGGCCTCGAGCATGAGGGCGGCCGCCCCCGCGACGTGCGGGGACGCCATCGAGGTGCCGGACAGGGTGGCGTAGGGCTGGGTCTCCAGCGGGTAGGTGGAGTAGATCTGGCCACCCGGGGCGGACAGGTCCGGCTTGACGGTGGTGTTCGCCATCGTGCCGATGGAGCTGAACGAGCTGATGAGCCCACCGGTCGGGTTCGGCACCGAGGTCGAACCCTCGGTCCAGGTGACGACGTGGCCCTCGGTCGCGAGAGCGTCGGCGGCCAGCCGCTCACCGTCGGCCTGGGTCACCATCACGACGGGGACCTCGATGTCTTCCTCACCGGCGAGGCTGGGGTTGATGCTGCCACCGACGTTGTTGTAGAGCATGACACCGGTCGCGCCGGCCTCCTGGCCGTTGAGCGCCTTCTCGTAGAAGCTGCAGCTGCCGCGCTGGATCATCACCCAGTTGCCCTCGATGACGGCCTGCTCCTCCGCGCTGAAGGGGTCGGTGCCGCAGGCCTGGGCCTCGGTCGTGCCGGGCGCGTGGACGGCCACGACGGTGTCCTCACCGGAGGTCGGCGGCTCGGGGGCCGGCGAGCCGACGGTGTAGGGGACCTCGTTGTCCTCCTCGTCGAGGAAGAAGTTGGCCTCGTAGGACGTGTTGTCCACCGAGCCGACACCGATGGTGTCCTCACCGACGCCGGGGGCGCCGATCGAGTGCAGGCCGCTGGCACCGGAGTTGCCGATGGAGGCGACGACGACGACACCCTCGCGGGCGAGCGCGTCGGTGGCCTGGGCGGTCGGGTACTCCTTCCACGCGGAGAAGGCCGAGCCGATGGACAGGTTGACGACGTCCATCTCGTCGGTCAGCGTCTGCTCCATCGCGTGCAGCATGATGTCGGCGTCGGTCGAGCCGTCACAACCGAAGACGCGGTATGCGCCCAGCGTCACACCGGGGGCGACACCGGTCACCTCGCCGTCGGCACCGGTGATGCCGGCGACGTGGGTGCCGTGGCCCTGGCAGTCGTCAGGGTCCGCGTCCGGGAACGGCTTGGGCTGGTAAGCGTCGCCAGCGCCGGGGTCGGCGTTGTAGTCGTCGCCGACGAAGTCGTGACCGAAGGCGACCTTCTCGGTCGGGAAGGTGGTGCTCCCGGGGCTGCCGTTGCCGCCGAAGTCAGGGTGGTCGTAGTCGATGCCGGTGTCGATGATGCCGACCTTGACGCCGGTGCCGTCGTAGCCGAGCTCGCTCTGCACGATGTCGGCGCCGGTCATCGAGATGGCGGTGAACAGCTCGGGGTCGATCTGGGTGTCCTCCGGCCGCTCGGGGGCGTCGATGACCCCGACCGGGAAGATCGCCTCGACCGCGTCGGAGGCGGCCAGCTCGAGCAGCGACTCCTCGTCGGCCTTGACCGACAGGCCGTTCCACAGGGTGCCGAACTCCGAGCGCACCTCCAGCTCCACGCCGGTGGCGTCCACGTCCGCGAGGAAGCGGTCGCGCTGGGACTCGATCGAGGCCAGCGAACCGCCGGCGCTCGTGCTGGGTCCAGCGAGCTGGACGAAGTAGGAGTCGGGCACCAGCTCTGCGCCGGTGACTCCGTCGTCCTGGATCTTGCTCTCCGGCGCCGGGGAACCCGGTGCGACGAATGCGTCGTCGTCGGCTGCGGCCGACAGCGGTGCCAGCACGGCACCGGTCAGCGACAGGACGGCGATCGCGGAGAGAGCGCGGCGGGGAGATCCCCCAGGCCTGGCACTGCTCACGAATGGTCTCCTTCGATGGTCCGGCCCCCGACAGGTCGCGAGGACCGTCTTCGACCCTAGGTCGCCAGCGGCCGTTGGCCAGGGGTGGAGAGTCACGATCAGGTCACGTTGTGGTCACGGCGACGGCATACCCGACGTTGCGGAAACGGTCTCTGACCTGCAGGTATGCTCTTTACCTCACCTCCGCAGGTGAGGTCACGGCGCGCGCCCAGCGGCAGGGTGCACAATCAGATGGTGCTCATCCGTCTCCTGCGCCAGCACCTGAGGCCCTTCGCCGGACTGGTGGTGGCGGTGCTGGTCCTCCAGCTGGTCGCGACCCTGGCCAGCCTCTACCTGCCCAGCCTCAACGCGGACATCATCGACCGGGGCATCGTGCAGACCGACCTGCCCTACATCTGGCGGGTCGGCGGGATCATGCTCGCGGTCAGCGCCGTGCAGGCGACCGCGCAGGTCGCGGCCACCTGGGCGGCGGCGAGGACGGCGATGGGGGTCGGCCGCGACGTGCGGGCGGCCGTGGTGGAGCGGGTCCTGACCTTCTCCTCCCGCGAGCTCGGGGAGTTCGGCGCACCCTCGCTCATCACCCGCAGCACCAACGACGTCCAGCAGGTCCAGCAGGTGACCTTCATGACCCTCGTCATGCTGGTCGCCGCCCCCATCACCGCGGTCGGCGGGGTCGTCATGGCGGTCCGCCAGGACGTCGGCCTCTCCCCGCTCATCGCGGTGGCCGTGACGGTGCTGCTCGCGGGGATGGGCGTCATCATCACCCGGATGGTGCCGCTCTTCCGGGCCAACCAGCGTCAGCTCGACGCGGTCAACCGAATCATGCGCGAGCAGATCACCGGCATCCGGGTCATCCGCGCCTTCACCCGCGAGCCGCAGGAGCGCGAGCGCTTCGCCCGCACCAACGAGGAGCTCACGGGGATCGGGCTGCGCCTCGGCGACCTCATGGCCCTGATGTTCCCGTTCGTCATGCTCGTCATGAACCTCTCCAGCGTGGGCGTCATCTGGTTCGGGGCCCAGCGGGTGTCCTCCGGCGCCATGGAGGTCGGGGGCTCACGGCCTACATCAGCTACCTCATCCAGATCCTCATGTCGATCATGATGGCGACGATGGTGGCCACGATGATCCCGCGGGCCACCGTGTCCGCCGAGCGCATCGGCGCGGTGCTGGACACCACCACGACCGTGGTCGCCCCCGCCCGGCCGCAGGCTCCCCGGGACGACGCCCGCGGGGTGGTCGAGCTGCGCGGGGTCACCTTCACCTACCCCGGCGCCGAGCACCCGGTCCTGCGCGACGTCGACCTCGTCGCGCGCCCCGGCACCACCACCGCGGTCGTCGGCGCGACGGGGTCGGGCAAGACCACCCTGGTTCGGCTCGTGCCGCGGCTGGCCGACGTCAGCGGCGGCGCCGTGCTGGTGGACGGGGTGGACGTCCGCGACCTCGCGCCGGAGCAGCTGTGGTCCCGCGTGGGCCTGGTGCCGCAGCGGCCCTACCTCTTCTCCGGCACGGTCGCCAGCAACCTGCGCTTCGGCGACCCCGACGCCACCGACGACGAGCTGTGGCAGGCGTTGCGGGTCGCGCAGGCCGAGGACTTCGTCCGTGCCTTCCCGGAGGGGCTGGAGCACCCGATCGCGCAGGGCGGCGGCAACGTCTCCGGTGGCCAGCGCCAGCGGCTGTGCATCGCGCGGGCGCTCGTGGCCCGGCCCTCCGTGTACCTCTTCGACGACTCCTTCTCGGCGCTCGACCTCGCGACCGACGCACGGCTGCGCTCCGCCCTGCGCCCGCATACCCGGGACGCGACGGTCGTCGTCGTGGCGCAGCGCGTGTCCACCATCGCCGACGCCGACCAGATCGTCGTCCTCGAGGAGGGCCGGGTGGTCGGTCTCGGGACGCATACCGAGCTGCTCGACACCTGCCCGACGTATGCCGAGATCGTCCGGTCGCAGGAGCGCGGGGAGGTGCGGGCGTGAGCGAGGAGACCGAGGAGCGGCAGCCGACACCACCGCCGCGTCGCGGACCGGGTGGTGCGCACGGGGCGGCCGTCCCCGTGGAGAAGGCCAGCGACTTCGCCGGCTCGGCCCGGCGGCTCGCCGGCCGCCTGGCGCCCTACCGGGCCTACGTCGCCCTGTCCGTGCTGCTCACCCTGGTCGCGGTCGTGCTCAGCACGCTCGGGCCGCGGGTGCTCGGCCGGGCCACGAACTACATCTTCGCCGGGTTCCTCGGCGCCCGGCTGCCGGAGGGCGCCAGCGTGGACTCGGTGGTCCGCGGGCTGCGCGCCGACGGGCAGGACACCATGGCCGACCTGGTGGCGGGCACGCCGTACCTCGTGCCGGGCCAGGGCATCGATTTCGGTGCGGTGGGGCGGACGGTCGCCCTGGTCGTCGCGCTCTACGTCGGCTCCGCTCTGCTCATGTGGGTCTCGACCCGGCTGGTCAACCGCATCTCCATGCGGACGGTCCGCGACCTGCGCTCGGACGCCGAGGACCAGCTGCACGAGCTGCCGCTGGCCTACTTCGACGGTCGCCCCCGCGGGGAGATCCTCTCCCGGGTCACCAACGACCTGGACAACCTCCAGCAGACCCTGCAGCAGACCTTCGGCCAGCTGCTCAACGCGCTGGTCACCGTCGTGGCGATCCTGGCGATGATGCTGTGGATCTCGCCCGCGCTGACCCTCATCGCGGTCCTGTCCGTCCCGGTGTCGGTGCTGGTCACGGTGCTCATCGCGCGGCGCAGCCAGAAGCTCTTCAAGGCCCAGTGGGCCCACACCGGGACGCTCAACGGGCAGATCGAGGAGACTTTCACCGGCCACGAGCTGGTCACCGTGTTCGGCCGCCGCGAGCAGGTCGGGCAGCGGGTGCGGGAGATCAACGAGCAGCTCTACGACGTCACCTGGCGGGCGCAGTTCCTCAGCGGCGTCATCATGCCGGCGATGTTCCTCATCGGGAACCTCGGCTACGTCCTCGTCGCCGTCGTCGGGGCCCTCCGGGTCACCTCCGGGACGCTCTCGCTGGGGGGCGTGCAGGCGTTCATCCAGTACTCGCGCCAGTTCACCCAGCCGGTGACCCAGGTCGCCTCGATGGCCAACCTGCTGCAGTCCGGGGTGGCGTCGGCCGAGCGCACCTTCGAGCTCCTCGACGCGCAGCGACAGGTGCCCGAGACCCCCGACCCGGCATCCCCTCCGCAGGACCGCGGTGGGCGCATCGCCTTCGAGGACGTGAGCTTCTCCTACGGGTCGGAGCCGCTCATCGAGGACCTGTCGCTCGTCGCCGAGCCGGGGCAGACGGTGGCCATCGTGGGACCCACCGGCGCGGGCAAGACCACGCTGGTCAACCTGGTGCTGCGCTTCTACGAGCTGGACGCCGGACGCATCACCCTCGACGGGCAGGACATCACGACCATGACGCGGGCCGACCTGCGCTCCCGGGTCGGGATGGTCCTCCAGGACACCTGGCTCTTCGAGGGCAGCATCCGCGACAACATCGCCTACGGCCGACCGGGGGCGAAGGAGGAAGAGATCCGCGCGGCCGCCGAGGCGGCCTACGTCGACCGGTTCGTGCAGCACCTGCCCGACGGCTACGACACCGTGCTCGACGACGACGCCGGTGCCGTGTCCGTCGGGGAAAAGCAGCTCATCACCATCGCCCGGGCCTTCGTCGCCCAGCCCTCGCTGCTCATCCTCGACGAGGCGACCAGCTCGGTCGACACCCGCACCGAGCTGCTGGTGCAGGAGGCGATGGCCCGGCTGCGGGCGGACCGTACCAGCTTCGTCATCGCGCACCGGCTCTCGACGATCCGTGACGCCGACCTCATCCTCGTGATGGAGTCGGGCCAGATCGTGGAGCAGGGCACCCATGACGAGCTGGTGGACGCGGGCGGGCCCTACGCCCGGCTGCACGCGGCCCAGTTCAGCGGGGCCGCGGTGGCGGGTGAGGACCTGGACGTCAGCCCTGCGAGCCCATGAGCTCCTCGATCGGGACCGCGTCCTGCGGGGCCTCGACCTGCGGCGCGTCGTTCCAGTCGCGGATGTTCATCTCGAGGTCGTCGCCGGCTTCGGCGCCATCGGCGATGACGACGCGGAGCAGGTTGTCCTCCCCGTCGGCGGACACCCAGATCTCGGCCTCGTCGCTCTCGACGACGTAGTGGTAGGCCTCCATCCCGTCGACCTCGCCCATCTCGGCGGTCGAGGTCTGCAGGTCGCTGGCGTCCGTCGGGACCTCCCCGAAGAACTCCTCCCACAGGGTCGACAGCGAGAAGCTGTCACCGATTCCCATCTCCGGCGGTGCCTCGATCCACTGCCCGGCCAGGGTGCCCGCCTGGGCCTCGCCACCGGCCATCGTCCAGAAGGACTCGTCACCGTTGAGGTAGTAGGTCTCCTCCACGGCGATGATCGACACCTCGCCGCCGTCGATGGTGGCCTCCACCTGGAAGTTGGAGTCGTCGAGCTGCCCGGTGAGGGTGGCGTCGATCGTCATCTCCCCGTCGGAGCCCGCGATGGTCGTCGTCATAGACTCGGCCGAGTTGGCGTTGTCGATGACGGTCGGCCACAGCTCCTCCAGCGGCGGGACGCCGGAGGCCTCGCCGCCGGACTCCTCGCTCGTCTCCTCCTGCGAGCTCTCCTCCGTCGTCTCCTCGGTGGCGGACTCCTCCTCCGAGGACCCGGTCTCCTGCGCGCTGCTCTCCTGCGCCGACTCCGTCTCGGTGGCGGCCGGCTCGTCCCCACCACCGCAGGCGGTCAGGCCGCCGACCAGGAGGCCGGAGAGCGCGAGCGTGGTGATGTGGCGGTGCCTGGCCATGATGGTGCTCCCTCTCGTCGATGATCCGCGCCCTTGCCCCACTCGGCCGTGACCCGGCGGACGGACCCCTCGTGCTCGTCCGTGGCGCACCGCCACCCTACAGGGCTCGACCGCCGGCCCCGGGCCCTCGCGCGCCTCACATCGCCCGGGCCAGGCTGCGGCGCAGCAGGAGCGTGGCCAGGCTGAGCACGAGGAGGGCCATGGCGACCAGGACGCCCAGCTCGAGGAGGACGTCCGGCACGGCCGCCCCGCGCCGCTGGATGTCGGCGAGCGCGTCGTAGGCCCACGCGTGCGGGGTGAGGTGCGCCAGCGCGCGCAACCGGTCGGGGTAGAGCTCGAGGGGCACCATGCACCCACCGATCGCGCCGATCACCAGCCCGGCACCGACCGACAGCCCGCTGGCCGCACCCTCGGAGTCGACCAGGACGCCGATGACGAGGGCCACCCCCGCTGCGACCACGGCGAAGACGAGCATGACCAGCAGGGCGGACCAGAGGTGTCCCCAGTCCACGCCGAAGAGGAGCGAGCTGGCGACCATGATGTAGCCGCCCTGCGTCAGCGCGATCGCCACCCGCCCGAGGGCCAGGCCGGCGACCACCTCCGTCCCGGTCAGCGGAGCGCTCATCGTGCGGCGGACGACGCCGTCGCGTCGCGCCTTGATGAGGGTGGCCGACGCGCTGAGCGTGCTGAGGAAGACGAAGAGAGCAGCAGCTGTCCCGCCGCCCCGGTGCCGAAGCGTCCCGCTCCGGCGAACTCCTGGGCCAGCGGGTCCTCCGGCTCCTGCACCAGCAGCCGTGGCGCCGGCAGCGCCCGGGTCGCAACCCGCAGCGCCTCCTGCGCCGCGTCGCGCTCGGCGACCCGGGAGACGAGGGCGACCTGGGCCGCCTCGACCGCCACCGTCTCCGCCTGAGTGCGCACCACCTCGGCGACGGCCGGGGCCCCGGACGACGTGCCCTGCACGATCTCCAGGGACATCGGCTCTCCCCGGTCGTAGGCCTCGGCCGCCGCGGCCGGGACGAGCACACCGACCTCGACGTCACCGGCCGCCACCTGCTGCCGCAGCTGCGCGCCGTCGTCCAGCAGCGTGACCTCGAGCTCGCCCTCCTCCCACCGGTCGACCAGGGCCGCGCGGGCGGGGGTGTCCCCGGCGTGCACCGCGACCGCCCCGCCACCGCTCTCGCCGCCGAACTGCCAGCCGATGACAGCCACCATCGCGAGCGGGAAGATGAAGACGAAGAAGAGGTTGGAGCGGTCGGCGAAGAACCGCCGGAGCTCGACGGCCGCGATCGTGAGCACCCTCATACCAGCTCCCTCCGTCCGGGCAGGACCCGCGCGAGCAGCAGCATCACCACGGTGAACACGAGCAGCGTGAGCAGGGTGGGCCCGAGCGCCGTCACCCCACCGCCGCCGGCCGTGATCCCCAGACCCCGCCCCAGCGCGGCCACCGGGTTGAGCTGGAGCAGCTGCCCGAGGGTGCCGGTCGAGGGCACCCGGAAGAAGGCGCCACCGCTCATTCCCAGCGTGATCGCGACGATGGTCTGCGCGATCCCGGCCTGCTCCGCGGTGCCGGCGACCCGGACCACGACGAAGCTGATCGAGGTGGCGGCGGCCACCACCGCCGCCACGAGCACGGCCACGACGGGCGGTGAGCCGAGGTCCACGTCGTCGAGGAGCAGCGACCCGGCCGTGAGGAGGGCGAGCGTGGCGACCACCCCGAGCACCCAGCTCGACAACCCCTTGGAGAGCGGCACCCACCAGCGGGGTATCGGCGTCGAGAGGACACGCGCCAGCGTCCCCCACTCCCGCTCCACGACGATCCCGAGCACGCCGAAGCCGACGGTGAAGAGCAGGAAGAAGCCGGCCTGCCCCGCCACGATCGAGCCTCCCGGGCTGAGCTGCTCGTCGGCCGTGCGGCCGGGGGTCCAGACCACCGCGGGACCGCTCGTGTCCCGCAGCTCGGCCGCCCAGACGCTCCGGGTCGACCCCGAGCTCGTCCGCGGCCCGCGCCGACCGGGCGGTGGCGGTGAGCTGGTCCAGCACCCCGTCGACGACGCTGGTGACGACGTCTGCCTCGAGGCCGGCGCCCGACGGCCGGTGCACCACCACCTCCGGCGCCCGACCCTCCCGGAGGGACCGGCCGAAACCGTCCGGCAGGACGACGGCCGCACCCGCCTGCCCGTCGGCCACGAGCTCGGTGGCCTCCTCGGGGCCGACGTCACGCACCGTCACCTCCAGCTGCTCGGGGTCGATCCCCTTTAGCGTCCTCGAGACGACCGCGGCCAGGTCGTCACCAGCGGGCGCGCTGACCGCCACCCTGACGGGGTCGAGGTCGTCGGCGAGCGGGGTGAAGATCAGGGAGAACACCCACATGAGGGCCAGCGGGACCGCTAGACCGAAGATGAAGAAGGACTTGTCGAGCACCTGCTGCCGCAGGTCGCTCGCGACCATGACGAGGAGTCGGCGCATGGTCAGTCCCGCAGGGCCTTGCCGGTGAGGTGGAGGAAGACCGACTCGAGGTCGGGACGGGTGATCTCGACGTCGGACAGCGTCATCCCCGCCTCGCTCCCCGCGGCCACGATGTCGCTGATCGACCCCGGCTCCCGCCGCACCACGAGACGCAGCGCGGTGGGGCTCTCGTGCACCTGGTCGACGACGGGCAGCGAGGCGAGCGCGAGCGCGGCCTCCCCGAGCTGCCCGCTCCCGGTCAAGATCACCGTGTCGGTTCCGCCGACCAGGTCGACCAGCTCCTCCCGCGTGCCCTCGGCCCGCACCGCACCGTCGTCGACGATCGCGATCCGGTCGCAGAGCCGCTCTGCCTCCTCCATGTAGTGCGTCGTGTACAGGACCGCCATCCCCGCGGTGGACAGCTGCTCCACGGAGGTGAGGATCGCGTGCCGCGACTGCGGGTCGACGCCCACGGTCGGCTCGTCCAGCACGAGCAGCGCCGGCTCGTGCAGGAGCCCGACGGCGATGTTGAGCCGGCGCTTCATGCCCCCGGAGAAGGTCTTGCTCGGCCCCCGCGAGCGGTCGCCGAGACCCACCACCTCCAGGACGTGGGCCACACGCTCCTTGAGGCGGGCGCCGGACAACCCCTGGAGCCGACCGAAGTAGAGCAGGTTGTCGCGCGCGGACAGCTCGGGATAGATCGCCAGGTCCTGGGGCACCAACCCGATGCTCCGCTTGGCCCGGATGGGGTGCCCGCCCATGCTCACGCCGGCCACCTCGACCGAACCCGCGTCCGGGACGAGGAGCCCGACGATCATCGAGATGGTGGTCGTCTTGCCGGCGCCGTTCGGGCCGAGCAACCCCAACGTCTCACCGGGCCTGATGTCGAGGCTGATGTCGTCGACCGCGACGTGCGTGCCGAAGCAGCGTCGCAGGCCGGTCACGCGGAGCACGGGATCGATCATGGGGCCACGCTAGGGCGCGACCCTCCGGAGGCGCCATGACATCTGTCCCCTGCTGGTCAGGACATACCCTCACCTACGCTGGTGCTGTGGACCGCCTCAACGACCCGCCCTCGCCCAGCCTCACCGGCAGCCCGACGTCACCGCAGGAGGATGAGGTCGACCAGCTCGACGAGGCCTTCGACCGGGCGGCCCCGCGCTACGACCTGCTGACCCGGCTCAACCCGGGCTACCACCGTGCCCTACGGCTCGCGGCCCGTGGGCTCGTCTCGCGGCTCGAGGTCCCCGGCGCCGCGCTCAGCAGCGCCGACCAGGCGCCCCTGACCCTCTGGGACCTCGGCTGCGGCTCGGGCCTGTCCACGCAGGCCCTCCTTCGCTCCACCGGCCCGCAGGTCAGGATCGTCGGGCTGGACGCCTCGGCCGGCATGCTGCGGCAGGCGCGGGAGAAAGACTGGCCCGCCGGGGTGAGCTTCGTGCACGCCACCGCGCAGCAGCTGCCCGCCATCGCCGCCGAGGAGCTCGGTCGCCCGGCGGACGGCGCCTTCGCGGCATACCTCCTGCGCAACGTGCCCGAGGAGCAGCGGGACGCGGTGCTGCGCTCGGTCCTGGAGCAGGTGCGTCCCGGCGGATGGGTCGCGCTGCAGGACTACCACGTGACCGGGGACGCCCGGGCCGAACGCACCTGGACCGCTGTCTGCCGTGGGATGGTGACGCCGCTCGCCACCGTGACCGGTGGTCATCCGGCCATCTACCGCTACCTGTGGCGCAGCGTGCTCGACAACGACAGCACCGCCGTCCTGGAGGACCGGGTCCGGCGGGCGGGCTTCGTGGACCTGTCCTGGAGCACGGCCGGTGGCTGGCAGCGCGGGATCCTGCACACCCTGCTGGCCCGTCGCCCGCAGCAGGAGGGAGGGCTCTCGTGAGCGGCACGCGCCCGGGCCTCGTGCCGGGACGGGACCGCCGCGCTCAGCTGCACCGCGCCGCCCCGGGAGCAGCCCGGCTGACGACGGACCAGGACGTGGTCGTCGTGGGAGGCGGCATCGCCGGGATCGCCGCCGCCGTGACGCTCGTCGAGCGCGGCGCGCGGGTCACCCTGGTCGAGGCGCAGGAGAGCCTCGGCGGACGGGTCAGGTCCTGGCCGGTGGGCGACGGGCGCACCATGTCGCGCGGCTTCCACGCCTTCTTCCGGCAGTACTACACCCTGCGGGCGCTGCTGCGGCGGGTCGACCCGCGGGGTGAGCGGCTCGTGCCCGTACCCGACTACCCGCTGCGCCGCGGCGACGGGCTCACCGACAGCTTCGCCGCCCTGCCGGCCTCACCCCCCGCCAACCTGGCGGCCTTCGTGCTGCGCAGCCCCACCTTCCCCGTCACCGGCTCGCCGACGTGCACCCACCTGCCGAGCGCGCTGGAGCTCATCAGCACGTCCTACCCGGAGAGCCACGAGCGCTACGACGGTGAGTCCGCGGCCGACTTCCTGGACCGGCTGCGCTTCCCGGAGGGCGCCCGCCACCTCGCGCTGGAGGTCTTCGCGCGGTCCTTCTTCGCCCACCCCTCGGAGTTCGGCGCCGGCGAGCTCGTCGGGATGTTCCACACCTACTTCACCGGCTCCTCCGAGGGCCTGATCTTCGACGTGCCCGACGACGACTACGACACCGCCCTCTGGGCCCCCCTGTGCCGCTACCTCGAGCAGCACGGTGCGCAGGTGCGGACCGGCGAGCGGGTGGAGGCGCTGGAGCAGCGGCCGGAAGGCGGCTGGGACGTCGAGGTGGCGGGCGAGCGGCATACCGCCGACGCGGTCGTGCTCGCGACCGACCCCCGCGCGACCCGGCACCTGGTGCAGCCGTGGGCCGCGTCGGCGGCGACGACGGACGAGGCGACCCGTTCCTGGCACGAGCGCGTCGCGGCCGGGCGCAACGCGCCACCCTTCGCCGTGCTGCGGCTGTGGCTGGACCGCCCGGTCGAGGCCGGTCGCGAGGCCTTCCTCGGGACCAGCGGCTACGACCTGCTGGACAACATCACGGTCCTGGAGCGTTTCGAGCGCGGCGCGGAGGTCTGGGCGCAGGAGCACGCCGGTTCGGTCGTGGAGCTGCACGGGTATGCCGTCGACCCGGCTCGGGACGAGGGTGTCGCCGGGCAGGGACGCTGCGGGCTGGACGAGCAGGCCGTCCGGGAGCGGCTGGTCAGCTCCCTGCACCAGGTCTACCCCGAGACCGCGGACGCGGTCGTGCTGCACGAGGAGCTCCTGGTCGAGGACGACTGCGGGCTGGTCAGCACCGGGCCGTGGCGGGACCGGCTCACGGTGGACACCCCCTACCCCGGGCTCGTGCTCGCCGGTGACGGCCTGCGCACCGCGTGGCCCATCGCCCTCATGGAGCGCGCGGCGGTCACCGGGGTGCTGGCGGCGAACGAGCTGCTCTCCGGGTGGGGCGTCCGGGGCGAGGACCTCTGGACCGTGCCGCTCCAGGGACTGCTGAGACGCCGGCCGGGCCGGACGGTGGCGTGAGGTGAGCCCGGGGCCGGACGCCCGCCGGGCGCAGCGGCCCGACGAGGCCACCCGCCCGCGGGTCGAGCGGGTCGACGCCGGCGGACAGCAGGGTGTCAGCACCGTCTGGCGGCTGCGCGCGCTGGCGCCGGCCCGCCAGCTGCTGCGGGCACGCCACCGCACCACGCAGGCGGGCTTCACGGCCGAGGCGATCCCGCGCGGCCGCCTGGAGCACCACCCGATCCTCGTCTCCGACGGGCCGCAGCACGACGAGCAACGCCGCAAGGTCGCCCGGTTCCTGGCCCCTGCGGTGGTCGCCGACCGCTACGGCGCCACGATGGCCCGGTGCGCCGACCGGCTCGTGGCGACCTTCCTCGAGGAGGGTCGGGTGCGGCTGGACGAGGCCGCGCTGCACTACACCGTCGAGGTGACGGCCGAGCTGGTCGGCCTGACCGAGTCCCCGGTCCCCGCGATGTCACGCCGCCTGGTGAGCTTCTTCAACCAGCCGCCCTTCGACATCACCCGGGCCGACCTGGGCCGCTCCCGCCGGGCCTGGGCCCGGGCCGCGCGCAACGGGTTGTGGCCCGTGCTGCGCTTCTGGTGGTCCGACGTGCGGCCGGCCGTGCGGTCCCGGCGCCGCACCCCCCGGACCGACATCGTCAGCCACCTGCTGGCGGAGGGCTACAGCCCCGCCAGCATCCTCGTGGAGTGCGTCACCTACGGGACGGCGGGGATGGTCACCACGCGGGAGTTCATCGTCATGGCCGCCTGGCACCTGCTGGAGGACCCCGACCTGCTGGAGACCTATCTCGCCGCGGACCAGCCCGCCCGGCTCGAGATGCTCGAGGAGATCATCCGGCTGGAGCCGGTGGTGGGCCACCTCTACCGCCGGGTGCAGGAGCCGGTCGAGATCCGTGACGGGGACGACACCTGGACGATCCCGGCCGGCGACCTCGTCGACGTCTGCGTCCGCGCCACCAACACCGACGAAGAGGCCGTCGGTGCGGCACCGATGGGCCTGTGCCCGGGCCGGGCGATGCCCCGCGGCACGGGCGGGTCGGGACTGGCCTTCGGTGACGGCGAGCACAAGTGCCCTGGTCAGCCGCTGGCCCTGCTCGAGACGGACGCGCTGCTGGTGCGGCTCCTGGCGCACCGGCCCCGCGTCGCGCAGCAGCCCGAGCTCGGCTGGGACCACCTCATCGAGGGCTACTGGCTGCGCGGTCTCGACCTGTCGACCGGGTCGTCCTCACCGTCCGACAGCGAGTGACGATACGTCCAGGAGGTGAGCGCGGTCGCCACCATGGCGATGAGCACCCCCAGGAAGATGTGCGCCGAGGCGGCCCCGGCACGTCCCAGCGTGACCTGCACGACGACCGCGAGCGCCAGGAGCAGGGCGAGGGAGAGGTTGACCGGACCGGCTGACCGCCGCAGCACCAGGTAGCCGACCGCCGTCAGCACCACGACGCCTGCGGTCACCCAGGCCCCGACGCGGTGGTAGCCGACGTACTGGCCCTGCCCGCCGAGGAAGGCCGCTGCCCAGCCGGCCTGGGCGACGACGGCGCTCAGCGCCAGCGTCGCGAGCGTGCGCAGCACGACGAGGTGCGGGTGCGGCATCCCTGCGGGCAGGCGCAGCGCCATCCGGCTCACGCCCCCACCGGGCCGGGGAGGCGGTGCAGCGGACCGCGTCCCAGCACGTCGGTCAGGATCGCCACCTTCGTCCGCCGGGGCACCCGGCGGCGCGCGGTGAAGACGTCGTAGTCGGCCGCCTCGATCCGGTCCAGGATGAGGGAGTACATCCGCAGCGCGGTGGCCACGCACCGGGCGCCCCGGGGCGGCAGCATGGCGACGCCGCGGGAGGCGTCGGCGTAGAGCTCCCGGTTGCGGGCGATCTGCTCGGCCATCATCGCCCGCCAGGCCGGCGTCACGGCTCGCTGGTGCGGGTCGGCGCCGTGCCGCGCGAGATCGTCCTGGGGGAGGTAGACCCTCCCCCGGTCGAGGTCCTCGCCGACGTCGCGCAGGAAGTTGGTGAGCTGGAAGGCGAGCCCCAGGGAGCGCGCGGGGGCCTTCGCGGCCGGGGTGGTGGGCTCGAGGACCGGCAGCATCATCTCGCCGATGACCGCGGCCGAGCCCTCCATGTAGCCGTCCCGCAGCTCCTCCCAGCTGGCCCACGTCTCGCGGGTGAGGTCGAGCTCCATCGCCCGGAAGAAACGGTCGAAGCACTCGGGGTCGGTGCCGCGCCGGCGCAGGCTGTCCGCCACGGCCGCCATCACCGGGTCGCTCGATCCCCCCTGCGCCAGCGCCGAGGTGAACAGCTCCTCGAAGCGGCGCAGCCTGACCCCCGGGTCGGGGTCGGGTGGCACCGGGACCCGGACCGTCTCGGGCTCGTCGACGATGTCGTCGGCCAGCCGGCACAGGGCATACACGGCGTAGACGTCGACGCGTTGCCCGGGCGGCAGCAGGCGGGCACCCCAGTAGTAGGTCGTGCCGTGGCGACGGGTCAGCCGCTCGCACTCCGCGTAGCCCTCCGCCAGGACCGGGTCCGCAGCCTCCGTGCCCCGTCGCGCCATGTCCCCAGCCTACCGGCGGATAGGCTCGGGGACGGAGGTGAGGCGGTGCACGACGTCGCGATCGTCGGCCTGGGGCCGGCCGGGCGCGCCCTCGCGTCCCACTGCGTGGACCGGGGGCTGGACGTGCTGGCGGTCGACCCCCGCCCCGATGCGGTGTGGCGTCCGACCTACGGCGTCTGGGAGGACGAGCTGAGCCACCTCCCAACGGCGGTCGTCCGGCACCGCGTCGCGCAGCCCGAGCTGCGCAGCCGGGGCCGGCACCGGTTGGACCGGGCCTACGTGGTGCTGGACAACGCCGAGCTGCAGCGGACCCTGCCGCTGGAAGGAGCCACCGTCGAGCGGGCCCGTCTGACGGATGTGGAGATGACGGGCCTGCGCGGGCGGGCCCGGGTGGTGGTCGACGCCCGGGGCGCCCGCCCCGCGGGTCACGTGCCGGACGACCCCGCCGCCGCGCAGACGGCCTACGGCGTCGTGGTCCCGAGCGAGGTGGCCGTCCCGGCCCTGGACGGGGCCGAGGCGCTGCTCATGGACTGGCGCACCGACTGGTCGCCCCACCCCAGCCCCGGCGGGGTCCCGACCTTCCTCTACGCCATCCCGCTCGGGCCGCAGGAGGTGCTGATGGAGGAGACCTGCCTGGCGGCAGCACCCGGTATGCCCGTCGCCCAGCTCCGGGACCGGCTGCAGCACCGGCTGCGGGCCCGGGGCGTCGCGATGGACGCCCTGGACGAACCGCGGAGCCGCGAGGTGGTGCGCATCCCGATGCGCGGACGCGACGCGCCAGCCCCCGAGGGCACGGTGGCCCTGGGCGTGGCGGGACGCGGGGGGCACCCGGTCACCGGCTACTCGGTCGCGTCCTCGCTGGCCCGCGCCCGCACCCTCGCCGCGCAGCTCGCAGCCGGGGAGCGAGCGCACCAGGTCGACGTGGCCGGGCCGGCCGACGTGGTGCGCGAGCTGGGGTTGCGGGCACTACTGCGGTTGGACACCGACGGCACGCTCGAGCTCTTCGAGGCCTTCGGCCGGCTCGGGCCGCACCGGCAGCGCGCCTTCATGTCCCGCACCAGCGGTGCCCCGGAGCTGCTGGGCGCGATGTGGCAGATGTTCTCCGCGATGCCCGGGCACGGCCGCGTCGAGCTGGTGCGCGCCACCTTCGGCGCCCCGTGGGAGGGCCTGCGGCTCGGCCGGTGACGACTGCTGTCAGCCGACGAGCTGACGCACCCGCTCGGCCGCGAGCCGGCCGGAGGGGAGGACCATCGGCACCCCGACACCCGGCACCGTGCCGGAGCCGGCGAAGACGAGGCCGGGCACCCGCCGGTCGATGTTGTTCGGCCGGAACGGTCCGGTCTGCGGGAAGGTGTGGGCCAGCGCGAACGGCGTGCCGGCGGCCATGCCCTGCGCCTGCCAGTCCGCCGGGGTGACGAGCTGCTCGGTGACGACACCGGTGGGGTAGCCCGCCTCGTCGAGGAAGGTCAGCAGCCGCTCGCGCATCATGTCGCGGGTAGACTCCCGCTCCCAGTCGACCGAGCCGACCTCGAGGTTGGGCGTCGGCTCCAGGACGTAGAGCGTGCTGTGGCCCTCCGGGGCGGCCTCCTCGTCGTCGAGCGAGTGCACGGTCACCAGCCGGGAGGGGTCGCCCATGAGGGTGCCCCGCTTCAGCAGGTCGTCGAAGGCGCCGGACCACTCATGCCCGAAGTGGATGTTGTGGTGCCCCTTGCCCTCGGGCACGCCCTCGACCCCGACGTGCCACACCACGCAGGAGGGCGAGTAGCGCCCGCCCAGCAGCCCGCTCACGGCACGCGGTGGGCGCACGTCCGGGAGCCACCAGCGGTAGACGCTGGGCAGGTCCACGGTGGCCACCACCGCGTCGGCGGCGACGTGCTCGCCGTCGTCGGTGGCCACGCCGCGCACCCGACCCGCCGAGTCGCGCAGCAGCGAGGTCACCGAGGTGCCGTAGCGGAACTGCGCACCGGCGTCGGCCGCGGCCCCGGCGAGCGCGTCGGGGACCGCGCGCATCCCGCCGCGCGGGAAGAAGACGCCCTCGATGGAGTCCATGTAGGTGATGACCGCGTAGATCGACAGCGCCTCGTCCGGGGCGAGCCCGGCATACATCGCCTGGAAGGAGAAGAGCCGGTGCAGCCGCTCGTCGGAGAAGCGGCGGCGGATCATCGGGCCGAGCCGGCCGAAGCCACCCATGCCCAGCAGCTGCGCGGCGGCGCGGGGGCGGGCCAGCAGGTCGGTGGGGCGGTCGAAGTTGCGGTCGATGAAGTGCGGCATCTCGGCGAGGTAGAGCCGGCGCAGCCAGCCGACGAACTCGTCGAAGGCCGCGGCGTCGACGCTGCCGCACTCGCGGTGGATCTCCTCGCGCATCCCGGCGTGGCCGTGGCGGACGTCGAGCGTGGACCCGTCGGCGAAGAAGCCGCGGTATGCCGGGTCCAGGAGCCTCAGCTCCAGCCGCTCCGCGAGGCTCGACCCGGCGGCACGCAGGGGTCGGTCGATGAGGTCCGGCATCGTCAGCACGGTCGGCCCGGTGTCGAAGGTGAAGCCGTCCTGGGTGAGCCGGCCGGCCCGCCCGCCCGGGACGTCCTCGCGCTCGACGACGGTGACCCGGTGCCCGTCCCCGACCAGGTGGCAGGCTGCGGCCAGACCGGCGAGGCCTGCCCCGACGACGACGATGTGGCTCATGCGTCCCTCCAGGCGATCGCGCGGGCCTCGTCGCGCAGACCGGCGATGCCCTCCTCGGTGAGCAGGCCCGGCCGGAGCGCCGCCTCGGCGGCCTCGACCTCCTCGCGGATCCTCGTCTCCAGGTCCTGCCGGACGCCGGCCGACTCCAGGGCGTCCTGCAGCACCGCGACGTCCTCGGCGCGGGCCTGGTCGGTGCCGACCCGGGCCATCGCGTCGGCCGCCGCACCGGTCAGCCGCTCGGACCCCAGCACCCAGATGAGCGTGGTCTTGCCCTCGCGCAGGTCGTCGCCGCTGGGCTTGCCCGTCCGCTCCGGCTCGCCCCACACCCCGAGGATGTCGTCGCGCCAGGCGAAGGCGCGGCCCAGGTGCCGACCGTAGGCCGAGAGCGCCTCGCGCTGCTCCCCGTCGGCGACGGCGGCCAGCGAGCCGAGCTGCAGCGGTCGCTCGATGGTGTAGGCGCCGGACTTCAGGGCCGCGACGGCCTCGGCGTGGGCCAGGTCCCGCCGGCCCGCCGCGGAGCCGGTCAGGTCGCCGCGCTGCCCGGCGATGAGCTCCAGGTTCAGCTCGTACCAGTAGTCGCGCATCGTGCTCGGGAGGGGGTTCACGAGGCGGTCGGCCAGGGAGTGCGCGAGGTCACCGAGGAGGATCGCGATGTTCTCGCCGAACCGCTCCGCGCGCCCCTGACCACCGCCCTGCCGGTGCCTCTTCGCCGCCACGACGTGGGCGGCAGGCGCGCCCCGCCGGGTGGACGACTGGTCCATGACGTCGTCGTGGATGAGCGCGAAGGCGTGGAGCATCTCCAGGGCGGCGGCCGCCCGCACGAGGTCGTCGTGGGAGCGGGAGCCGAGGCGCCCCCCGGCGGCGACGAAGCCCCAATGGCCCATGCGCGGCCGCAGTCGCTTGCCGCCGTGGGTGAGCACGGCGCGCAGCCAGCTCGGCAGGTCGCCCGGCTCGTCGGCGATCAGGTCGACCGGCCCGCTCGGGGCGAGGGTCGACCACATCTGGTCGGTCCAGGAGCACTCATCCCCGATGAGCGCCTCGACCCGGTCGAGGGTGCCGCGCGGCTCCGCGCCACCCGTGGCCCGAGCATCCGCCGGGGAGCCCGGTCGCAGCGGCAGCCGGAGGCGCTCGGACTCCAGCAGGGGCACCTGCTCGGCCGCCCACGGGCTGTAGACCCCGGGGAGGGCGCGCACGCCCGCGACCAGGTCGTCCCACTCGACCCAGAGGTGCTCGGCCACCTCCGCCGGGTCGGGGAGGAGCTCGCCGCTCACCCGTCCGGCGAAGACCGGGCAGACCTCGTTCTCGACGATCCCGCTCGCGTCCGTCGCGCGGTAGGCGAACGTGGGCAGGGCGAGCTGGAGGTCGGTGACGTCGACGCCCAGCTCCTCCTGCAGCCGCCGGCGCACCGCGGCCCCGTCGGACTCGTCCGGCCGGGGGTGGCCGCAGCAGGCGTTGGTCCAGACGCCCGGCCAGGTCCGCTTGGACAGCGCCCGCCGGGTGAGCAGCACCCGCCCCTGCTCGTCGAAGAGATAGAGCGAGAAGGCGCGGTGCCGTGGGGTCGACGCGGTGTGGACGCCCTGCCGCGGGGCCGTGCCGAGGGCGCGGCCGTCCTCGTCCACGAGGACGACCAGATCCTGGACCACATCGGTCATCTGAGCTCCCTTGCGGTCGGTGAATCCCAGAGGACAAGCGTAAACGGCGCCTCCTCCGGGCGCGCGTCGTGGGTCCACTCGGGCCCGTCATCGATCCCAACTGAAAGGTGATTCATGTCTCGGCGGACGGTCGCCGCGGTGGCTCAGCGCTGCGGGAGCTCACGCTTCTCCGCGCCGACGTACTCGCTCAGCGGGCGGATGAGGGCGTTGGCGGCCTGCTGCTCCCGGATGTGGGCGGTCCACCCGGTGATGCGGGCCATGACGAACAGCGGCGTGAACATCGCGATGTCGAAGCCCATGAGGTGGTAGGTCGGACCCGCGGGGTAGTCGAGGTTGGGGTGGATGCCCTTGCGCTCGATCATGGCGTCCTTGAGCCGGTCGTAGGTCGCGAGCAGGTCCGGGTGGTCCTCCCCGGCGAAGGTGCGCAGCGCGGCGTCCATCGTCGGCACCCGCGAGTCGCCGGTCTTGTAGACCCGGTGGCCGAAGCCCATGATCTTGCGCTTCTCGGCGAGCGCGGTGTCCAGCCACGGCTCGGCGTTGTCCGCGTCCCCGACCTCGGCGAGCATGTGCATGACCGCCTCGTTGGCGCCGCCGTGCAACGGACCCTTGAGCGCGCCGATGGCCGCGGTGACGGCGCTGTAGACGTCGGAGAGGGTCGAGGTGACGACCCGCGCGGTGAACGTCGAGGCGTTGAAGGAGTGCTCGGCATACAGCGTCATCGAGGTCTCGAAGGCGGTGACCGTGGCCTCGTCGGGGGCCTCACCGAAGGTCATCGCCAGGAAGTTCTCCGAGTAGCCCAGCGACGGGTCGGGCGCGATCGGCTCCTGACCCCGGCGGCGGCGCTGCTCGATCGCGACGATGGTGGGGAGCTGGGCGAAGAGCGCCACGGACACCGCCAGGGTGTCCTCCGGGTCGTCGGACTCCGAGCGCGGGTCACGCGCCCCGAGCCAGCTCACGGCCGTGCGCACCGTGTCCATCGGGTGGCAGTCCTCGGGGAGCCCGCGCAGGACCTCGACCAGCTCGTCCGGGACGGCGCGCAGGCCGCGCTCGTTCTGGGTGAAGGTGGCCAGCTCGTCCTCGGTCGGCAGCTCGCCGTGCCACAGCAGCCAGGCCACCTCCTCGAAGGAGCACTGCGCGGCGAGGTCCTGGACCGGGTAGCCGCGGTAGATGAGGGTGCTGGTCTCGGCGTCGACCTTGGAGACGGAGGTCTCGTCGACGACGACGCCGGCGAGGCCGCGGTGGATGGTGGTCTCGGTCATGGTGGGTCCTTCCTCACTGCTCGCCGGGGACGGCGAAGTCGAAGATGTCGGCGTCGAAGCTGCTGTAGTCGGCATACCGCAGCACCTCGTAGAGGCGCGCGCGGGTCTGCATCTGCGGGACGAGGTCGCTCTGGCTGCCCTCCTGCGCGATCGTGGCCAGCGAGGCCTCGATCGCCCCCATCGCCAGGCGCTGCAGGGTCACCGGGTAGATGACCATGGACACGCCGGCGTCCGCGAGCTGAGTCGTGGTGAACAGCTCGCTCTGCCCGAACTCGGTCATGTTGGCCAGGATGGGCACGTCCAGGGCCTGGGCGAAGGCCTCGAACTCCGAGAGGTCCTTGAGGGCCTCGGGGAAGATGAGGTCGGCCCCGGCGTCGGCGTAGGCCCTCGCCCGATCCAGCGCGGCGTCGAAGCCCTCGACCGCGCGGGCGTCGGTGCGGGCGCACAGGACGAACTCCGGGTCGGTGCGCGCCACCACGGCGGCCCGGACGCGCCGGAGCATCTCCTCGGTGCTCACGACCTGCTTGCCGTCGAGGTGGCCGCAGCGCTTGGGGTTGACCTGGTCCTCCAGGTGCGCCCCGGCCAGGCCCGCGCGCTCCAGGCCGGTGATGGTGCGGGCGACGTTGCTGGGCTCGCCGAAGCCGGTGTCGGCGTCGATCATGGCCGGCAGCGAGGTCATGCCCGCGATCTCCTGGCCGCGGCCGATCACCTCGCTGGCCGTGGTCAGCCCGATGTCGGGCAGCCCGCGCTCGGCCGCGAGGACCGAGCCAGAGATGTAGACGCCCTCGAAGCCGGCTTGCTCGATGAGCGGCACGGACAGCGGCGTGAACGCGCCGACATACCGCTGGATCCGCCCGGAGGAGAGACCGGCACGGAAGGCCTGGCGGCGCCGGGTCGGGGCGAGCACGCCCTCGGTGGCCTGGTCGCCGCTCACCGGAAGATCCCCTGCGGCCCGACCTCGAGGGTGAGGGCGTCGGCGACGACGTTGAGCTCGTGCAGCCGGCCCGCGGGCAGGTCCGCCAGCCCGGAGACGACCTCGAGGAAGCGGTCCTGCTCGGCCTTGCTGGCCACGCCCTCGGCGAGGGTGCGGAACTTCGCGACGTACTGGTCCCGGGCGAAGGGCCGTGCCCCCGCCGGGTGCGCGTCCGCGACCGCGAGCTCGTCGGCGACCACCGTGCCGTCCTGGAGCGTGATCTCGACCCGACCGCCGAAGGCCGGCTCGGCCGCGTGGTAGGCCTCGGTCCAGCGGGGGTCCTCCACCGTGCTGATCTTGTGCCACAGCTCGACGGTCGAGGGCCGGCCGGCGCGCTCGGGGGTGTAGGAGTCGACGTGGTGCCAGCTCCCGTCCTCGAGGGCCACCGCGAAGATGTACATGATCGAGTGGTCCAGGGTCTCCCGCGACGCCTTCGGGTCCATCTTCTGCGGGTCGTTGGCGCCGGTGCCGATGACGTAGTGCGTGTGGTGGCTGGTCTGGATGAGGACCGACTCGACCTGCGACAGGTCCGGCACCTGCTCGCGCAGCCGCACCGCGAGGTCGATGAGCGCCTGGCTCTGGTACTCCGCGGAGTACTCCTTGGTGTAGGTCCGCAGGATCGCCCGCTTGGCCTCGCCCGGGCCGGGCAGCGGCACCTGGTAGTGCGCGTCCTTGCCGTCCAGCATCCAGGCGATGACGCCGTCCTCGCCCTCGTAGATCGGCGCCGGCGCACCCTCACCCCGCACCGCCCGGTCGAAGGCCTCGATCGCGGCCTTGCCGGCGTAGGCCGGGGCATACGCCTTCCAGCTGGAGATCTCGCCCTTGCGCGACTGCCGGGTCGCGGTCGTCGTGTGCAGCGCCTGGCCGATCGCCTGGTAGGTCACCTCGGTCGGCGCCCCGAGCAGGGTCCCGAGGCCGGCCGCGGCGGACGGGCCGAGGTGGGCGACGTGGTCGATCTTGTGCGCGTGCAAGCTGATCGCGCGGACCAGGTCGACCTGGATCTCGTATCCGGTCGCGAGCGCCCGCAGCAGGCTCGCACCGTCGGCGCCGACGTGCTGGGCGACCGCCAGGATCGGCGGGATGTTGTCGCCGGGATGGGAGTACTCCGCGGCGAGGAAGGTGTCGTGGTAGTCCAGCTCGCGGACCGCGGTGCCGTTGGCCCAGGCCGCCCACTCCGGGGAGACCCGCGCCTCCGGGTCCCCGAAGATCGCCGCACCCTGCGCGCCGTCGGCAGGGGTGTGCCGGTGGGCGAGCGCCTGGTCTCGCGCCACGACCGCGGGGCGCCGGTTGACCGAGGCGAGCGCGACCGAGGCGTTGTCGATGACCCGGTTGATCACCATGTCGGCGACCTCGGCCTCGACGGCGACCGGGTCGGCGGCGACCTCCGCGATCTTCCAGGCGAGCTGGTCCTCGCGGGCCAGCTCGTCGGCGCTGGGGTGGACGCGCACGTCGTGCGTGATCATCGGGTCTCCTCCGTGGGGCTGGACGTCGGTGTCGGACCGGGCGCGGCGCGGGCGTGCGACCGCACGGCCGGTGGATCGGTCCCCAGGCTAGCCACCCGCAGTCGGTGCCGTGGGGTCAAGGCAGCAGGACGGCCGGCGCGGCACCGACCTCGACGGGGGCCGCCCGCCGGGCGTGGGGGAGAATGAGCCGGTGGAGATCGCCATCCTGCTCGTGCTGCTCGCGGTCGTCGTGATCGCGGGCGAGGCGTTGTCCGAGCGCCTGGGCGCCCCGGCCGCTGCTGCTGACCGTCGTCGGGATCGCGCTGTCCTTCGTGCCGGGGGTGCCGGAGATCCACCTCGAGCCTGAGATCGTGCTCATCGGGCTGCTGCCGCCGCTGCTCTACACCGCCTCGCTGTCGACCTCGCTGGTCGACATGAAGGCCAACCTTCGACCGATCATGCTGCTCTCGGTCGCCGCCGTGCTGGTGACGATGGTGGCGGTCGCCGTCGTCGTCCGGGCGCTGCTGCCGGACGTCGGCTGGCCGGTCGCGCTCGCGATCGGCGCGGTCGTCGCGCCCCCCGACGCCGTGGCGGCGACCGCCGTGGGCCGACGGATCGGCCTGCCCCGCCGGGTCGTCTCGGTGCTCGAGGGCGAGTCGCTGCTCAACGACGCGACCGCCCTCGTGGCCCTGCGCACCTCGATCGCCGCGATGGCCGGAGGCGTGAGCGCCGGCGGGGTCGCCGGCGACTTCCTGCTGGCGGCCGGGGGCGGCGTGCTCGTCGGGCTGCTCGTCTACCGGGTCGTCGCCTGGGTGCGGCGACGGCTGCACGACCCGCTGCTCGACACGGCGGTCTCCTTCGTCACCCCGTTCGCGGCCTACCTGCTGGCCGAGGCCATCCACGCCTCCGGCGTCATCGGCGTCGTCGTCGCCGGGCTGCTGCTGAGCCACCGGTCCTCGACCCTGCAGAGCGCGCAGGGGCGCATCACCGAGAGCACGACCTGGCGCACCATCTCCTTCCTGCTGGAGAACGTCGTCTTCCTCCTCATCGGGCTCCAGGCGCGGTGGATCGTGGAGGACCTCTCGGGCAGCGACCTGTCCGTCGGGACGATCGTCCTCGTGCCGGTCGCGGTGCTCGCCACGGTGATCGCGGTGCGGCTCGCCTGGGTGCACCTCACCCGGCCGCTGCTGGGCAGCCGGCTCGGGGACCGGCGCGAGCCCGCCGGCGCGGCGCAGACCACGCTCATCGGCTGGGCCGGTATGCGTGGCGTCGTCACCTTGGCGGCGGCCTTCATCCTCCCCGTCGACACGCCCTACCGCGACCTGTTGCTGCTCGTCGCCCTCACCGTGGTGGCGGGCACGCTGCTGCTGCAGGGGCTGACCCTGCCGGCCCTGACCCGCCTGCTCGGGGTGCGCCCGCCGGACCCGGCCGACGATGCCCTGGCCCGGGCCACGCTGCTGCAGCAGGCGGCGACCGCCGGGCTGGCGCGGCTGGAGGAGCTGGAGACGACGGACACCGTGGAGGTGGCCCGCACGATCCGCCAGCGCCTGGACCAGCGCACCTTCGCGGCCTGGGAGCAGCTCTCGACGACCGAGGGTCGGCAGACGCCCTCGGACGCCTACGCCGAGCTGCGCCGGGCGATGATCGAGGCGGAGCGCGAGCGCATCCTGCACATCCGCGCCAAGGGGAAGGTCCCCTCGCCCGTGGTGCGTCAGGTGCTGGGCATGCTCGACCTGGAGGAGTCGATGATCGACTCCTCGGCCAGCGCCCGGGAGGACATCCGGGCCACCGGCAGCGACGGGCACCTGCAGTGTCCCGAGCTGCGGGCCTACCCGATCGGACCGGCCGCCCCGGAGCCGCGCTGCGAGCTCTGCGCGCAGGAGGGGCGGGAGGTCGTGGCCCTGCGTCAGTGCCGGGAGTGCGGCCACGTCGGCTGCTGCGACAGCTCCGCCGGCCAGCACGCCAGCGCCCACTTCCACGAGACCGGGCACCCGGTCATGCAGTCCGCCGAGCCGGGCGAGAGCTGGCGCTGGTGCTACGTGCACCACCTCGCGACCTGACTAGTCTGGCCGGGTGACCCACACTCCCGCCATCGTCGTGCTCTCGGAGAGCCACCTCGACACGCTGCTGTCGCAGTTCGCGCGCTACAGCGGCGAGTACGCCGTCATCCCCACCAGCACCCCGCTCGCCGCGAAGCAGCTGCTCGGCACGATGGTGGCCGACGGCATACCGGTCGCGCTGCTCGTCGTCGACCACCCGGTGTCCGGGGTCGAGACCGAGCACGTGCTGGCCAAGCTGCGCCTCCTGGTGCCCACCGCGCGGCGGATGGCCGTCTCGCACTGGGACCACTTCCGGCAGGGCGCGGTGGAGATGCGGACTCCGGTCGCCACCGGGGCCATCGACGCCTTCATGCTGCTGCCGCGGGGCAAGCGGGACGAGGAGTTCCACGTCGCCGTCGGCGAGCTGCTCAACGACTGGAACGCCACGGTCGCGACGCCCGAGGTGGAGTCGACGCAGATCATCACCCCCGAGCGGGACGCGCTCACCAACCAGCTGCTGGAGTACCTCACCGGGTCGGGGCACCGACCGGGGTGCACGCGCCGGACAGCGAGGTCGGGCAGCAGGTGCTCGCCCGTATGGGGTCCGACGGGACCCCGGCATGGCCCGTCGTCGCGACCTTCGACCAGGTCGGCCCGGTCTCCTCCGTCCGCGACATGGCGACCCGGCTCTACGGCCGCCCCGACGAGATCGAGCAGGACCAGGTCGCCGATGTCGTGGTCGTGGGCGCCGGACCCGCCGGGCTCGCGGCGGCGGTCTACGCCTCCAGCGAGGGGCTGCGGACCGTGGTGCTGGAGTCCGAGGCCATCGGCGGCCAGGCGGGGACGAGCTCGATGATCCGCAACTACCTCGGCTTCCCCCGGGGCATCTCCGGTATGCGCCTCGGCCAGCGCGCGCGGCTGCAGGCGATCCGCTTCGGCACGCAGTTCTACACCGGGTGGCCGGCCGTCGAGCTGGTGCCGGGCGCCGACGGGGCGCCGCACCGGGTGGTCACCGAGGGCGGCGACGTCCTCGCGCGGGCCGTCGTCATCGCGACCGGGGTGGAGTACCGCCGCCTCGGCATCGAGTCGCTGGAGGAGCTCGTCGGTCGCGGGGTCCACTACGGGGCGGCCATGGCGGCCTCCCGCGAGATGGAAGGGGGACGGCGTGGTCGTGGGCGGCGGCAACTCGGCCGGGCAGGCGGCCGTGCACCTGACCCGCTTCGCCCGGTCGGTGAGCGTCGTGGTCCGGCGCGACGACCTCAGCTCGACGATGTCGGCATACCTGATCCAGGAGCTGGACGCGAACCCCCGGATCACCGTCTACGGCCGGGCACAGGTCGTCGACGGAGGGGCGATGACCGGTTGGAGTGGCTGGAGTTCGAGCACAAGGACAACGAGCACCGCCAGCGGATCGAGGTCGACGGGCTCTTCCTGCTCATCGGCGCCGAGCCGCACTGCCACTGGCTGCCGCCGGAGCTGGCCCTCGACGAGCGCGGCTTCGTGCTCACCGGGCGACAGGTGCCGCAGGAGCAGTGGCTCGAGGACCTGCCACCGGCGCCGCAGACAACCAGCGTGCCCGGGATCTTCGCCGCCGGGGACGTCCGGGCCGGCAGCATGAAGCGGGTCGCCTCCGCCACCGGCGAAGGCGCCTCGGTCGTCTCGCTGGTCCACGGCTACCTGGACGAGCAGCGGCGCTGAGGCACGCCGTCGTCCGGGGTGCTCGACCACCGCGCCCGCGATGATGATGACCGACAGGGTCCAGAACCACGGCTGGGTCAGGTCGGTCGTGTCCTGCTGCGGGACGACGAGGTAGAGCAGCCCGGCCACCGTGAACGCCACCAGGCTCAGCGTGCTCGAGACCCGCATGACAGGCAGCTGGCGGTGGTGGTCGACCAGGGTGCCGAAGAAGACGCTGCTGAAGGCGACGAGCAGCATGTAGGCGCCACCGATGATGCCGGTCGCGAGGTCCGACCGGGTCTGCAGGTAGGCCCAGAAGGTGAGCCCGAACCAGAGGTATGACGTGGTCAGGCCGGCCAGCGCGGTGTTCACCAGCAGGTGGTGGAAGGTCCGGTCTGCCGTCGTGGCGGTCGTGGTCATGTCGTGTCGACCATCGGGAGCGGGCGAACTCACCGGTGCAGGCTCCTCCTGACGTGAGACACCCCGACCCGCACGACTCGGGCAGCGCACCGGGACCGGCCGGTGGCGCGGCAGGGAGCCACCATGTCCGTCGCCGTCGTCGCCACGGCCGCGCTCGCGCTGGCGGCTGGCGGCCTGGCGCTCAGCCGAGAGGCCGGGCGTAGTCGACCACGACCGGAGCGTGGTCGCTGAGCCGGACCCCTCGGTGCTCCCGGTCGACGACCGCCGAGACGGCGCGGCGCGCCAGGCCGGGCGTCGCGAGCTGGTGGTCGATCCGCCACCCGGCGTCCCGGGCATACGCCTGCCCGAGCCAGGACCACCAGGTGTAGGGCCCCTCGACGCCCGGGTGCAGGCGGCGGACGACGTCGACGAGGGTGCGCGGCGAGAGCTGGGCGTCCAGCCACGCCCGCTCCTGCGGGAGGAAGCCCTCGGACTGCTGGTTGCGGCGCCAGGAGGCCACGTCGAGCCGGGTGTGCGCGAGGTTGAGGTCGCCGGTGAGCAGGAACTCCCGGCCGCGGGCGCGGGCCGCCCGGCGCGAGCGCGAGAGCTGCCGGGCGAAGGCGTCGAGGAAGTGCATCTTGCGGGCATACCTCGCGCCGCCGTCGGGCTCGTCCCGCATCCTCCCCGGCTGCTGCAGCTCGGCGGGCAGGCCTCCCTTGGGCAGGTAGAGGCTGGCCACCGTCACCGCCGCGTCGGCCAGGTCGACGTCGACCTCGACGTAGCGGCCCTCACCGGCATACCGGGAGATCCCGCGCGCGAGGGTGCCGGGTGCGTCGGCGGCGACGAGGCCGGTATGTCGGTCGCCGGGTCCGCGCAGGAGCACCTCGGCTCCCCAGGTGCGGACCGCGGCGGGGCGGCTGCGGGTGAGGACGGCGACCCCGTTGCGACCGGGGATCGACCCCGGGTCGTAGGCGACGTGGTAGCCGCCGAAGGCGTCCTCGGGCAGGTCCTCGACCCGGCACCGGACCTCCTGCAGCGTCACGACGTCGCAGTCGCGCTGCGCCAGCCAGTCGCCGAACCCGCGCCGCCGCGCGGCCCGGATGCCGTTGACGTTGACCGAGGCGACGCGGAGCACCCCACGATGCTACGGACCGGCCGCACGGTCTGCGCCGACCGGCCGCTTGGTTTGCGTCCGTCGACCTGCGGGCGCACCGTAGTCCTATGAGCGAACACCCCCACGAGGACGAGAGCGGCATCCGCGACTACACCCCCGAGCAGGAGGCGGAGGCCGAGGTCAACCTCGACGAGCCGGACGCCACCGCGGACGTCGCCTGGAGCCCGCCGGACCGCCGACCGGTGAGCTCGGAGTTCGCCGACGACGACCGCGCCGAGGAGACCATCGACCAGCGGATCGCCCAGGAGCTGCCGGAGGAGGGCACCTCCTACGGCCGCCCCGAGACCGGGGGTGAGGACACCGCCCGGGAGCCGCAGACCGAGCTGATCGGGGGCGACGACCCGGACGCCATCCCCGCCGACCAGGACGTGCTCGGCGGACCCGCCGAGATGCCGACGACGCACCCCGAGGACTCGGCCGGCGAGCCGGCCGAGGAGGCGGCGCTGCAGGTCCGCGAGGGCGAGTGGGACGACGAGCGGCCCTGATCCGGTATACCGCGCGGCCGGTCCATGCAGACCGCGCAGCCGGGCGGTCGGGTGTCAGCAGGTGGCGAGCAGCATCGGCACCAGGGCATCGTTGAGGTCGTAGAGCGCGTCCTGCGCGAGCGTCTGGTCCCGCCCGGTCACGCCGAGCGAGAACTGGCGCGCGCCGTCCCGTGAGGTGAAGGTCAGGCTGAGGCTGCCCAGCGACCCGCCGTCGTGGCCGTGGAGGAACTCGCCGGGTCGGCACGGGTCAGGATGGAGTACATCCCCAGCCCGTAGTTCATGATGTTGTCCGAGGACGGCGTGACCATCGCCTCGACGCTCTCCTGGGAGAGCAGCTCACCGGACATCAGGGAGCCGGTCAGGTCCTGCAGGTCCTCGACCGTGGCGACAGCGGCACCCGAGGCGCGGAAGACGTCCGGGTCGAAGGTCTCCAGCCCGATCCACCCCCGTCCGTCGACGAACATCGCCTCGTGCAGGGCGGCGCCCTGCATCCCCGGCTCGTCCGGGTAGCGCGTCTGGCCCATGCCCGCGGGCCGACGGATCCGCTCGGTGATGAGGGTCCCGACGTCGCTGCCGGTCGCCTCCTCCAGGAGCATCCCGAGCGCGACGTAGCCGGCGTTGGAGTAGAGGAACCCCTCCCCCGGCTCCAGATCCCACTCGACGGCGTTGACCGCGGCGATGTGCTCGTCGTCGGTGTAGTCCCGGCTCACCGCCGCGACGAAGGCGTCCCAGTCCTCGGGGTCGTCCCCCAGGTACGGCGCGATGAGCTCGCCGGTGCCCCGGGGCATACCCGAGGTATGGCTCAGCAGGTGCCGGATCGTGACCTCGGGGTGGTCCGGGAAGAGGCCGGGGATCACCTCCTCCACCGGGGTGTCGAGGGTCCAGGTGCCCGCCTCCACCTCCTGCATGACGAGGGTCGCGACGAGCATCTTGGTGTTGCTCGCCACGCGCAGCGGGCTGCGGTCCAGCGCCGGTGCGGCGCCGTCCAAGCTCCGCGTCCCCGCCGAGCCGGACCAGCGCAGCGTCGGGGTGTCCACCCGTGCGGTGACCCCGATGGCGCCGTCGGCCACGAGCTGCTCCAGCCCGGCGTCCAGGTCGGGGCGCAGGGAGCGGGGCAGCCGGTCGGTGCCGGGCAGCCCCTGCGTCGCCGGCAGGTCTGCCGCCGTCGACCGCTGGGCCTGCGCCGCTGCCTCGCGGATCGACCGGCGCAGCTCGTCCTCGGGCTCGACCGTCATCGGCGCCGGCAGGGCGTCGGGCTGCGGCTGCTCCTGCGTGCCCGGCACGGCTCCCGCCGCGGCGGGGACGGCCGCCAGGGCCAGGGCGGCGATGCTGGTGGTGATGGTGCGTCGGTGCATGGTGTCCCTCCCAGATGTGGATGAACCGATACCTCCCACCCTGCCCCCACCCGGGGCGCCACGCCTCCGCCCGTGGCAGGAGATCACTCCTCCCACGGACGGAGATCGCGGCGGTCAGCGGGCGCCCACCCACTCCTGCAGGTGCTCGGCGGTCAGCGTCGACCCGTCCTGCACCATCTGGGCCGGGGTGCCCTCGAAGACGACCTCACCACCGTCGTGCCCCGCCCCGGGACCGATGTCGATGACGTGGTCGGCGTTGGCCACGACGGCGAGGTTGTGCTCGATGACGACCAGGCTGTGCCCCTGGTCCACGAGGGTATGCAGCATCTGGACCAGACGCTCGGTGTCCGCCAGGTGCAGTCCCGCCGTCGGCTCGTCGAGGACGATCGTGGTGCCCTTGCCCCCCAGCTGGGAGGCGAGCTTGAGCCGCTGCCGCTCGCCGCCGGACAAGGTCGTGAGCGGCTGACCGAGGCGCAGGTAGCCCAGGCCGACGTCGACCAGCCGCGCCAGGATGCCCTGCGCCTTGCCCGAGGTGAAGACCTCCGCGGCCTGCGCGATCGAGAGGTCGAAGACCTCGGCGATGGTGAGCCCGTGCAGGGTGTGCTCGAGCACGTCCTCGCGGAAGCGTCGCCCCCCACAGGTCTCGCACTGCGACGGGCCGCCGACGAGCATGCCCTGCTCGGGGTAGGTGACGCCCTGGCCGTTGCACGCCGGGCAGGCCCCCTCGGAGTTGGGCGAGAAGAGCGCGGCCTTGACGCCGTTCTCCTTCGCGAAGGCCGTGCGGATCGGGTCGAGCAGCCCGGAGTAGGTCGCCGGGTTGGAACGGCGCGAACCGCGGATCGCGGACTGGTCGACGATGAGCACGTCCTCACGCCCGCTGAGCGAGCCGTGGACCAGCGAGCTCTTGCCGGACCCTGCGACACCGGTCACCGCGACGAGCACGCCGGTCGGGATGTCGACGTCGACGTCCTTGAGGTTGTGCGTCGCGGCGCCGCGGATGTGGATCGCCCCGGTCGCGGACCGCAGCTCCTCCGGGTCGCGCAGCGGCACACGGTGGTCGAGGTAGTGCCCGGTGACCGTGTCGGAGGCCCGCAGCCCTGCGACGTCGCCCTCGAAGGTGATCGAGCCGCCGTCGTTGCCGGCGCCCGGGCCGATGTCGATGACGTGGTCGGCGGCCTCGATGACCTCGGGCTTGTGCTCGACCACGAGGATCGTGTTGCCCTTGTCGCGCAAGGACTCCAGCAGCGCGATCATCCGGCGGATGTCGTGCGGGTGGAGACCGACGGTCGGCTCGTCGAAGACGTAGGTGACGTCGGTCAGCGCGCTGCCGAGCTGCCGGATCATCTTGACCCGCTGCGCCTCACCGCCGGACAGGGTCCCGGCCTCCCGGTCGAGGGAGAGGTAGCCCAGCCCGATCTCGGTGAACGAGTCGAGCATCGCCGCGAGGTTGCTGACCAGGGGCGCGACCGAGGTGTCCGGTATGCCGCGCACCCACTCGGCGAGATCGCTCACCTGCATCGCGGTGCACTCGGGGATGGTCGTGCCGGCCACCGTGGCCGTCCGCGCCGCCTCGTTGAGCCGGGTGCCGCCGCACTCGGTGCACGGACCGGTGGTGGCGACCCGCTCCTTGAAGTCGATCATGTGCTTCTGCTTCGGCTCCTTGTCGCCGAAGAGGGTGCGCCGGATCCGCACGACCAGGCCCTCGTAGGTGAGGTTGATCCCGGCGAACTTCACCTTGGTGGGCTCCTGGTACATCAGCCAGTGCCACTCCCGCTCGGAGTAGTCCCCCAGGACCTTGTCCATGTCGAGCTTGCCGTCGGCGGCGGCCCCCTCGTCGCCGTATATCTTTCAGCCCCAGGTGCCCACGCCGTAGCCGGGCACGAGGATCGCACCGTCGTTGAGCGAGAGCGACCGGTCGACGACGACGTCCTCGTCGATCGCGGCCTGCTGCCCCAGCCCCTCGCACACCGGGCACATGCCGCCGATGAACTCGAAGGTCGCGACCTCTCCCTTGGGCGGCTTGCCGTCCTTCTCGACGACGAGCCGGCCGCTGCCGCTGGCCGAGGCCTGGTTGAAGGAGAAGGCCGAGCTCGGGCCGACGTGCGGCTCGGAGAGCCGGCTGAAGAGGATCCGGAGCAGGGCGTAGGTGTCCGTCGCGGTGCCGACGGTCGACCGGGCGTTGGCACCGAGTCGTTCGTGGTCGACCACGATGGCCGCCGAGAGCCCGTCCAGCTCCTCCACCTCGGGGCGGCTCGTGACCGGCATGAAGGACTGCAGGAAGGCGGAGTAGGTCTCGTTGATCAGGCGCTGGCTCTCCGCGGCGACGGTCCCGAAGACCAGGCTCGACTTGCCCGAGCCGGAGACACCGGAGAACACGGTCATCCGACGCTTGGGGATGTCGACGTCGACGTCCTGGAGGTTGTTGACCCGGGCGCCACGGACCCTGATGACGTCGTGACCGTCAGCAGGATGCATGCGCTGATCGTGCCACGCGCTCGCGACCGGAGGGGCCTGATATCTGGACGCACGGGGCGTCCGGTCCGGACGCCGCGGTTCCGGGACTCCCTGAGCCGCCGGTGACCAGTCCGTATCCGAGTGGTGCCGCCCCGCTCTGAGAGGGTGAGCACAGGCATACCCGCCGCGAACCCGCAGGAGGCGCACCGATGAACGCCGACGAGCTGTCCGTCGCGACCTTCAACCTCTACAACCTGAACCTGCCCGGCGGCCCGATGTACCAGGACGCCGACGGCTGGAGCATCGAGGAGTATGCCGCCAAGGTCGCCTGGTCGGCGCGCCTGCTGCGCGAGCTGGCACCGGACGTCCTGGGGGTGCAGGAGCGGTGGCACGCCGACGCGCTGGCCGAGGTGGTCACCCAGGCCGGGATGGACGAGGACTACGAGCTGCTCGCCGCACCCGCGACCGGTGCCAGGATCGTGTGCGGGGCGCTGGTGCGGCGGGACCTGCTCGTCCCGGACTCGGCGCGGTGGATCCAGGACTTCCCCGACGACCTGCGGCTGACCTCCTCCGGTGAGGACCCGCAGACCCCGCAGATCGACGTGGGCATCCGTGGCTTCTCCCGACCGGTGCTCCGGTTCGAGATCGCCCCGCGCGAGGACGAGCCGCCGACCGCGGTCTACGTCTGCCACTTCAAGTCCAAGGCGCCGACCCAGATCTGGCGGGAGGGGTGGTACAACGCCGACCGCGACCGCTACAAGCCGCACACCACGGCCATCGGGGCGGCGCTGTCCACCATCCGGCGGACCGCCGAGGCGGCCGCGCTGCGGGTGATCCTCACCGCGGAGACCAAGGGCACCGTGACGCCGGTGATCGTGCTCGGCGACGTCAACGACGGGCAGCACTCCAACACCCTCAACATCCTCACCGAGCAGCCCCGCTACCTCGTGGGCGAGTCACGTGGCGGGGGCGACATCGCCCTCTACACGGCGCAGACGCTGCAGCAGTACCGCGACACCCGCGACGTCTACTACACGCACGTCTACCAGGACCTGCGCGAGTCGCTGGACCACGTCCTCGTCTCCGAGCAGTTCTACGACCACTCCTACCGGCGGCGCTGGCTCTTCGACGGGCTCGTGATCTACAACGACCACCTCAACACCGAGGACCACAAGGCCGACGGGACCGCGGACCACGGCATCGTGCTCGTGCGCTTCACCCACGACCCGGCCTGACCTGGGGGTATGCGCGGGGCTTGCCTGGTGCTAAAGGGGTGAGGTTATCCTTACCTCATGACGAGCACCCCACCGGTCGTCGGGCCGCAGCTGGACCCCCGCGCCGCGACGACCCGGTCGACGGCCGCGCGGCTGCTCGACGGCGCCGGTCGCGCCACGGTCGTGGCCTACCGCGAGGACGCGGGACGACCGCATCAGGTGCTCGCGCACGGACTCACCCCGGCCGACGTCCTGGCCGTCGCGCTCCCCACCGCCTGCCTGGCGGAGGGCGAGGGCTGCCACGAGGTCCGGCTGCGGATCGACCAGCACGGCGCCGACCCTCGGCTGCGGGTCTCGACGGCCAGCGTGCACGCCCTCGCGCACCTGCGGCTCGTGGAGGACGTGGAGCTCGGCCGGTTGGCCGCCCTGGGGCTCCTCCCGACCGAGGTCGGGTGGGCCGCCGAGGCCGGGGCCCGGGTCGCGCTGCTCGCGCTGGACCGCGTGCTCCTGCACGACCAGGGAGGGGTCACCCCCCTGGCGTTCGCCGAGCTGGTCTGCTCGGACCGCTTCCCGCACCGGTCGCAGGAATGGCTCTGCCACGAGATCGCCCAGGCGGTCGACGACCCCGCGGCCGTCGTGGCGCAGGTCTGCGCCGGCGACCGGGCCGGGGTCGTCGGCCAGGGACACCCCACCCCGGCGTCGGTGCGACCCCATGTCGGCGAGACGGTGCTGGCCGACGTCGACGGGACCGGCTGCACGTGGCTACGCATCGACGCCGACCGGACCCGGACGGTCTTCGTGCCCTTCGACGCACCGGTCCGCGACCTCGATCAGCTCGAGGCCGCGGTGACCGGTCTGGGTCAGCCGGCGGTGTAGCTCAGGCAGTTGGCGGTGTCCCCGCCGACGGTGATGGCCTCGGCCGTGCACATGAGGTCCTTGTTGTGCGCGCACTCCAGTCGCTGGCAGGCACCCACGTGCCCCTCGGCGACGGGCAGGCCCCCGCGCACGTCCAGTTCGACGAAGGTGCCGCACGAGGCGCCGCCGGAGTCACCGGCGATGGTGACGGCCTCGGCGCTGCACCCACCATTGTTGTAGGCGCACGCGGTCGCGGCGCACGAGGTGATTGCGGTCATGGTGGCCATGGTTCTGGTCCTTTCTCGTCGGCCACGGAAATGTTTCCGACACCATCACGGTAGGGCCGTCGGGACGCGGCGCACAAGGACATCGCACCTGATCGGACAAAGGGGAAAAGGGCATTCTCATTTGACGCCGAGGCGCCGCGCAGGTGCGGCTGCGGACATTTCGGATGATTTCGCTGACGCATTCATGCGCCTTCCCGATGAGGGCGTGCTCAGGGCGAGCGCCGGAGCGGGCAAGATGGGGTCATGAGCTACGACATCACCCTGTGCCCACGGGATGCGGGGCAGAGCTGGGAGGACGCGCTCGCCGCCGCAGACGCCGAGGACTCCGGCAGGGAGGCCGACGAGCAGGCGCTCACCGAGGGCGTGGAGACGTTCCGCCGGATCGAGACCCGGCTGCGCGAGGTGCTCAGCGGCGAGCTCGAGACCTGGGTGGCCGAGGAGACCGGCGGCGACGTCTACGGCGAGCTGACGGCGCCCCGGACCGGCATCCAGGTAGAGCTCTTCGACGGCTCCGCGGCGGTGAGCCTGGGTGAGCGCGAGCCCGGCGAGGAGCCCTCCGAGGACTCGGGCCCCGATCGTGCACAGGTGCTCGAGGAGGCTCGCCGCGCCGTGGGGATCGTCGCCGCGGAGACCGGCTACCAGCCCTTCGACCACCAGACCGAGGAGCCCTTCGACGGGACCTTCCGCGAGGGGGCGCCTGGCGCGGAGCCTGCCGAGGCCACGGCAGGTCAGACCGGGATCGCCCGGCCCTCGGCGGCCGAGATCGCGCGGCGGGACCCCTCCAGCCTGCGCCGCCGTGGCTGGGTCTACCTCGTGCTCGGCGTGGCCATCACCGTCTTCGCCGCCAACCGGCTCGCCTCCGGGGAGAGCGGGGTGCTGACGATCATGCTGCTCGTGATCGGGATCCTCGACCTGCTCGGTGGGCTGTTCCTGCTGTCCGTCGGCCGCCGCGCCGCCGAGGACGAGCGCATCCGGCTCGGTGGCCCGGAGGAGTCGGGGTCGGGTCCGGACGCGGCAGGGACCACCCCGGGCTGAGGACGCCGACCCGCCGTCAGCGGGCTCAGCCCCACCCCGAGAGGTCGTCCGGGACGTCGACGGCATACCGACGCAGCAGCTCCAGCGGCACCAGCTCGAGCACCTGCTCATGGGTGCTGGCGAGCACCACCGGGGCCGCCCGTCCCTCCTCGTGGGACTGCAGCCAGCGCAGCGCCACCACGCACCAGCGGTCCCCCGGCGTCAGGCCGGGGAATCCCCAGCTCGGACGCGGTGTGAGCAGGTCGTTGCCGACCGAGAACTGGTGCGCCAGGAACTCCTCGGTCACCACGGCGCAGATCCCGTGCACGCCGACGTCCTGCGGAGTGACCTCGCAGCACCCGGACCGGGTGAAGCCCGTCACCGGGTCGGTGCCGCACTCCCGCAGCGGGGTGCCCAGGACGTTGCGCATGCCGCCAGCATTTCACGCCGACGACCGGGCGACCGGCAAAGGACGGCCCCGGCGGTAGATCCCCGGTCGGTGTCCGCACCGAATCACCCGGGTGTCCGGCGAATGACCGCCCCGGCGGGATGTCCCCGGTCGGCCGGCCTCTCAGCCCTGCTCCACCCGGGCGTCGAGGGCCTGCAACTGCGCCAGCCCGGCCCGCACGACCCGCTCGTCCCCGCTGCGCAGCTTGGCGACGGCGCTGCGCACCTCGCCCGGCCGCAGCCCCGCCTCCTTCGCCTGCCGCAGGTGCGCCCTGCTGTCCAGCCTCAGCTCCAGCACCGCCCGCGCCTGCTCCCGCACGTCGGGCGGCGGTGCAGGCGTGGCCTGCTGCGTCGCCATCCGGGCGGCCGGCATCGTCGACCCGACGAGGGCCGGGGCGACGGCGGCGGCATAGGCCTGGTTGCCCGGACGGTTGGGGTGGAAGGACTCGTCGATCGGGAAGGACAGGTTGTTGATCCAGGGCTGCGTGTCGCAGACGGCGTGGCCGGCGAAGTCGTCCCGCACCTCGACGTAGGTGAAGCCGGAGGCGGTGGAGCGGTCGGCGATGATCTCGTCGAGCTCGGCGGTGCCGTCGTTGAGCCGGGCCATCTCGCCGCGCGAGAAGAAGGTCAGCCAGCTGCAGTCCCGGCCGTTGAAGAGGTACGGGTAGCCGGCGACGGCGACCGTGGCGTCCGGAGCCCGGTCGTCGATGGCGCCGTAGACCTCGTCCAGCCGACCGGGCAGCTCGGTCCGCAGGACGACGAGCGCGTCGTCGATCTCCCCGTCGCAGTCGCTGATCCACCCGGGGAGGGCGCACTCGGTGAGCACGTCGGCGAAGCCGACGTCGTTGCCACCGATCGTCACGGAGACCTGGCCGGTCCCCGGGCCCAGCGTGTCGAGCTGGTCGGCGAGCACATCGGCCGTCTCCGCCCCGGAGCACGCCTGGTAGTCCAGGTCCAGGCCCTTCGCCCGGGCGACGAGCTCGGGATATCCCCGCGGCGAGCGGTAGCACGAGTCCGTGCGGTCGAAGGTGCCCGTCCCCGCCGAGAAGCTGTCGCCGAGGGCGACGTAGGCGGAGCTGGCGGCCGAGGACGGGGTGACCGCGAGGGTGGCGCCCATCGCGAGAGCGCTGGCGGTGGCGAGAAGGGTCCGTGTCGTCGTTGACATGGGCCCAGCCAAGCACAGCCGGCCGCTCAGTGCGGCGCAGCGCTCACCAGGAGCGATGTGGTCGCCAGGGATGATGAGGGCCCGCGGCATCGCCCGCAGCGCCTCGTCGACGGCGTCCGGGCCACGCGACCGCGCGTCGAGACCGCCCCTCGCCGCACCTCCCGTGGGTTGAGCGCCGACCTCGACCCGCACCATACTCAGCAGGGACCGTGACGAGAAGGGTGAGGACCATGCCGATCCACGGATCGCTGTTCGAGGAGTTCAAGGAGACCGAGGCGCGGGACCAGTTCACCCGCCAGAGCAGCAAGATGCTCAAGGTGCGGATGGACTACGGGCCGGTCATGGCGAGGACCGGCTCGATGGTGGCCTACCAGGGCGACATCCGCTTCGCCAACAAGGGTTCCGGCGGGCTGAGCAAGATGTTGAAGTCCTCGCTCACCGGCGAGGGCGTCCCGATCATGGAGTGCAGCGGACAGGGGGAGCTCTTCCTCGCCGACGACGCGGCGGACGTCCAGGTGCTCTACCTGGACGACGACATGGTGTCGGTCAACGGCGCCAACGTGCTCGCCTTCTCCTCCTCGATCGACTGGGACATCCACCGGGTGTCGGCACGTGGCGGGATGATGGCCGGTGGGCTGTTCAACGTCTCGCTGCGCGGCAGCGGGTATGTCGCGATCACCACCAAGGGCGAGCCGATCGCGCTGGACGTCTCGACACCGACCTTCGCCGACGCGCAGGCGGTGGTGCTCTGGACCCAGGCGGTCCGGATGCAGATCCGCACCGACACCGGCGGGATCGGCTCGATGCTGCGCGGGGGGACGGGTGAGATGGTGCAGATGGCCTTCTCCGGCCAGGGGCACGTGCTCGTGCAGCCCGCGGAGAATGCCGCGAACACCGGCTCCGGGGAGCGTCGCAGCAGCGGGCTCAGCGACTTCCTCGGCTGAGCCCCGGACCGGCCCCTCCGGCGGCGACAGCGGCGGTCGATCACGACGTCTTGCCTTCTCTCACCCTCACGCTAGAGAGCTGTATACCTGGTCATCGACCGGTCCGCAGATCCGCGAAGCGCACCCGCGCGTCCTCGGTGTAGAGCCCGATCGCGCCCTCCGTGTAGGGCCGACGAGCCCGGAGGGCGAGCGGTTCGGCGGCATGTGGGAGCTGACCGAGGTAGAAGAGCCCCGCCGCTTCGCCTTCGAGGACCGCTTCGCGGACGCGGAGAGCTGGCAGCCCGCCGAGCGCATGCCCGTCTCCCGCAACACCTAAGCCTTCGAGGAGCACGACGGCGGCACCCGCGCCACCTTCACCTCGGTCTACGAGAGCGCGGAGGCGCTGCAGCAGGTGCTCGACATGGGCATGGAGCAGGGCGCCACCGAGTCGATCAACCAGATCGACGCCTTCCTCGCCGCCTGACCCGCGGCCGGGTATCCCTCAGATGCGCTCGTCGGCCTGCACGGACTGTGCGAAGGCGGCCATCGAGGGGTACTCGGCCAGGTAGGTCCACGCCGCCTCCGGCTCCGGGGTGGCACCCCACCCCGGACGGTCGTGGCGACGGTTGATCCATACCGAGTCCAGGTCGTGCGCCGCTGCCGGGACGTGGTCGTGGAAGAGGCTCTGCGCGACGTGCAGGTGCTCCTCGGCCGGGATCTCCAGGTCGTCGAGCACCTTGCCCAGGGCGTGGAAGTGCGGGTCTGCGGGCTTGTAGGCGCCGACGTCCTCGGCAGTGACGACGGCCGTGGTCCGGGCCCGGAGCTGGCGGTTGCTCGCGGCAAAACCCGCCCGGTGCACGTTGGACAGGATGATCAGGTCGAAGTACTCGGCGAGGCTGGCCATCGCGGCGCGGGAGTCCGAGAAGGCGGGCCAGTCCGGCACCGAGCCGCCGAGACGCTGTGCCCAGTCGTCGTCGACGCGGGACCCGAGCGTGCGGCCCGTGCGCCGGAAGGCCTCGGCGAGCACCCGTGGGTATGCCTCCCGCGGTCGCTCGCGCATCACCGCCGCCTCGTGCCCGGCATACGTGCGCAGCAGGGCCTCGTCGTCGAGATCCAGACCCTGCTCGGAGGCCCAGGGCGCGAGGACCGTGGCGAGCCCGACCTCCCAGTCGATCAGCGTGCCGTAGACGTCGAAGCTCAGCGACCGGTAGTCCTGCAGCCGCATCATGCGGGCTCCCCCGCCGCGGCCACCTCGTCCGTAGGGCGGTCGCCCCCGCCGGGGGTGAGCAGGCTGACGAGGATGAGGGTCGCCACGGTGACCGGGAGCGACACCAGCACGGCGTGGACGTCCCCGGGTCGGCCCAGCTGTTCCCAGGTGATCGTGAGGACGACCGCCACCGTCATGGACGCCAGCGCCCCCCACCGCGTGGCGCGTGACCAGAAGAAGATGGCGAGCACGGGCGGGGCGATGGCGACGCCATAGACGGTGTAGGAGTAGAGCTGCAGCTCCAGCACCGTCGGGAAGAAGCGGCCGAGCACGTAGGCGACGACCGCGATCCCCAGGACGGCGAGCCGGTGGACGCGCAACCGGCCCTGCTCGTCCAGCTCGACGCCCATCATCCGCTGCACGGCGTCGTAGACCACGTTGCCGGCACCGGAGAGCAGGAAGGAGGAGCCGGTCGTGATGATGAAGGCGAGCGCCCCACCCAGGAGGAGTCCGCCCACGACGACCGGCAGGTAGCCCTCGCCGGCCAGCGACAGGATCGCGGTGTCCGGCTGGATGTCGGGCAGGAGCACCACCGCTGCGGAGCCGAGCAGGGCCACCGGCACGGTGACGAGGAAGCTGGAGAGGAAGAACCCGGCGGTCGACTGCCGCGCCTCCTCCTCCGAGCGGGCGGCCCCCAGCCGCTGGTACATGTTCTGGTCGGCCAAGATGAGCAGGAAGAGCGGGAGGAAGTAGCCGAGCAGCGCGAGCACGGGCAGCCCGCCCGAGAGCGTCGTGTGGGTCTGCGGCAAACCCTCCCAGAAGGAGCTCCAGCCGCCGATCTCACCGCCCAGGACCAGCGGCAGCCCACGAACAGGCTGGCCACGATGACCAACGCCGAGATGAAGTCGCTCCACGCGACCGACTTCAGGCCACCGCCGATCGCGAGGAAGGTGATGACGACGGCCGCGGGTCTGCGACGGGGTCGAAGCGGTGCGCCGCGCCTCCCGCGATCAGCTGCGCACCGGCGCCCACCACGTCAAGCTCATGCTCTCCGGGGGCGTGGCCTCCCCGACGGACCGGGTGGACTCGCTGCAGTTCTCGGTCGACGAGATCGAGGCGGTCGTGGAGGAGGCCACCAACGCCAACCGCTACGTCACCGGGCACGCCTACACCGCACGGGCGGTCAACCGCGGGCTGGAGCTGGGTCTGCGCTGCATCGAGCACGGCAACCTCATCGACGCCTCCAGCGTCGAGCTGTTCCGTGAGCACGACGCCTTCCTCGTGCCGACCCTCGTCACCTACGAGTACCTCCAGAAGGAGGGCGCCGACGCCGGGCTGCCCCCGGCCAGCCAGGCCAAGGTGGGCGACGTGCTCGAGGCCGGCCTGCATGCGCTGGACCTCGCCAGCCGTGGCGGGGTGAAGATCGCCCTCGGCACCGACCTGCTGGGGTCGATGCACCGGCACCAGAGCGAGGAGTTCCGGATCCGCGCGCAGGTGCAGTCACCGGAGGACATCCTGCGGTCGGCGACCCTCGTCGGTGCCGAGCTCCTGGAGCAGACGGGCACCCTCGGTGTCGTGGCCGAGGGGGCGGCGGCCGACCTCGTGCTGCTGCGCGCCAACCCGCTCGAGGACGCCCAGGTCCTGGCGTCCCCGGAGCAGCACGTCCGGATGGTGGTCCAGGGCGGACGCGTGGTGCACGAGGGCTGATCACCGGGCCGGTGGACGGGCGCCGCGCGGCGCGAGAGGCTGGGGTATGGCCGACGTCCAGGTGACCAGGAACGACGAGCAGACGCGCTACGAGGCACGGGTCGACGGTGAGCTGGCCGGGTTCGCGGAGTACCAGCTGACCGACATCCTCGTGGTCTTCACGCATACCGAGGTCGACGGTGCCTTCGAGGGGCAAGGCGTCGGCAGTGCGCTGGCCCGGTACGCCCTGGACGACGTCCGTGATCAGGGCACCCGCCGGGTCCTCGCCATCTGCCCCTTCATCAAGGGGTGGATCGACCGTCACCCCGACTACGCGCCCTTGCTCTACGGCTCGCCGGGCTGAGACGCGCTGCTAACCTCCTGCTCCGATGACGAAACACCACGTCAGGAGGGGTCATGGCCGGTGACGACGAGGTCGTCATGGTGAACAACACCTACAAGGACGCGCTGGAGAGCGCACGGTCGTCCAGCGTGGACCCCGCAGCCCGGCTGGAGGACGCCCTGTCCGCCGCTCGTCGCGCCATGGACTCCGGCGCCTGGGAGGGGCCGATGGGTGAGGACTTCTCCGGCGAGCTCGACACCTACCGGACCAAGCTCAACGACGCGGGGCCGGCGGCCATCGACGCCCTCGACGCCCTCGACGCGGCGATCGTCGCCCAGCCCGAGCGCGTCACCTCGACGGCCTGGCAGGTGCGCTGGCAGCGCATGGGCCCGCGGTAGGCCCCGGACATGGCCCTCGTCAGCATCGACATCGGCGCCATGGAGGACCTGGTCTCCGACCTGACCTCCGCCCGCGACGACCTGCCCTCGGACGTGAGCACCGTCAAGGGACGGCTCGATCACGTGATGCTCAGCACCGAGCCGGTGTCCGGCGTCGACTTCGGCGCCGAGATCTGGGCCTGGATGGATGATCGGATCCGCGACCTCACCCGGCGGCTGGCCGCTTCGACACCTACATGGCGCCCAGCGGGCGGTGTCATCTCCCGGCTCGGGTGAAGGGATCCGGGCCGTTCTCCATCGCGGTGCCGGCGGAACCCGCGGCAGGCTCAGGCCGTCGAACCGAGGTCTTGCTCGAGAGAGGTGTCTGCCATGGTCGGTCGACGCGCACCACGCCACGGGCGACGCTGGGCTGCGAGCGCGTCCTCGGTCGTCGTCACCGCCGCGCTGGCGTCCTGCGGTATGCCCTCGACCACGGCGGGTGGTGACGCTGCCACCTGGACCGTCACCCGGGCGCCGGAACCGGCCGCGGACGGGGCGGTCGTGCACCTGGCCGTGACGAGACTGGGCTGCGCGAGCGGCGTCACGGGACGGGTCCTGGAACCCACGGTGGTCGTCGAGGAGGGCCAGGTCGTCATCGACACCCGGGTGGAGCACGTGGACGCTGGCGAGTGCCCCGGCAACGACACCGAGATGATCCAGCTCGAGCTCGGCCCGGACGCCGTCGGCAAGGACCTCGTCGACGCCGCCTGCCTCGGGACCGGCGAGGCGGCCGGCACCCCGGCGTGCGAGACCGGGCCGGTCCGGTGGCACCTGCCGGTCCCCGACGCGCGCCGGGAGATGCCGGGATGGGCTGCGCCGGAGGCATACCGCTATCAGGTCACGAGCCTCTGCGGCGAGCGAGCCTTCGTCGGTACCTTCGAGATCGACGTGGCCCAGGGTGAGGTGACCGGCGCCCGGCAGCTCGGCGAGGACCCCAGCGACCTCGCCCTCGCCACCGCGCCCACCCTGGAGGAGCTGCTGGAGGAGACCGCCGCCGGGGTGCGCGCGCGCAACCATGCCCTCGTGGCGATGACCCCGGAGGGCGACCCGCGCTACCTCTCGGTCGGACGAGATCTCGCCGACTCCGACGGCACGTCCTGCTATCTCATCCATCAGGTCGTGCCGCTCGAGGGCTGAGCTCCCCGGGCGGACCCCTCCCCGCCCGACATCACTGCAGCCGCCCCTGACCCGCGTCGGCCCACCCACATCCACAGAAAAACCCCCGGACCGAGGGTCCGGGGGTTTCCTCTGTCTTGAGACAGGACACGGTGCGCGAGGGGGGAGTTGAACCCCCACGCCCTTGCGGGCACACGGACCTGAACCGTGCGCGTCTGCCTATTCCGCCACTCGCGCGAGTGCCGGACAAGATTACCACCGCGGCCACCTGCACCCCTAATCCACCAGGGCCTCCGACAGGCCCAGGGCGCCGGGCCAGCCTCCAGGGTCCTCCCACCCGTGGCGGCTACCATCGAGGCGCCAGCCATCAACCGTGCCACCAGTCAGGAGAGGGCCGTGGGTGTCTTCGACAAGCTCGAGCGGCGGCTCGAGCGCGCCGTGAAGCAGCCCTTCGCCAAGGTCTTCAAGGCCGAGGTCCAGCCGGTCGAGATCGCCTCCGCCATGCGCGGCGCCATGGACGACCGCGCCGCCGTCCTCGGCCCCGGCCGCACCATGGTCCCCAACGTCTTTACCGTCGAGCTGGCCGAGAGCGACTTCGAGCGCCTCTCCTCCTACTCCCACGCCCTCACCGACGAGCTCGTCGCCGCCGCGGAGGACCACGCCGACGCGCAGCGGTATGTCGCGCCCGGCCCGTTCGAGGTCCGGCTGGTGGCCGGGGAGGAGCTGGAGACCGGCATCTTCCGGGTGCGCCCCGCCGCCAAGGACGGCCGCCGCGGCTCCGGCGGGCGCGGCGGTGCCCGCGAGTTCGCCGAGGCCCAGCAGGCGCAGGACGCCCGTCGCGAGGAGCAGGCCCGGGAGCAGGACGCCCGTCGGGCCGAGAGCGAGCGCCCCCGTGACGAGCAGACCGGCGCCGACCGCGGCTACGAGGAGGCGGCCTACCAGCGTCCCCGCGAGTCCTCCCGACCGCGGCGCCGCAGCGGCCCGTCGCTGGACATCGACGGTCGGCAGGTGCCGCTGACGGCTGCCGTCACCACCCTCGGCCGCGACGAGGAGTGCACCGTCGTCGTCGACGACCCGGGCGCCTCCCGCAAGCACGCGGAGATCCGGATCAGCCACGACGGGCCGCACCAGCAGGTCATCCTGCGCGACCTCGGCTCCACCAACGGCACCTACCTCAACGGCGAGCAGGTCGGCAGCGAGCAGCTGCGCACCGGCGACCGCATCACCCTCGGGCGCACCCACATCACGGTCCAGCTGGAGGGTTGATGGGTGAGCTGACCCTCAACCTGCTGCGGCTGGGCGTGGTGGTGCTCCTCTGGGCGTTCGTCGTGGCCGTGGTCGGTGCCCTGCGCGGCGACCTCTACGGCACCCGCGTGCTCACCCGCAACGCCGGCCCGACCCGCAGGCCGGAGTCCCGCTCGGACCGCAAGCAACGACGCAACACCCCGACCCACCTCGTCGTGACCGAGGGACGGCTCCGGGGCACGTCGGTGCCGCTGCACGACTCCGGGGTCCTCGTCGGCCGCAACCCCGAGTGCTCCCTCGTCCTCACCGACGACTACGCCTCCGGCCGCCACCTGCGGATCTACCCCGGCTCCGACGCGTGGTACGCCGACGACCTCGGCTCCACCAACGGCACCGAGGTCGACGGGGCCCGGATCGGCACCGGGGCCAAGCTCGACCCGGGCGCGCAGATCCGGATCGGCCAGACCGTCCTCGAGCTGCGCCGCTGACCATGGCCCTCGCCCTGCGCTACGCCGCGCGCACCAACATCGGCCTCGGCAGCAAGGCCCGCAACGAGGACTCCGCGTATGCCGGGCCCGAGCTGCTCGTCCTCTGCGACGGCATGGGCGGGCACGCCGCGGGCGACGTCGCCTCCTCCCTCGTCGTCGGCGAGCTGGTCCACCTCGACGGGGAGTCGCACGGCGCCGACGACGCCCTGGACATCCTCGAGCACGCGCTGGAGGAGGCCAACAACCGGCTCGCCGACGTCATGGAGGTCTACCCCGACTCCGACGGCATGGGCACCACCTGCATCGCCATGCTCCGGGTCGACACCAAGCTGGCCGTCGCCAACATCGGCGACTCCCGGGCATACCTCCTGCGCGGTGGGCGGCTCACCCAGATCACCACCGACCACTCCTTCGTGCAGAAGCTGCTCGACGAGGGCCGGATCAGCCAGGAGGAGGCGCCACCACCCGCAGCGCTCGCTCGTCACCCGGGTCTTCACCGGCCGCCCCGAGGACCACCCCGACCTGTCGCTGCGCGAGCTGCGCTCCGGCGACCGGGTGCTCATCTGCAGCGACGGGCTGACCGACTACGTCTCCACCGAGGTGGTCACCGAGATCCTCGCCGAACCCGGCCGCACCCCCGGTCAGGTCGCCGACGCGCTCGTGCACACCGCGCTGCGCGCCTCCACCCGCGACAACGTTACCGTCGTCGTGGCCGACGCCGTCTCCCCGGGCGAGGGCACGAGCAAGCCGCAGGTCGTGGGCGCCGCCAGCGAGCGCCGCGGCAACCGGCCGCTGCGCCACCTCAGCCCGGCTGAGAAGGCTGCCGCCCTGACCCGGGAGGCCTCCGGCGTCTCCACCGTGGACGACGGACCGGTCCTCGCCGAGGAGCAGAGCCGGCCCTGGGTCCGGACGCTGCGGTTGGCCGGCATCACGGTCGCCGTGCTCGCGGTGCTCGTCGCCGGGGGCTGGGCGGCGTGGACCTGGAGCCAGCAGCAGTACTACGTGGGCGAGCAGGACGGCATGGTCACGATCTACCGCGGCATCTCCCAGGACCTCGGGCCGGTGAGCCTGTCCACGGCCGAGCAGCAGACCGACCTGCCCGTCGAGGAGCTGCCCTACTACTACCAGCGCCGGGTGCAGGGCACCCTGTCCGCGGACGGGCAGGACGACGCCGAGCGCATCGTCGCCGACCTGCGGGCGCTCACAGCAGCCGCCTGCGTGCCCACCGTGCTCCTGCCCGACGGGTCGCAGGGCACCGAGATCCCGGACGACATGGACACCGTCACCGCCGACAGCCTCGCCGACGCCCAGCGCTCCGCGGCGGCGTCGGGACCGGCCCGGGAGCTGCTGCGGGACTCCCTCGAGCTGGGCGGGAGCGCCCTCGGGGGCACCGAGACCAGCACCGCCACCGCGGCTCCGACGGGCTCGGAGGACACTGGGCCGACCGCGACGGTCGTGTGGCCGGAGGGATGCCCGTGAGCGCCACGACTCCCACCCCTTCCACCGTCACCAGCCTCGAGGTCCGCAGCGGCCGCACCATCGAGCTGCTGCTCCTCGTGCTGGCCGTCGGCGTCGTCACCCTCGCCTACGTCACCGTCAACCTCACCGCCGAGGGCGCGCTGCCCACCGACGTGTGGCTGCACGTCGGTATCTTCGGCGTGCTCGCCCTCGGCCTGCACGCGGTGCTGCGCGCCCGGGCCCGGTATGCCGACCCGCTCCTCCTCCCGCTCGCGACCCTGCTCAACGGCCTGGGTCTGGTGATGATCCACCGGATCGACCTCGTGGAGACGGCCGGGGGCACCGACGGCGTGGCGAGCCGGCAGCTGCTGTGGACCGGGCTGGCGATGGTGATCGCGGCGGCCGTGCTCGTGCTGCTGCCCGACCACCGGGTGCTGCGGCGCTACACCTACATCGCCATGGCGCTCGGCTTCGTGCTGCTGCTCCTGCCGATGCTGCCGGTCATCGGGGAGACGGTGAACGGCTCACGCCTGTGGATCCGCATCGGGCCGTTCAGCTTCCAGCCGGGCGAGCTGGCCAAGATCGCGGTCGCCGTCTTCTTCGCCGGCTACCTCGTCTCGACCCGGGACGCGCTGTCCCTCGTCGGGCGCCGCGTCCTGGGCCTGCAGCTGCCCCGGGCCCGCGACCTGGGCCCGATCCTGGTCATCTGGACGCTGTCGGTGCTCATCCTGGTGCTGCAGCGCGACCTGGGCTCCTCGCTGCTCTTCTTCGGGCTCTTCGTCGCCATGCTCTACGTCGCGACCGAGCGCACCAGCTGGATCGTCATCGGGCTGGCGCTCTTCGCCTCGGGCTGCGTGCTCGCCTGGCGGCTCTTCGACCACGTCCAGGCCCGCGTCACGCTGTGGCTGGACCCCTTCGCCGCCGAGCAGTCCGATCAGGTCGCCAAGGGGCTGATGGGCCTGGCGCACGGCGGCATCTTCGGCTCCGGGCTGGGCGGCGGCTTCCCCTACATCACCTACTACGCCAACAGCGACTACATCGTCGCCAGCTTCGGCGAGGAGCTGGGCATGATCGGGCTCTTCGCGCTGCTCCTGCTCTACGCCCTGCTCGTCGAGCGCGGTCTGCGGACGGCCATCGGCTCCCGCGACGGCTTCGGCAAGCTGCTGGCCGTCGGCCTGTCCTTCACCGTGGCGCTCCAGGTCTTCGTCATCGTCGGCGGCATCACCCGGGTCATCCCGCTGACCGGTCTCACCACGCCCTTCCTGTCGGCGGGCGGCTCCTCGCTGCTCGCCAACTGGATCATCGTGGCGCTGCTGCTGCGGATCAGCGACCACGCCCGCCGCCCCATCTCCGAGCGGCGGCAGGACCCGAGCATCGACGAGGCCGAGCGCGAGGGGGCGAGCGCATGAACACCCCCATCCGCCGGCTGGCCCTGGTCGTCTTCGCCATGTTCACCGCCCTGCTGATCTCCACGACGTGGATCCAGTTCGTCCAGGCGGAGGACCTGCGCGAGCGCCCCGGCAACCGCCGCACCCTCATCGACAACTACAGCCGGGACCGCGGCGCCATCCTCGTGGACGGCACCCCGATCGCGACCTCCGAGCCGACCGACGACGAGCTGGAGTGGCTGCGGCAGTACGACCAGGCGCAGCGGTATGCCCACGTCACCGGCTACTACTCCTTCACCTACGGCGCCGGTCTCGGGCTGGAGCGGGCCGAGGACCCGGTGCTCGCCGGCACCGACGACAGCCTGTTCTACCAGCGCCTCTCCGACGTCGTCACCGGCACGCCCGCCTCCGGGGCCAGCCTCGAGCTGACCATCGACCCCGACGTCCAGGCGGCCGCGGCGGAGGCCCTGGGCGACCGGCGGGGCGCCGCCGTCGCGCTGGACCCGGCGACCGGCGAGATCCTGGCCATGGTCAGCCGGCCCAGCTACGACCCCAACGCCCTGGCGAGCCACCAGCTGGCCGCCGTGGACGAGGCCTACACGTCCCTCAACGAGGACCCGGCCGAGCCGCTGGTCAACCGCGCGATCGGCGGCGACCTCTACCCGCCCGGGTCGACCTTCAAGCTCGTCCTCGCGGCGGCGGCGCTGGAGTCGGGGGAGTACTCCCCGGACACCGAGCTCGAGGGCGGGTTGACGTATACCCTCCCGAACACCGAGACCGAGCTGCCCAACTTCGGCGGCGTCGCCTGCGACCCCGAGGGCGGCCGACCCTCGCGGAGTCGGTGCAGGTCTCCTGCAACACCTCCTTCGCCTGGCTCGCCGGCGAGCTCGGTGCCGACTCCGTCCGGGAGCAGGCCGAGGCCTTCGGCTTCGGCCAGCCGCTGGAGGTGCCGATGAGCGTGACCCCCTCGATCTACCCGGACGAGATGGACGACGCCCAGCTCGCCCTGACCGGCATCGGCCAGTTCGAGGTCCGCGAGACCCCGCTGCAGGTGGCGATGATCTCTGCGGCCATCGCCAACGGCGGGGTGACGATGACGCCCTACCTGGTGGAGGAGGTCCGCGGCTCCGACCTCGAGGTCATCGAGCGCAACGAGCCGAGGACGCGCTCGCGCGCCGTCTCCCAGGAGTCGGCGGAGCAGCTCACCGAGATGATGACCCAGGTCGTCGAACGCGGCTCGGGGCAGTCGGCGGCGCTGCCGGACATCGAGGTGGCGGGCAAGACCGGCACCGCGGAGTTCGGCGAGAGCGGCGCCGCGCACGCGTGGTTCACCGGCTTCGCGCCCGCCGACGACCCGCAGATCGCGGTCGCCGTCGTCGTGGAGTCCGCGACCGACAACTGGGTCGGCGAGACCGGTGGTCTGGTCGCCGCGCCGGTGGCGCGGGCCATGCTGGAGGCAGGAGTGCAGCGATGACGGACGACCCCACGCAGGCCACCCCGCCGCCGGAGCCGCCGGCCCGGGTGCTGGGCGGGCGCTACGAGCTCGGCGAGCTCATCGGCCGCGGCGGTATGGCCGACGTGCACCTCGGGCACGACCTGCGTCTCGGGCGACCGGTCGCGATCAAGGTGCTGCGCACCGACCTCGCCCGCGACTCCACCTTCCTGTCCCGCTTCCGCCGCGAGGCGCAGTCGGCGGCCGGGCTGTCGCACCCCGCGATCGTGGGGGTCTTCGACTCCGGCGAGCAGGCGGTCACCGAGTCCGGGGGCGCCACGGTCCAGGTGCCCTACATCGTCATGGAGCTGGTCGAGGGCAAGACCCTGCGCGAGCTGCTCAACGAGCACGGCACCCTCGACCCCGACGAGGCGGCGCGGATCACCGCGCTCGTGCTCTCCGCCCTGGAGTATGCCCACGACCGCGGCCTCGTGCACCGCGACATCAAGCCGGCCAACGTCATGGTGACCGGGGCAGGCGCCGTCAAGGTGATGGACTTCGGCATCGCCCGCGCCATCGCCGACACGGCGGCGACGATGACCCAGACGCAGGCCGTCATGGGGACCGCCCGCTACCTCTCCCCGGAGCAGGCGCAGGGTCTCGACGTCGACGGCCGCTCCGACCTCTACTCCGTCGGCTGCCTGCTCTACGAGCTGCTCGCCGGGCGCACGCCCTTCCAGGGCGACCCGGTCTCGCTGGTCTACCAGCACCTCGGCGAGGCACCGAAGGCGCCCTCGACGCACGGGTCGCGGCTGCCCGAGGCGCTGGACGCGATCTCGCTGCACGCGTTGGAGAAGAAGCCCGAGGACCGCTACCAGGACGCGGGCTCCTTCAGGGCCGACCTCAACGCCGCCCGGGCCGACGAGCCGGTCTCCGCGCCGGCGCAGGCGACCTACGACCGGGTCCTCGGCCTGGGCGGTGCGGCCGCGGCCGGTGCTGCTTCCGCCGCGGCCTCGTCCGCCGCCGCGACCCAGGCGGTCCCGGTGGCCGGCGGGGCGCGCGAGCCACAGGCATACCCCGAGGAACCGACGGGGATCTTCCCGGCCGGCGGGACGGACGACGATCGCTACGAGCGCACCGACGAGCTGCCGGTCCGCGAGCGACGGCACCCCGGCGCGGCGCTGCTGCTCGGGGCGCTGGCCGCGGTGGCGCTGGCGGGCGTCGCCTGGGTCCTGTGGCAGGTGATGGGGCCGAACGGCGACGACGGTCCGGAGATGCTGGTGGTGCCGAGCACCGTGGGCAGCACCGAGGCGCAGGCGCGGACCACGCTGACCCAGGCCGGCTTCACCGTCGCCGAGGACGCGGTGCAGCGCAACAGCGACGAGGAGCCCGGCATCGTCATCGAGCAGGACCCGCCCGGCGGGGAGCTGGAGCGCGGCGGCCAGGTGGAGCTGACCGTCTCGGCCGGCCCGGAGGCGCAGACCATCCCACGGCTGCAGGGGCTGGAGGAGCAGGCCGCCCGGGACCTGCTCGCGCGGGAGGGCTTCACCAACGTCCGTGGTGAGTCCGAGCAGACCGACGACCCGGACTGGGAGGACGGTCAGGTCGTCTCCAGCGACCCCGGCGAGGGCGAGGAGATCGACCCGGGCGACGAGATCGTCCTGACCGTGGCCAGCGGCGAGGTCGAGGTGCCCGACGTCGTGGGTCTGGACCAGAACGAGGCGGTGCTGCTGCTCGACGAGCAGACCCTGGAGTGGGAGATCGAGACGCGCCGCACCGCCGAGGCCGACGCCGGGACGGTGCTGGAGCAGTCGGTCGAGGCCGGTGACACCGTGGAGCAGGGCAGCACCGTGGGCCTCGTCGTCGCCGCCGAGCCGGTGCAGACCGAGACCGAGGTCATCACCGAGACTGTCACGAACACCCCGACGCAGGAGCCCACCGAGGAGCCCACGGAGACCGAGGAGCCGACGGAGGAGCCGACCGAGACCTCGAGCATCCCCCCGGTCCCCACCGACCCCGAGCCCACGCAGCCCGGGCCTCCGGACGACCCACCGTCGGAGGACCCGCCCACCCAGGACGACCCGACCGAGTAGGCGCCGGCAGCACCCACTCCCGCGGTCAGCGCTGGGTCACGGTGGCGTGCTGGGGCCGGACCGTGCCGGCGAAGGCGGGGAGCTCGGTCTCCCCGAGGTCCTTCACCTCGTAGCCGAGCCCGACGGCGTCGGCCCAGTCGCGATAGGTGGACACCACCGGATCGGCGCCGAGCGCGGCCCGCATCGCCTCCGGATCGCCCACGGCGGTCACGGTGTAGGGCGGGGAGTAGACCCGTCCCTGCAGGTAGAGGGTGTTGCCGACGCACTGGACCGCGCTGGTCGACACGATGCGCTGGTCCTGCACCATGATCGCCTCGGCGCCGCCGGCCCACAGGGCGTTGACGACCCCCTGCAGGTCCTGCTGGTGCACGACCACGTCGTCGACGGAGTAACCCTCGGGCAGGGTGTCCAGGCTGTAGCCGGCGTCGTCGAGGGTCACGCCGAGCGCCGGACCGGTCACCGCGGCGGTCCCCACGCCCAGCGCCAGCCCGTCGGCCCGTCTCTCGTCGACGGCCACGGCGCTCGAGGCCTGCTGCGCGCGCAGCTGCTCCACCTCGCCGCCCAGGTCCTCCGCGCGTCGGGTCAGGTCGCGCACCTGCTCGTCGCGCTCGGTGATCAGGTCGACGAGATCCGCCGGTGCGCCACCGCCGTCCCGGGCCAACGAGGCGCTGGTGCCGAAGAGCAGCCCGGCGGCCAGGCATACCGCTGTCACGCCGGCGACCCGCCCACGGCGCGCCGTCGGGCTCCCCTGGCCCACGTCATCGGTCATCACCGCCCAGCGTATCGGGCGTATATCCTGACGACTCCCACCACGAAGGAGACGGACGTGCCCGAGTCTCGCGGCCGACAAGGTGCGCGCAAGCGCGCCGAACGCACCAGCCAGACCACGCCCCAGACCCAGAGCCTGCCGGGCAACCCCTCCTGGTTCGTGCCGGTGATGTGCGCGCTGATGATCGTCGGCGTGCTGTGGGTGGCCGTGTTCTACGTGACCGGGGGGCAGTGGCCGATCGCCTCGATCCGCTACTGGAACCTCGGCATCGGGATGGGGCTCATCATGGTGGGCTTCGCGATGGCCACCCGCTGGCGCTAGTTGTCCACAGCCCGTCCCCAGCATGGGGATAACGACACCGGTGTAACTCGGGTCTCCAGGGACGTCAGGCGGCGTAGCCGAAGGCCATCGGTCCCATGACCTGCCACAGCCGGACCCCGGCCAGGAGCAGGATCAGCACCAGCATCCCGGCGAGGGCCGGCCAGGTCAGCGCCCGACGACGGGTCGCCTCCGGCGAGCGCCCGGGTGCCGAGGTCAGGACCAGCAGACCACCGATCGCGGCGCCCGTCACCGCGCCACCGACGTGGGCCTGCCAGGCGATCCCCGAGACGAAGAAGGGCAGCGCCAGGTTGACGCCGATCATGACGAGCAGGCTCGTGGGCACGGTGCCCTGCCGCAGCGTCAGGACGACGTAGAGGAACAGCAGGCCGAAGATCGCGCCCGAGGCGCCCACGACGGCGGTGTACCACCCCGGGTCGGGGCTCGCGAGCAGCAGCACCCCCGCCGACCCGCCGAGGGCGCACAGCACGTAGGTGACCGCGAACTTCGCCCGGCCCAGCGCCTGCTCCAGCATCGGGCCGAAGGCGAAGAGGATGTACATGTTGAACGCGATGTGCAGCAGGCTCGAGGGCGAGTGCACGAAGGCGGTGGTCAGCAGCCGCCACGGCTCGACGCCCGCCAGGACGCCGACGAAGGCCAGCTCGCGGGTGACGACAGGGTTGGCGAGCTGACCGACATACACCAGCACGCACAGGCCGAGGAGGGTCCAGGTGACCACGGGGCGACCGGCCTGCGCCGGCGCCCCGAAACGGGTGCGCGCCACCGGGGCGCCGCGCGAGCCCTCGCGCACGCAGTCCACGCACTGCACGCCGACCGCGGCCGGCCGTTGGCAGTCCGGGCAGGTGGGCCGCTCGCAGCGCTGGCACCGGATGTAGCTCGTCCGGTCCGGGTGCCGTGGGCACACCGGCGGGCCCCCACCCTGGGTGCCGCCCGTCCCGTCCGGGGGCGGCGCGGCAGCGGGCTCGCTCACGGGTCCCCGGGCCTGGTCAGCCCTCGACGCTGACGCGCTCGATGACGACCGGCTCGACCGGCTTGTCGCCGGCCCCGGTCGGCACCGCGGCGATGGCGTCGACGACGTCGCGCGAGGCCTGGTCGGCCACCTCGCCGAAGATCGTGTGCTTGCCCTGCAGCCAGGTGGTCGGCTCGACCGTGATGAAGAACTGGGAGCCGTTGGTGCCCTTGCCCATGCGCTTGCCGGCGTTGGCCATCGCGAGCATGTAGGGCTGGGTGAAGTCGTGGTCCGGGCTGATCTCGTCGTCGAAGGTGTAGCCCGGGCCCCCGAAGCCCTCGCCGAGCGGGCAACCGCCCTGGATCATGAAGCCCGGGATGATGCGGTGGAAGGCGAGCCCGTCGAAGAACGGCTGCGGGTTGGTGCGCCCGGCGTCGTCGGAGTACTCCTTCTCGCCCGTCGCGAGCCCGGTGAAGTTGGCGACCGTCTTGGGTGCCGCGTGCTCGAAGAGCACCAGCGCGATGTCGCCGTGGTTGGTGTGCAGCGTGACGTTCATGCCTCCCAGTTTCGCACGATCGGTATACCGCCCGCGCCGCGCCGTGGCGCAGGCAGGGTGAGGTGGAGTTCGTCAGCGGGACAGGGCAGGATGGGGCCCAGACCGACAACAGGAGGGACAGCACGTGTTCTTCAAGACCGATGCCGACCGTGCCGCCGCGCAGGCCAGCCGTGCCCGGCAGGACGCCACCGAGGCGGGCGCCAGCGCCGCGTCGGGCGCCCGCAACCTCGGGGCGGCCGTCCTGGCCACCCTGGCCGAGGCGACCGCGCCCAAGGACGACACCTCGGGCCGACGGCACGCCCAGAAGGCCCGGGCCAAGGCGCTCAAGGCCGCGAGCAAGGACCGCGCCTCGGCGGCGAAGGCTGCCGAGCAGGCCCGCGCAGCGGCCGGTGAGGCCCGCAAGCACGGCCGGGCGGCCGCCGAGAAGCAGGGAGCCCAGGCGGAGAAGCGTGCCGCCGAGCTCGCCAAGGACACCCGCGCGCGCGGGAAGAAGACCGCCAAGAACCTGCGCAAGCAGTCGGAGTCGTGGCGCGAGCAGGGCGGCCACGCGGCCGAGGCGCTGCGCGACCGGGGTTCCGAGGCCTGGCAGCGGGCACGGGAGACCGGGCCGCTCGGTGAGGCCGCCGCCGCGAAGGCCGGTGCCGGCGCGGCTGCGCTGGCCGGGCTCGCCGCCACCACCCGCGACCGTGCCGTGGCCGGTGTCGACCACGGCATCGACGTCGCCGTCCCGCGGGCCCAGGAGGGCGTCGCCGGGCTGGCCCCGACCGTCGACCACGTCCGGGACCTCATCAACGACGAGTTCCTGCCCAAGATCCAGGAGATGCTCGCCGAGGTGCAGTCCGGCAAGGACCGCCTGCTGGCCCAGGAGGAGGGCGTCGTGGCCACCGTCACCGGCGCTCCCAAGGCTCCGCGGCGCAAGGGCGGCAAGCTCATCGCCCTGGGGATCCTCGCCGCCGTCGGCGCCGGCGTGGCGTGGTGGCTCTCGCAGCAGCAGAGCCAGCCCGCCGCGGACCCGTGGGCGAGCAAGGACGGCCGACCCGACCCCTGGGCCGGCAGCACCACCTCGACCGCGTCCACTCCCTCGGCGACCGCCGCGACCGCGACGACCACCGGTGCGGTGGGCGGGGCGGCCGGGGCCACCACCATGGAGGGGGAGACGACCATGAGCGACGACGGTCAGGCGCGCATGCTCGACACCGAGCAGATCGACGACCTCGGCACCGAGACGCCGAGCTCGGTGGAGGAGCAGGCCGTCGGCGAGTCGCCGACCGAGGAGATCCAGTCGGCACGCGAGCACAGCCACGACACGCTGCCGCACAACGACAACGACAACGACGACGACGGCGACGGCGACGAGCGACCCGCCTCCGTCTGAGAGCACGTCCACGAGGCGCCCATCCCCACCGGGTGGGCGCCTCGTCACGTCCGGGCGACCACCTCGCGACACACCGTCGACCTCCCCGACCAGCGCGGACGCCGCGCCTAGATTGGTCGCCAGCGGCCCTCAGGTCAGCAGGTCAGGTCGACGAAGGAGGTGGCACGGCAGATGTCGCTGCCCGCCTCCCACCCGGACCGGGACGATCTCGACCGCCACGGTGCCACCGACGCCGAGGGGTATGCCCAGGGCGACCCCGAGCACGCGCCCGCCGCACCTGCCCCGGGCGGTGAGCGGGCGTTCGTCGACCCCGGCGGCCTCCCGACGAGCAGCCCGCCGGTCACCGGGTCGACGACGGTGCAGGGCGCCTCGACGGAGGCGCTGCTCGCCGCCCCGACGGGCACCCGACGCCCCCGCCGCCGCGGCCGCGGACCTCGTGACGTCGATCCGCGCCCCGGGCAGATCCCCGGCCTCGACGGGCTGCGGGCGCTGGCCATCATCGCGGTGCTGGCCTTCCACTTCGTCCCGGCCGCCCTGCCTGGCGGCTTCCTGGGCGTCGACGTCTTCTTCGTGGTGAGCGGCTTCCTCATCACCACCCTGCTGCTCCGGGAGATCGACGCCCAGGGGCGGGTCGACCTGCTGTCCTTCTGGCGCCGACGGGCCCGCCGCCTGGTGCCGCCCCTGCTGGCGGTCGTCGTCGTCAGCGTCGTGGCGGCACGCCTCGTCGGCGGCGACCTGCTCGTCGGGATCGTCCGGCAGGCGGCGGGCGCCCTGACGTTCACCAGCAACTGGCTGGAGATCGCGGCCGGCGCGAGCTACTTCCAGAGCACGAGCCCGATCCTCTTCGTCAACTTCTGGAGCCTGGCGGTCGAGGAGCAGTTCTACCTGCTGTGGCCGCTCACGCTGGTCGTGGTGCTCGCCTTCGCCCCCAGCACCCGGGCACGGGTCGGCGCGGTGGCCGCCGCGGGTCTGGTCTCGACGCTGCTCATGGCCGCGCTGTTCACGCCGGGCTCGGACGCGACCCGCGTCTACTACGGCACCGACACCCACCTCGTCGGACTCATGGGAGGTGCGGCCCTGGCGCTGGCATGGGCCGACCCGACGCACCGGGCAGGCCTGCGCTCGCGCAGCTGGCGCCGCGTGCGGGGCCCGGCGGTGCTCGCCGCGCTGCTCACCCTCGCAGCCCTGGTGCGCTGGAGCAGCGAGGACTCCGCACTGACCTTCCGGGGCGGCATCGCGCTCGCCTCGCTCGCCACCGTCGTCCTCATCGCCGGCCTGCTCGAGGCGCCCTCGCCGTGGCGGCGGGCCATGTCCCTGCGGCCCCTGGTGTGGCTGGGTCGACGTTCCTACGGCATCTACCTCTGGCACTGGCCGGTGCTGGTGATCGCCGGCGCCCTCGTGCCCTATGCCGCCGGCACCCTCCGTGGGTCCGGCGTCCTCCTCGGTGCGCTGCTCCTGACGCTGGTGCTGGCCGAGCTCTCGTGGCGCTGCCTGGAGGTCCCGGTGCGCCGACGCGGCATCCGGGCCAGCCTCGGTGACACGGTCCGCTGGTTCACCACGGGGTGGCACCGCAGCAGGACGCCCCGGCTCGTCGCCGCGGGGCTCGCGGTCCTGCTCGTGGGCACCGTGGTCGCCCTCGTCACGGCCCCGGAGAAGTCGGCGACCCAGCGCCAGATCGAGGAGTCACAGGCCCGCATCGACTCCGGGGCTGACGCGCCACCCGCGTCGGGCACCTCGCTCGCCCGCGACGCCGCCGGGCTCGGGGCGACCCTGGGCAGCATGCCTGCCGCGGGAGCCACCGCAGCGGACGGCGAGTCCTCCGACGAGGAGGCCGCCGGCGCCGAGGGCACGACCGAGCGCGCCGAGGACGGCGAGGACTCCGACGCCGCCCCGGCACCCGCACCCGGTGAGGTGCAGGTGGGGGAGTCGACCTTCCGCCCCGACGAGGACGGTCTGCTCGTGCCCCCGGGGTCCGAGCTCACCGCGATCGGTGACTCGCTGGTCGTCACCAGCGCCGACGGCCTCAGCTACCGCTTCCCCGACACCAGCTACCTCGCCCAGTCCAACCGGCGATGGGCGGAGTCCGTGGAGGTCGTCACGGCCGGGGTGGAGGCCGGCGAGGTCCGCGGCAACGTCGTCCTGCACCTCGGCACCAACGCCGGGGTGGACGAGGCCGCGCTGCGCTCGGTGCTCGACACCTTGGGGCCGGACCGCAACGTCGTGGTCATGGACCTCTACGTCCAGGCCTCCTTCACCGAGGAGTCCAACGAGACCCTCCGCGCCGTCGTCGCGGACTACCCGCAGGCCGTCGTCGGAGACTGGAACGCCACGATCAGCGAGCAGCCCGAGGTGCTGCAGAGCGACCGGGTGCACCCCGACATCGACGGTATGCACGTCTACGCCGAGGTCGTCGCGCGCGCCTTCGACGAGCTCGCCCGGCGGGAGTGAGCGCACCCCGGACCCGATCCCCGCGCAGCGCCAGGATGTGGCAGGCTCGGACCCGTGAACATCGTCCTCGTGGAGCCGCACTTCCCGAAGAACCAGCGGGAGTTCGCCCGGGCGCTGGCGCAGGCCGGGGCCAATGTCATCGGCATCGGTGAGACCCCGCTGGACTACCTGGACGACCAGCTGAAGTCGTGGATGGTCCACTACGAGCAGGTCGGCTCGGTCACGGACCGTCAGGCGATGACCGAGGCGGTGCGCCGGGTCCAGGGCATGGTGTGGGTGGACCGGCTGGAGTCCACCATCGAGTCCCACCAGCTCGTCGCGGCGCACGTGCGCGAGGACCTGGGCATACCGGGCACCTCGGTGCGCACCACCTGGCTGTGCCGCGACAAGCCCTCGATGAAGGAGGCGCTGCGCGCCGCCGGGGTGCCGACCGCCGCCTCCACCGGGGCCGACGACGCCGACCAGGTGCGCGACTTCGCCGCAGCGGTCGGTTACCCCTTGATCCTCAAGCCGCGGGACGCCGCGGGCGCCGCCGACACCGTCCGGCTCGACTCGGACACCGAGCTGGCCGCCGCGCTGGAGCGGATGGGCGGCTACTCCTCCATCGCGGTCGAGGAGTTCATCGAGGGGCACGAGGGCTTCTACGACACCGTCTCCATCGACGGGCGGATCGCGGTCGACTTCGCCTCGCACTACTTCCCCGGCGTCCTCGAGGCGATGCGCACCCGCTGGATCTCGCCGCAGTTCATCGCCACCAACCGGATCGACGGCGGCGGCCTCTACGACGAGATCCGCGAGATGGGTCACCGGGTCAACGAGGCCCTGGGCATCGGCACCTCCGCCACCCACATGGAGTGGTTCCACGGCCCGAAGGGGCTGAAGTTCTCCGAGATCGGGTGCCGCCCGCCCGGCGTCGGCTGTTGGGACCTCTACTGCGCGGCCAACGACATGGACGTGTATGCCGCCTGGGCTCAGTCGCTCGTGCACGGCGAGGTGCGCGAGCACGCGAGCCGCAGCCACAGCGCGGGCATCGTGGCGCTGCGCCCGGACCGGGACGGCGTCATCACCGGCTACAGCGGGCTCGAGGACATCGAGAACCGCTACGGCCGGTGGATCATCGACGCCCACGTGCCGGTGGCCGGCACGGGGACCCAGCCGGTCGAGGCCGGCTTCATGGCCAACGCGTGGATCCGGATGCGGCACCCGGACTTCGACGCGCTCCGGGGGATGCTCGACGACGTGGGGCGCACGGTGCACGTCCATGCCGGCTGACGCCGACCGGCACCTCGCCGAGCGCGGCGCGGCACCCTCGTCCCCGCCCCGCATCACCCTGCTCGGCCCGCAGCGCCACCCGCAGCTGGACCGCGTCATGGCCTCGCTCGACCTGGACGGAGCCGGGGTCGCGACCATCACCGCCGGCTGGCGTGACCGGGAGCACGACGACGCGCTGCTGGTCGAGCAGCTGGGTGGGCGGTGCGTCAACCTCGGCCTCTGGCAGCGCATGCAGCAGATCTGGGAGGCCGACCCCGAGCTGGAGCAGGCCGACCGGCGGCGTCGCCAGGTGCTGACCGAGATGCAGGAGCTCTACCTCATCGGGCTGCGGCACGCGGTCGACGCCCTGGGCCGCATCCGGGCGCACGAGCCACGCGACGAGCGGGTGCACCGCATGGCCCTGGAGGACGTGCTGGGCATCATGCGCGACCTGGACGAACGGCACGTCCGCCGGGTCGCCGAGCTGCACCAGGAGTTCTACGCCCGGCACCGTCCGGAGGAGCGCGACGCCGTGGTGCGTGGCCGCGCCGAGGTCGGTGCCCTGGTCGACGGCTGCGACGTGGTGGTCATCACCGGGGGGCACGTGGGGGTGCTGCTGGGCACCCTGCACATGTTCAACCTCGCGCCGGTCCTGGCCCACCCGGTCGAGGACGAGACCGATCCGAGCGGTGTGCACGCCCGGGTCCACCGGCCGGTCATCGCCTGGGGTGCCGGGGCGATGGCCCTCACCGAACGGGTGCTGCTCTTCTACGACGACTCCGTCATCGCCCCCGGTGTCGCGGAGATGCTCATGGACGGCCTCGGGCTGACCCGGGGTCTGGTCGCGCTCCCGTCGGCCGCGGACCGCCTGGCGCTCGACGACCCGGGCCGCGTGACGACCCTGGTGAGCCGGTGCCGCCCGCGGGTCCCGCTGCCCCTCGACCCGGGTGACCGGGTCGACCTCACGCCGGAGGGCCGACTGCCCCAGGGCGCCCGGGTGCTCGGCCCCTCGGGCCACCCCGTGCGGCACATCGACCCCGGTGCCACCGACCGTTCCCCCGGCGCCGCCCCGGTCGACCCCGCGCGGGAGGAGTGGTCGTGAGCCAGCCCCAGACATACCCCATGCCGCCCCGGCACAAGGGCAAGCTGGCCATCAACGCGCTGCGCGCCCGTCGCCTCGACGAGGACGTCATCACGCGCTTCCTCGCCGAGCACGAGGTCCCGGTGGTGGAGGGCGAGAAGTGCACCTTCCTCTACCGCGGACCCGCGGACGCGGTCGCGGTGCGCCACCGGATCGTCAACCAGCCGCAGCACGTGCCGATGAAGCGGCTGGACGTGCCCGAGGGCGTGCAGCCGCTGTGGTACGTCACGATCGAGCTGCCCGCCGCGTCCCGGGTGGAGTACCAGATCGAGGTGCGGGTCGGCGAGGCCGTCGAGACCTTCAACGACCCGCTCAACCCGCACGTCGCGCACAGCCCCGTGGGGTCCTCCAGCGTCTGCCAGGCGGCCGGCTACGAGACCCCGGAGTGGGTCGTGCCGCAGCCGGACGCACGTGCCGGGGAGCTGATCGACCTCCCGCTGCCGAGCCGGGCCCTGCGTCGGACCACGCACAACCGGGTCTACCTCCCGGCACGCTTCCGCCGCAGCAGCCACTACCCGCTGCTGGTCGTGCACGACGGCGACGACTACCTCACCTACACCGCGATGCGCACGGTGCTCGACAACCTCATCCACGACCTGGACATGGCCGAGACCATCGTCGTCTTCTCCAACCCGGGCGACCGGCTCCGGGAGTACCCCAACTACGCCCCGCACGCGCGTCACCTCACCACGGAGCTGCTGCCCGCGATCGAGGAGCAGCTGCCGGTGATCCGCCGGGCCGACGCGCGCTGCCTCATGGGCGCCAGCTTCGGTGCGGTCGCCTCGCTGTCCGCGGCGGCGCGCGATCCCGGCGTGTGGGACAACCTCTTCCTGCAGTCCGGGTCCTTCGTCTTCACCGACATCGGGTCCGACCACGGTGGGGGGCCGGCCTTCGACCCGGTGGTGAAGTTCATGAACCGCTACCGGGAGGAGCCGCAGCGCGTCGCCGAGCGGATGTTCATCACCTGCGGCGTCTACGAGCCCCTCATCGTGCCCAACCGGTCGATGGTGCCGGTCTTCGAGTCCACCGGCGCCCGGGTGCAGTACGTCGAGTCTCGCGACGGGCACTCCTGGGAGAACTGGCGCGACCGGCTGCGGGACGGCCTGTCGTGGATCTTCCCGGGACCGCAGAAGTTCGTCTACGAATAATCCGATATACCGAAAGAAAGCCTGAGGTCCCTCATGGGCCAGCTCACCTACCTCCTCGTGGACGGGGAGAACATCGATGCCACGCTGGGCAACTCCATCCTCGGGCGCCGACCACAGCCCGAGGAACGGCCGCGGTGGGACCGGCTGCTCACCTTCACCCAGGACACCTGGGGACAGGACGCCGCGGGGCTGTTCTTCCTCAACGCCAGCAGCGGCCTGCCCATGTCCTTCGTCCAGGCGCTGCGGGCACTGGGCTACACCCCGGTCCCGCTGTCCGGCAGCGCCGAGGAGAAGGTCGTCGACATCGCGATCCAGCGCACCCTGGAAGCGCTGCAGCAGCGCACCGACGACGTCATGCTCGTGAGCCACGACGGGGACTTCCTCGAGGCGGTGACCCCCCTGCTCGACAGCGAGCGTCGGGTCGGCCTCATCGCCTTCGAGGAGTTCCGCAACTCCGGCTTCCACCGACTCGTGGCGCAGGGCATGGAGTTCTTCGACCTCGAGCACGACACGCGCGCGTTCAACACCACGCTACCCCGGCTGCGGATCATCCCGATCGAGGAGTTCGACCCGGCGATGTTCCTGCAGTAAGCGCAAAGATGCAGTTCAGAAGGTATGGGTTTGGCAAAGAGTAGTGAACTCGTGGGGCTGATGAGGCTATCGTGACCAGGTCCCCCTGACCGCGTCACCGTCGGCCGCCGTGCTGACCCAGGAGCTCTGCCATGCGCCCATCCCGAGGACTCGTCCTGTCCGCGCTCGCCGCGGCCTCGCTGCTCGTGCCGGTCACCTCCGGCACCGTCGCCGTCGCCGACGAGACCCGGAGCGTCGACGGCGCGGAGCACCGGTCGACCGACCTGGAGCCGGTGCGGTCCGCGACGTCCACCGAGGGCCAGGACGTCCTGCGCGGCACGCTCGCGCTCGACCCGCGCGAGGTGACCGTCATCGGGATGCGCTGGACCGGTGAGCCGAAGGCGGGGGCCCGGATGCGGCTGCACGACGGCCAGGAGTGGGGTGACTGGACCTCGCTGGAGAAGGGCGTCGCCACCGGGCCGGACATGCAGGCCACCGGGGAGTGGGGGACCGAGGCCTCGATCGTCCTCGACGCCGAACAGGTCCAGGTCGAGCTGTCCTCGCAGACGCAGGACGCCAGCGTCGAGACGTGGACCACCCAGGTGACCGCGCAGGACGTGGCCCAGGTCGAGTCGATGCCCACCGCCGACGCCGCCAGCGAGGGCGTGATCATCGGCCGCCGCGCCGACTGGGCCGGCGACATGGACCTCATCCCCAGCTCCGGGCCGGTCCTGGACCGACCCAAGCTCGGCGTGACGATCCACCACACGGCGACGGACGCCTACTACGCGCCGGAGGACGTACCGGCCATGTTGCGGGCCGTCTACAACTACCACGCGCGCACGCTGGACTGGCGCGACGTCGGCTACAACGCCCTGGTGGACCGCTACGGGCGGGCCTGGGAGGGCCGCTCCGGCGGGCTGGAGGGCAACGTCCAGGGAGCCCACTCCTACGGCATGAACGCCGACTGGTTCGGCCTCAGCAGCTTGGGCAACCACGAGATCAGCCCGGTCCCGGCCGCCGAGCTCGGCGCCCTCTCGGTCACCTCGGCCTGGGTCCTGAACCAGCACGACGTCGAGGTCACCGACACGGTCACCTACACCAACGACTACCTCGGCTGGACCCGTCGGCTCCCGGCCTTGCACGGCCACCGCGACGTCTACGCGACGAGCTGCCCCGGGTGGCAGCTCTACCAGCTCTTCGGCACGCTGCGTGCCCAGGTCGGCGCACAGCAGGCGCAGGACCGCTCCGCGGTGCAGCGCATCGGCGGGGGAAACCGCTACGCCGTCGCGGCCGGGCTCGCGCAGGAGGCGGCGGTGCATGGTGCCCGGACGGCATACCTCACCCAGGGCACCGAGATCGCCGACGCCCTCGGCGTGGGACCGGTCGCGAGCCGCGACGACTCCTCCGTCCTGCTCACCCGCACCGAGGTGCTCCCGAGCCAGACCCTGGCGGCGCTGGAGGAGCTGGGCACCGAGGAGGTCGTCGTCGTCGGGGGCGAGACCGCGGTCTCGGGACAGGTGGAGACCACGCTGCGGCGCCAAGGGTATGCCGTGCGCCGGGTCGCGGGAGCGAACCGCTACGACACCGCCGTCCAGCTCAGCCACGAGCAGGAGTGGTCGGGTGACACCGTCTATCTCGCCAGCGGCAGCAACCTCGCCGACGCGCTCGGCGGAGGGGCGGCCGCGGCGCACACCGAGGCGCCGATGCTGCTCACGCAGCCCACGACGCTGCCGTCGGTGACGGCCGAGCGGCTCGCCGAGCTGGCGCCCTCACGGGTGGTCGTGCTCGGCGGGACCGGCGCGGTGGACGACGCGGTGCTGCGCCAGGCCCAGCGGCTGCTGCCGGCTGCCTCCGTCGAGCGTATCGGCGGCAGCAACCGCTACACCACCAGCGCACTCATCGCCGAGGACGCCTTCGAGGAGGCCTCCAGCGCCGTCGTCGCGGCCGGGAGCGCGCCGGTGGACGCTGTCGCCGGGACGCAGCTGGCGGCGGACCGCTCGGCGCCGCTGCTGCTCACCCGGCAGAGCTGCCGTACCAGCTCGGTCGACGAGGTCTACGACTCGCTCGGCATCGGGCTGTCCCGGCTGGCCGGGGGCTCCGGCGTGCTCGCCTGGGACGCCGGCGCGCGGACCTGCTGACCCGCCTGCCTCCCCGGGCGGGGGCTCTCAGCGCTGCTGGGACACCATCACCGCGCTGGTGCCGGCCTCCAGGGCCTCGAAGACGTGGTCGACGTCGCCCGGGTACCGGAGGTAGTCGCCGGGTCCGAGCTCGGTCGGGTCGTCCTGCGCGCCGGCCCGGGCGCGGCCGGTGATGAGGACCACGTGCTCGACCGTCCCCGCCGCGTGCGGGGCCGACACCTTGACGGCGCCCGGCTCAGCGTCGATGCGGTAGAGGTCGCGCCGCACGTTCGGCGGGCTGTGCGACAGGACCAGGGCGCTGTAGTCCGCGAGGTCGGAGCGGGTCGGGTCACCGGCCCCGGCGCGCACGAGGGCTCGCTCCGGCTGCGGCGGATCGATGAGCGCCGAGAACGGCACGCCGAGTGCGGTGGCCAGCGACCAGACCGTCTCGACGCCCGGGTTGCCCTTCCCGGCCTCGAGCTGCGACAACGTCGACTTGGACAGACCGGCCCGCCGGGCGAGCTCGGACAGGCTGAGCCCGGCGCGGTCGCGCTCGGCACGCACGGCGGCGGCGAGACGGCCCACCGCCTGACCACGTTCACCAGAATGGTCGAAATGTTCGGTTTGACGAACGCTGCTCATGCTCTGCATCCTAGCGGTATGCCCGCCGCCACCGCCCTGCTGCGTGAGAGCCCCGCCGCCCGCACCGGTCTGTCGATCGCCGTCGCGACCGGTGCCTACGGCGTCTCCTTCGGCGCGCTGGGCACCGCGAGCGGGCTCGGGGTCCTCGAGGTGTGCGCCCTCAGCCTGCTCACCTTCTCCGGCGGCTCGCAGTTCGCCTTCATCGGCGTCATCGCCGGGGGCGGCGCTGCGGCGTCCGCGGCCGGGGCGTCCACGCTGCTCGGGCTGCGCAACGGGGTCTACGCCATGCAGATCAACGCCCTGCTGCGGCCCCGCGGTTGGCGCCGCCTCGCCGCGGCGCACGTGACCATCGACGAGTCCACCGCCACGGCGCTCGCGCAGCGGGACCGTGCGGAGCAGGCGCGCGGGTTCTGGACCGCCGGGGTCGGCATCTTCGTGCTGTGGAACCTCATGACGCTGGTCGGCGCCCTGGCCGGAGACGCGATGGGTGACCCCAAGACCTGGGGGCTCGACGGCGCCGCCGTCGCGGCCTTCCTCGCCCTGTTGTGGCCACGCCTGCGCGGCGCCGAGCCGTGGGCGATCGCCAGCGCGTGCGCGGTGGTGACCGTGCTGTGCATACCTCTCTTGCCACCGGGGGTGCCGATCCTGGTCGCCGCCGCCGTGGCCGGGGCGATCGGCTGGTGGCAGCTCCGGCGCGAGGCCTCGGGTCTGAAGCCGTCCGGCGCCGAGGCTCCTGGCACGGTGGGCCGCAGCGAGGCCGACAGGTCCGAGCGGGGTGCGCGATGACCGTGTGGCTGTGGATCCTGGGTGCCTGTGCGCTGGCCTATCTGACCAAGCTCAGCGGCTACCTCGTGCCGCAGCGGGTGCTGGAAGCACCCACGATCATCCGGATCTCCGGGTGCATGACCGTCGGGCTGCTGGCCTCGCTCGTCATGATGAACACCGTGGCCGACGGCCAGGCGCTGGCTCTCGACGCGCGGCTGCTGGCCCTGGGCGCCGGAGTGGTGGCGCTGATGCTGCGGGCGCCCTTCCTTATCGTCGTGGTCGCCGGGGCTCTCGCCGCGGCGCTGGGCCGGCTGGCCGGGCTGCCCTGACCCCCTGACCCGACCTGGGCAAGGAGATGCACCAGAGGCACCGTCGAGACGTGTGCCTGACGTGCACAACTTTGCCCAGGGTGACGCCAGGCCGGAGAATCGCCAGGTGACCGATGAGCATCGCCGGGTGCCCGCGACCAGCGCCCGCCCGGTGGCCTGGCTCCCCCTCGTGCTCGCCCTGGCCGCGGTCGCCGTGGCAGGGTGGGTCTGGCTGACTCGCGCCGGCGTGCTGCTCGCGGGACACCCGGCATACCTCGTGCTCGTGACGCTGGTGGGCATCGCCGGACTGGCGCTGCTGGCGCTGGGGCTGGGCCGCGGGAGGCGCTCGGCGGACCGCCGTGGTGCGCGCCGCCGGCCGCGGTCGGTCCGCGTGCTCGCGCGCGTGGTCCTGGTCGCGGTGTCGGCGCTCGTGCTGGGGGCGGTGGCGTGGCTGCGACCGTTCGACGCGACGCCCGAGGCGGCTGCACTCACGGCGGGCACCGACGAGGTGACCGTCGCCGAGAGCTCCACCCGGCTCACGCTGACGCCGAGCGGGGAGGAGGTGGGCGGCGGTCTGATCTTTCAGCCTGGTGCCCGCGTCGACCCGCGGGCCTACCTGCCGGTCCTCACCGAGGTCGCCGGGGAGGGACACCTCGTGATCGTCGTCAAGCAGCCCTTCGCGATCGGCTTCACCGCGCTGGGCGCGCCCGGCGGCGTCATCGCCGACCATCCAGAGGTTACCCGGTGGAGCGTCGGTGGGCACAGCCTCGGCGGAGTGGCCGCGTCGACGTATGCCGAGGATCACCCGGGTGAGGTCGACGGGCTCGTCCTGTGGGCGTCATACCCCCTGGGTGACCTCAGCTGGCAAGACGACCTGGCGGTGGCCACGATCTTCGGGAGCGAGGACGGGCTGGCGACGCCGGCGGACATCGAGGCGAGCCTGGACACGCTGCCGCCGCGGACCTCGGTGGTGGAGATCCGCGGCGGGGTGCACGCGTTCGTCGCGACTACGGCGAGCAGCCGGGCGACGGCACGCCGGGGGTGGCGCGCGAGGTGGGGCAGGAGCAGATCGTGGGTGCGACCGTCAAGCTGCTCGATCTGGTCTCGAGCCCCTGACCCGCGCCGAATCCGGTCAGTCGCTCGGCCCGACCGGGGTGGTGCCTACGCTGAGCAGGTCGCCGACCTGGCAGTCGAGGACCTCACAGATCGCGGTGAGCGTGGAGAAGCGGATGGCCTTGGCGCGGTCGTTCTTGAGCACCGAGATGTTGACCGGGGTGACGCCCACCGCCTCGGCCAGCGCCGCGACCGTCATCCCGCGCTCGGCGAGCAGCGCATCGAGGTGGCACCGGACCCGGTGGCCCTCCTCGGGTGGCATCAGACCAGCCCGTCGACATCGGAGCGCAGCGTGACGCCCGAGGCGAAGGCCTGCGCGACCGCGGCGACGAGGATGCCCGCGAGCAACCATCCGGGGCTGAAGACGAAGACGTAGGCGTCGACCCCCTTCGCCGACAGCAGTTCGCTGCGGCCGATGGCATAGACCATGTCGCTGGCCAACGGGACGACCATGAGCAGCAGCGCGACGATCCGCAGACGGGACACGTTCGCCCGGCTGAAGGGCTCACCCTGCCCAGGTCCTTCAGCAGGCGCTGCAGCAGCACGGCACCCCAGACCGTCGCGATCAGACCGACCAGGACCGGCGCCATGAGGAGGGCGAAGTGGCCGGCTGAGACGCCCTCCACGAGGACGGTGCCAGCCGGCATGCCGACGATGCGGCCGGTGCCCGCCGCGTCTTGGCCCACCTCGAGCGGCACCTCGGTGAGCGTCACCTGTCGGCGCAGCATCCAGTCGAGACTGATGAACACGGCATACCCCGCCGAGAAGCCGACGATCAACCACAGCAGGATCGCCGTCGCGATCTGGTCGCCACGGTCGAACCGTGCCCAGTCCATGCCGCGCCGCTTCCTGTCCGTCCCCATGATGAACCTCCCTGACTCATATCCCCCGAGCGGATATATCGTTTTTCGATGTTATCGATAACGATATGGAGCGCAAGGGTGCGCCGTGATCTGCGTCGACAGGAGCGAGGCGACGTTCTGGAGGCGACCGAGGCCGTGGACCGCGTGGAGCGCCTGCGCACGGGCCTGCCCGAAGCAGTCTTCGCAGCGGCTGAGGCCGCTCCCGCGCCCTTCGTCGAGGATGCCCGCCGTGTCGCCACTGCCGTCGCTCGACAGGGCCACCTCAGGGCGCCGCGCCTTCCACGCGCGTCCTAGCCGAGTAGGCGACAAGAGTAACGGCGGGGGAGCAGGTGTGCCGGAAGGATCACCCCATGGGTGCGGCAGGATGAGGCCATGGAGACACGACCGGGGACGCCGGACGCCGGGGTCGTCCGGACCATGGTGCGCGTGTGCCGCAGTCGCGAGCGGGCGTGGGGGACGTTGAGGCGGATCACCGATGCGGGTGACACCGGCGCCTGGGCGGAACGGCTGGAGGACGACATCGCCGGGTTACGGGAGGCCGTCGTGTGGCTGGAGGCGGAGTGGCGGCCCGACGGCGTGCTGCTGCTCGAGGGGCTGGTCCGACGTGCTCGGCGACGCGGGGTGGAGGACCTCGCCGAGCTGGCCGAGGACGCGGCGACCGCCGCGCAGCCCCACCTGTCGCGCCTGGGTCGTCAGGTTCGGGCGGTGCACGAGCAGGTCACGACCGAGCTGGCGGCTTGGGAGGAGGGGGACGTCGTCACCGCGAAGACCCTGCGGGTGGACCAGATGAGCCTGGTCGGCAAGGGGAGCGAGGTGCGCCGGACGCTCAGCGCCCTGACTGACGCCAGGACACCGGTCTGGTCACCGGTCGCCCAGGTCGTCGGGGCATATCTGCTCCTCGAGACCGGTCACTGAGCCGGTCGGCGGCGGGGCGTAGACCCGTGGGGCGACATAGCCCGGCGGCAGCCAGGAGCCGAAGGGGTCGGAGCGGCGCATCCGGCACACCTGGCAGAGCTCACCCTCGCCGCCGAAGGGGGTGCGGCACCTCGCGCAGTGCTGGACGCAGATCGTCTCCAGAGGGGTGGAGGACTCCCGCGCGAGGTGGGCCCAGGTCACCGGGCCGACGTCGTGAATGGCCTCCACCGGGCACAGGGCCTGACAGCGGCCGCACCCGATGCACGCGGCCAGGTCCAGCGTGAGGGTAACGGTCCCGGCGTCGCCCTGGCGCAGATCCAGCGCCGCTGTCGGGCAGCTCCGCACGCAGGTGCCGCAGGCTGTGCAGCCCTGGAACGAAGGTCGCGGCTGCGGGGCGCTGCGTGGCGTGAGGATCGTCCGGACGGTCGGTCGGACAGCTCGGCGTGTGCAGCGGTCGACGTAGCGGGGGAGCCGCCGGCCGACCCGACCGCTTGTCGCCGGATCTCGGCCAGGGCCCGGACCAGACGGACCTGGTCACTGGCCTCGCCGTGCCCGCCCGAGGGGTCGGGGGCCAGTCGCTCGACGGTCGGGATCGTGTCGTCCCGGTGCGCCTCCCGACGTGGTGCGGCCCAGGCGAAGAGGGCACGGCGTCCGACCGGGAGGGCGTCGACGGTGCTGGCCCGGCCCGTGGCCCTGCCGCCCCGGCCCGGGCCGGTAACCTGACCGCCCCGGAGTCAAGGCCAGAACCTCCAGGCGGTGGGCGGCTCCCAGCTCGGCCAGCACCGGGTGAAGGAAGGCGGCCGCAGGCGGGTCGGCCGGCTCGGCCGGCGTGGTGGCGGCCGATGTGTGGCCGGCAGGCGTCGGGGCAGCAGACGTGGTGCCGGTAGCCATGATGACGGCAGGTCCGGGCTCGACACAGGAGCACCCCGTGAGGTCGAGCACCAGGAGGGGAGCTGCGGCCACCAGCTCGGCCAGGGGGGCGGGGGACAGCGCTCGCAGGCAACCCTCCCAGCGCACGACGTGGTCGTGCAGCCCACCAGCGACGGTCGCCTCGCTCCCACCGTCGGCCGACCCCGCGCAGCGCAGGACGACCCGCCGGTCGGCCGGGAGCCCGCGGGCCCAAGTGGTGACGGTCGCGACCGGGTCCGGGTGCATCAGGAGAGGGTCGAGGCGACGCCGAGGTGGTGCAGCTGGCCCAGCGCACCGCGGGTCAGGCCGGCCAGCCCGAGGTGGTAGTCGGTCTCGGCGTGCTCCTCGACCCGATGGAGCAGGTCGGGCACCCACTGCTGCAGGTGCTGGTCGGTGAAGCTCCGGATGCCGGTAACCAGCTCCTCCGCGCCGTCAGCATCCCCGACCTCCAGCACGTCGAGGGCGCGCAGCGCGAGGGTCGCGATGAAGGACGCCTCCAGCGCCACGTGGTCGTCCGGCTCCTTGTTGAGCAGCGGGCTCTGCAGGCCGAAGCGGCGGTAGAACTCCCTGACCTGAAGGGTCTGCACGTCGAAGACCAGGCCCTCGCGCGAACGGTGCACGGACTCCCACGGCGCCGCCTGCAGCGGCCGGGGCCCGACGAAGAGCCGACGGTGGTCCCGGCGCAGCGACTCCAGGCTCTCCGGTCCGGCGTAGCGACCCCGGCCGGAGCGGACGAGCAACCGCACCCCGCCGCTCGTGGCCGGGTCGTCGTAGGGCCAAGCCGCCAGCTGCTCGGGGCTGCGCAGGGCGTCGACGAAGGCCTGCTCCGGCTCCCGCCCGAAGGCGGTCGAGAGCACCGTCCAAGCCGCCGCGACACCGTCCAGCGCGTCGGCGAGCACCGCACCGGCAGGCTCAGGAACCCTGCTCACATCCCGATCCTGGCCATCGAGTCGTAGAACAGGCTGCGGCCGATGATCTCCGAGACGAGCACGGTGGCGAAGGCTGCCGTGGCCACGGTCGCCACGAGCAGGGCCGCCCGGTGGGAGGCGACCATGCGGTAGAGCGTGAGGCCGAGCAGCCCGGCACCGAGCACGAGCAGCACGAGGCGCGCGACGAACCAGGCGGTGCCGTAGGCGGCGACCGAAGCGGACGGCATACCCGGGTCGGCGGCCAGGTCCCGCTGCTGCAGCACGATGACGACCAGCTGCACCCCGAGGAGCAGGATGGAGGCGGTCGCGACCCAGCGCAGGGAGGCCTCGACGAGCTCCCGGCGGCCGGCATCGCCCACGGCGGCCTCGGGCGTCGGCTCCTCCGGACGTCGCAAGGACAGCAGCCAGCGGACCGGGGCCAGGCGCTCGACCCAGGCGAACCGCCGGGCGAGCCCCTGCCGGCGCCACATGATGACGCCCATGAACGCTGCACCGACCGCGAGGGCGCCCAGCAGGAAGGTGGTGAGGAAGAACTGTGCGGGCGTGGCCCACGTGTTCCAGGCGGGCACGGTCGGCAGCGACGCGTAGACCATCGACATCACCCAGACCAGCCCCAGCCCGACGAGCGCCGTCAGCACGGCGAGGGCCTGCCGCAGCGCGGGGGAGCCCCAGCGGAGGAACTGCAGGGCCGCGAAGAGGAAGCCCAGCCCGGAGAAGGCGATGCCGAAGACGATCTCCCGGCTCAGCCACGAGGAGTCGATGTGCCGGAAGGTGTTCAGCGCGTTGAACGGGTTGCCGAGGTGGAGCATGGAGGCCATCAGCCCCAGCACCAGGACAGGTCCGATGGCGTAAAGGGCGGGGTCGGCGATCTGGTCGACGGCGGCCTTGCCGTGGCGCAGACGGCCGACCACCTGGACCACCCCGAGAGCGACGAACGCGCCGACCGACATCTGGGCCAGCACCGTGAAGAGGATCAGCGGGAGCTCGTGGACGTTCACGGCACTAGATCTCCGTCGGGTTGGCGATCTCGCCGGTGCCGCTGCCCGTGGGCTGGGCGTCCCGGTGGGGGGTGATGACCAGGTGGGGCCTGGTGATCGACGGGTCCGGCAGCGGCTCGACGGCGTCGACCGTGCCGTACTTCGCCCGCAGCTCATCGATCGGGCCCCAGTCCAGGGCCCGGGACGGGCAGGCCTCCACGCAGGCCGGGTTCTTCCCCTCGGAGCGGTAGTCGGCGCACAGGTCGCACTTGGTCATGTGGCCGAGCTCGGGGTTGTACTGCGGGGCGGAGTAGGGGCAGGCCCACTCGCAGTAGCGGCACCCGACGCACTTGTCCGGGTCCACGGCCACCGTGCCGTCCTCGCGCTTGTGCATCGCGGTGGTCGGGCAGACCGCCACGCAGATCGGGTCCTCGCAGTGGTTGCACGCGATGGAGGTGTAGTAGCTGAAGACGTTCGGCACCATCGTGTCGCCGTGCTGCTGCCAGGTGCCTCCGGTGTACTCCACCACCCGCCGCCAGGTGACGCCCACGGGCAGGTCGTGCTTGTCCTTGCAGGCGATCTGGCAGGCCTTGCACCCGGTGCAGACGCTCTGGTCGAGGTAGAACCCCAGGTTGTCGCTCATCATGCCTCCAGGTCAGGTGCGGTCGTCTTCTCCAGCTCCACCAGCGTGGAGTACTGCGGGTTGGACTTGGCCAGCGAGGTCGGGTGCCAGCTGGTGAGGATGTTGGCCGTGCCGGCCCGGTCGGTGCCGTCCGGTCCGGGGTCGTACCACGCGCCGTGCGGCAGCATGACCACCCCGGGGGCGATGCGCGGCGTCACCTTGACGGCGACCAGGGTCGCGCCCCGGTCGTTGAAGACCCTGACCCAGTCGTCGTTGTCCAGCCCGCGGGCCGTCGCGTCCGCCGGGTTGATCCACAGCCGCTGCGGGTGGGCCTCCTGCAGCCAGGGCACGTTGCCGTAGGTCGAGTGGGTGCGACCCTTGAAGTGCTTGTTGATCAGCTGCAGGGGGTATGACGTGTACGCGCGGGCGGCTTCGGCACCCTCGGTGGTGCGGACGTACTCCGGCACCGCGGTGATCCGCTCGCCCTCCGGGAGCTCCCAGCGCTTGGCGTTCCCCCAGACCTCCTCGGAGAAGATCTCGATCTTGCCCGAGGGGGTGGGCAGCGGGTTGGCTTCCGGGTCCTCGCGGAAGTCGCGCAGGGGGATCACGCTCTCCCCGACCATCTTCCAGACGCCCATCTCCCGCAGCTCCTCGAAGGGCGGCAGCTCGGGGTAGGTCTTGCGGGTCTCCTCGACGGTGTGCTCGACCCACTCCTCCTGGGTGCGGCCCTCGCTGAACTCCCGCTCCACGCCCATCCGGGCGGCGACCTCGCTGCAGATCTCGTAGATCCCGCGGCAATCGTAGAGCGGTTCGATGGCCTTGTCCGCCAGGATGGTGTAACCCATGGTGCCGGCGTGCCCCTGGTTGATGATGTCCATCTGCTCGGCGTTTGACAGGTCGGGCAGCAGGATGTCGGCGTAGCGGACGAGACGGTCATCTGGTTCTCGATGACGACGATGAACTCGCACAGGCTGTCGTCCCGCAACAGCTCAGTGGTGCGGTTGATGTCGGAATGCTGGTTGACGAGGGTGTTGCCGCCATAGTTCCAGATGAACTTGATCGGCACCGACAGCCGGTCGGCGCCACGCACCCCGGCGTTGAGCGCGGTCATCTCCGGCCCGCGCTCGATGGCGTCGGTCCAGGTGAAGTGGGAGATCTGCGTCGTCACCGGGTTCGGGATGGCGTCGAAGGGCTTGGCCAGGCTGAGCATGAAAGCGCCCTCCCGGGAACCGGTGCCGCCGCCCGGGACACCGATGCTGCCGGTCATCGCCGCGAGGGTGAACATGGCCCGCGACTGGTTCTCCCCGTTCTGCTGGCGCTGGGCCGACCAGCCCTGCATCACCGCCACCGGACCGGCGGCTCGTCCGATCTGCCGGGCCAGGTCGACGATGGTGGCCACCGGGACACCGGTGATGGGGGAGGCCCACTCCGGTGTCTTGGCGATCCCGTCCGGGCCCTCGCCCATCACGTAGGCCCGGTAGGAGCTCCCGGCGGGCACGCCCTCGGGCAGGTGCTCGTCGTCGAACCCGACGCAGTGGCTGTCCAGGAACTCCTGGTCGTGGAGGTCCTCGCTGATCATCACGTGCGCCAGAGCCGCGATGAGCGCGACGTCGGTGCCGGGGCGGATGGCGACCCACTCGTCGGCCAGCTGCTGGGCGGTGTCCGACAGCCTGGGGTCGACCACGATGACGCGGGTGTGGTGCTTCTTCTTCGTCTGCTGGGTGACGAAGACCTCGCCGCCCCCGCTCATCCGGTTCTCGATCGGGTCGTTGCCGAAGATGACGACCAGCTCGCTGTTCTTCCAGTCGTCGTGGCTGTTGGTATCGGTCCACCCGCCGTACTGCACGCGCATCGCCTCGGTGATGCAGCCGGTGGAGTAGTCGCCGTAGTAGGTGAGCGAGCCGCCCAAGATATTCATCAGGCGCTGGATCGCCCCGCCGTAGGGCCCGTAGGAGTTGATGATCGTCCCGCCGATGACGCCGGTGCCGTAGGCCTGGAAGACCGCCTCGTTGCCGTACTCCTCCAGCACCCGGCGGAGGTTGTCGGCGATGTCGTCGAAGGCCTCCTCCCAGGTGATCTCCTCCCACTCGCCGGCGCCGCGCTCGCCGACACGACGCATCGGGGTCTTGAGCCGCTCCGGGCTGTAGATCCGCTGCCGGATCGAGCGGCCGCGGACGCAGGCACGGATCTGCTGGGTGCCGATCTCGTCGTCGCCGGTGTCGTCGGGCAGGACCCGGGTGATCTGGTCGTCCCGGACCTCGAACCGCAAGGGGCAGCGGGAGCCGCAGTTGACCAGGCACGCGTTCCACACCGTCCGGTCCGGCGGGGCCGCGGGGGCCAGGGCCTGGGCGGCCGTCTGCCCCTCCTCGGCACCCGTGCACGCGGCCAGCCCGACTCCCCCACCGGCCACGGCGCTCCACTGCAGGAAACTCCTGCGCCCCACAGCCGGGCCCCAGCCCCGCCCCGCCACATCACTCGACCCAGACCCGGAGACGCTATGCACCCCATCGTACGATGCATCGTCGTAGGACATAAGAGTTGCGGGAAGTTGCCGCGGCGTGGCAGGTCGCCCTGAGGGCGCGACGATGGGGCCCATGAGATCCGTCGAGGGCATCGAGACGCAGTACCGGGAGTGGCTGGACGCCGTGGGGGCGGTCGCCGGCGGGCACCTGGACCTCAGCACGATCGAGCGCGTGCTCAACCTGGCCAAGGACGTCGCCCACGACGCCGCCCGGCCGCTCGCACCGGTCGCCGCCTACGCCCTGGGGATCGCCGTAGCCGGCGGCGCCGACCCCGACGAGACCGCACGGCGCATCGCGGGGCTGGGTGGGTCGGACTGAGCGCTGCGCAGGACGTTCTGTGAACCGGACCGCGAGATCGGATACGCACGACGGGAGTCGCGCGTAACCGCATACCTGCAGGTCACGGCCATAATCGACGCGTTTGCAGCCGTACTTTCCTGGGGTACGGGCATGAAAGAGGCCCTCCCCGCGGAGCGGGAAGGGCCTCTGACCAGGGTGGAGGCGACCGGACTCGAACCGACAACCCTCTGCTTGCAAAGCAGATGCGCTACCAATTGCGCCACGCCCCCGAGGGGTATGCAGTTGTGCCGCGCGGGAAGCCGCGCAGGGGTGGACCAAGCGGTCCTGGGGGTTACTGGCCGGGCTGGCCCGGCACGTCGTCGGTGGCCTCGGCCCAGAGGTCGCGCTCGGCCTGCCGGTCCTGCACCCGCTTGAGGGCCACCAGACCGGCCGCGGCAGCGGCCACCATGAGGAAGCGCTTCATTGTCTCGATCATCTCCTGGGTCGACGACGACGCCGGTGGGTGGTGGGCCTAACTGGACTTGAACCAGTGACCTCTGTCTTATCAGGACAGCGCTCTAACCGACTGAGCTATAGGCCCGCACACGTGCACGCACGCGAGGATCGAGGTTACCTCACCCGCCAGAGCGCGACCAAAACCCGAGTGCCGTGACCTCGTCATGGCCTACGGCGAGCATGTCGTCCTGGACGGGTTGGACCTCGCCGTCCCACGCGGCCAGGTCGTCGCGCTGCTCGGCCCCAAACGGTGCCGGCAAGACCACGACCGTCGAGATCCTGGAGGGCTTCCGCCAGCCGTCCAGCAGGAGGGTGAACGTCCTGGGGACGGACCCGGCCGCAGCGCCGGAGTCGGGCGCTCGCGCGTCGGCGTGGTCCTGCAGAGGGCGGGACCATGGCACCTGGAAGGTCCGCGACCTCGTCGACGTCATCGGCGCCTACTACGCGCCCACGGCACGGCACAGGTCCCGCGCCCGTGGCCGACCGAGGAGCTCCTCGCCCGGGTGGGTCTGGCCGACCACGCCGCGCAGCGGATCGACAGGCTGTCCGGAGGTCAGCGCCGGAGGTTGGACGTCGCCGTCGGCCTGGTGGGCCGACCCGAGCTGCTCTTCCTCGACGAGCCGACCACGGGGCTCGATCCCGCCGGCCGCCGCGACGTGCACGACCTCGTCGCGGATGGCACGCCGGACGCCCTACGGCTCCAGCTCTCGCGCTCCAGCGAGGTGCGCCTTCGAGACCGGGCCACGGGCGAGGTGAGCGTGCACGCCAAGGCGGACCCCACGGCATACCTGACGCAGGTGCTGACCTCTCGCCCGGGCGAGGTGGAGGTGCTCGAGGTGCGCGCCGCCTCGCTGGAGGACGTCTACCTCGATATCGTGCAGCGCTCCGGGGCCGCCGATCCCGACACCCGGCCCACCCTGGACCCGACTCCGCTGGAGGCCCTCCGATGAGCACCATCCCCCGCGCCGTCGTCGGCGCCGCTGCGCGGCAGGCGCGGATCACGTTGATCCGCAAGTACACCTCCGCCAACGGCATCACCACCGTCATCATGTCGCTGCTCGTCCTGGTCGTGATGTGGTTCCTGCGCGACCTGGAGTTCGGCGCAGCCCAGGTGGGCGCCGGCGATGGTCGGGGCCGCGGTGCTGCTGCCCGAGCTGAGGGAGACCGGGCCGGGCCGGTGGCTGCTGCTGGGCCTCGTCTTCCTGCTGGGCGTCGTGGCGATGCTGCCCTGGGGCGCCGTGCTCGGATCGGTCTTCCGCACCATGATGGGGCTGGCCTGGGCGATGATCTCGATGTATGCCGTCGCCGCCCTCTCCGGCGTCTTCTATCCCGTCGCGGGGTGGCCGGCGCCGCTGCAGTGGCTGGCTCAGCTCAGTCCGCTCTACTGGATCGGCGTCGCGGTGCGTTCGGTGCTGCTGCCAGAGAGCGCGGCGGCCGCCGAGGTGGGGGGGAGTTCCGCCTCGTGCTGGCGCTGGGGGTGCTCCTCGCCTGGGCCGTCGTCGGGGTGCTCGTGGCTCCCGTGCTGCTGCGGCGGATGGCGCGGCGTCAGTCCGGCAGCGCGGTGCAGGCGGCGCGCGAGCGGGGTGCTCGCGAAGGGATACTGATCCCGGTATGCCGAGCGAGTCAGAACCGCTGCACAACCGGATCGCCGTGCTCCGGGTGGACCGTGGCATCAGCCGGCGGGAGCTGGCGCAGGCGCTCGGGGTCCACTACCAGACGGTGGGCTACCTCGAGCGTGGAGAGTACAGCCCGTCCCTCCTGCTGGCGCTGCAGATCGCGGAGTTCTTCGAGCTCCCGGTCGAGGCGGTCTTCAGCCGCTCCCCCTTCCCCCCGGTCGGTCGGGGCTGAGCAGGGCTTCCCCACCTGCCGCGTCTCTACTACACTGTGTCATAGATCGTGACGAAGGAGTGGTGGATCATGACCGACCAGAACGGAAGCTCGGCACGCCCCCTGGTGGTGGGCTACGACGGGTCCGAGAGCGCGGAGCAGGCGGTGCGCTGGGCGGCGGGAGCAGCGGCTCGGGCCCGGCAACCGCTGGTCGTGCTCCACGCGGCGGACCGGATCGTCTACGCCCAGGACGAGGTCGCGGGCCTGTGGGACCCGGAGAAGGTCCGACAGGCCTCGCTGCGGGCGGCCGAGGCGGGTGCACAGCTCGCCCGCGAGCAGCAGCCCGAGGTCGACGTCTCGGCCCGCTCCTCGCTGCTCAGCCCGCGACAGGCCCTCGACGAGGCGTCGGCGCAGGCCGCCGGTGTGGTCGTCGGGACCCGAGGGCTCGGACGGGTGCGGCGGGCCCTCGTCGGCACCACCACGGCCTACGGGATCACCGGCCACTCACGGTGCCCGGTCACGGTCGTCCCGCACGACGCCCCCGTCCCCGGCCCCGGGAGCCCGGTGGTGGTGGGCGTCGACGGGTCGGTCAGCGGGGACCGGGCCCTGGAGGAGGGTCTACGTCAGGCGCAGCTGTGGGGAGCCGAGCTGCGGCTGGTCTGCAGCTGGGAGCGACCGCACGAGGACCCCTGGGGCCTGCCCCCCGGGCTACCGCACGATCGAGGACGCGGGGGAGGCCGCACTCGCCCGGGCCCAGGAGGTCGTCCGGCACGCCGCCGACCATGTCCGTGAGCGCGACGAGAGGCTCACCGTCAGCACGGACACGCCGTCCGGCCGCACCGAGGAGAGCCTGCTGGCCGCCACCGAGGGCGCCGGTCTGCTCGTGCTCGGCAGCCGAGGGCACGGCCGGTTGTCGGTGATGGTGCTCGGGTCGACCACCTCGCACATGCTCCACCTGAGCGAGGTCGCGGTGCAGGTGGTGCCCTGAGCGGGCACCGGGCTCACTCGTCGGAGAGCGTCACCTGGGCGCCGCCGACGAGGGCGGCGCAGATGTTGTAGAGGAACGCCGACAGCGTCGCAAGCGCGGTGAGCAGGAAGACGTTGAGCACGCCGAGCACCGCCGCCAGCGACAGCACCCGGCTGAAGCCGAGGTAGTCGGTGAGGTCGATCGTCGGTCCGCTCGCCTCACCGCTGGTGATCTGGGTGAGGAAGTCGTTGATCGTGGAGAAGACGTTCATCCCCGACAGGACCGTCCACAGCACCGCGACCATGACCACGCCGGAGATGCCCAGGGCGACCGAGACCAGGAAGCTGATCTTGAGCACCGACCAGGGGTCGATGCGCTGCGCGGTCAGGCGGACGCGGCGAGGCCCTCCGCGCCGGGGGGCCGGTCGCGAGGGAACCCTGTTGCCCGAGGTGCGGGCCGTGCTGGCCGGTGCCCCGTCACGCGCCGCGGCACCGCGTCCGGCGGCTCCGCGGCCCGCGCTCGCCCCGGCTGCCGACCCGGAGGCCATGCCGGCGGTGGCCCCGCGCAGCGCACGAGCCTTGCGGGCGGCGAGGTCCCGTCCCTGGGCGGTCCGGGCGAGCGCGCCGTCCTTCATCTTGGCGGCGGCGGAGCGGCTCTCGCCTGAGGCCTGCCCGTCGGCGTCCGGCGCCGGACCGGGCTCCGTGGTCCCCTCGGGGCGCGCCTTCTCGTGCACCTGCGTCTCGTCGGTGGAGGACGCAGCCGACCCGGACGTCCCAGACGTGCCGCTCATGCTCCATCTCCCTCGGTGCTGTCGGTGTCGACCTCGGCGGTCGACTCGGACTGCTCGACCTGACCCGACGGTACGCCATCGCCCGCCACGGGCGGTGCATCCGCGCCGCCCACCGGCTCACCGCCGGCCTCGACGAGCTCCTCCTCGGCGGCAGCCTCGGCGTTGCGGGCGACCGCCACGATGGCGTCGCCCTTGCCCGGCCGGGCGAAGATGACCCCGCTGGTGTCGCGGCCCGTGACGCGCACGCCGTTCTCGCCACCCACCCGGGACCGCACGACGTTGCCGCGCTCGGTGAGGACGAGCACCTCGTCGGTCTCGTCGACGAGCAGCGCCCCGACGACCTGACCGGCCTTCTCGGTCGACTTCGCGACCTTGATGCCGAGGCCGCCGCGACCCTGCACGCGGTACTGCGAGACCGGGGTGCGCTTGGCCATACCCGACTCGAAGACCACGAAGACGAAGGGATCGGTGCCGGCCGCGACGACCTGCATGGCGAGCAGGTGGTCCTCGCCGCGGAACTTCATCCCGGTCACGCCCGAGGTCGCACGACCCATCGGTCGCAGCGTGTCGTCCGCCGCCGGGAAGCGGACCGACTGCCCACCGCCGGAGACGAGAAGCACGTCGTCGTCGCCGTGCGCCAGCGCGGCGCCGATGAGCTCGTCGCCCTCGCGCAGGTTCACCGCGATGAGCCCGCCGGAGCGGGCCGAGTCGTAGTCCGGCAGCCGCGACTTCTTGACCAGGCCGTTCTTCGTCGCGAGCAGCAGGTAGGGCGCCTGCTCGTAATCGCGCAGCGGCAGCACCGAGCGGATCGTCTCGTCCGGCTGGAAGGCCATGAGGTTGGCGACGTGCTGCCCCTTGCCGGTGGGTCCGGCCTCGGGGAACTCGTAGGCCTTGGACCGGTAGACCCGGCCCTGGTCGGTGAAGAACAGCATCCAGTGGTGGGTGCTGGTCACGAAGAAGTGCTGCACCACGTCGTCGGCCCGCAGCGCAGCGCCGCGCTTGCCCCGGCCGCCGCGGTTCTGCGCTCGGTACTCTCGCACCGGGGTCCGCTTGACGTAGCCGCCGCGGGTGATCGTGACGACCACGTCCTCCTCGGGGATGAGGTCCTCCATCGACATGTCGCCGTCGAAGAGGTCGATCTTGGTCCGCCGGTCGTCGCCGAACTTGTCGACGATCTCGGTCAGCTCGGTGGAGATGATCTCGCGCTGCCGCTCCGGCTTGGCCAGGATGTCCTCGAACTCGAGGATCTGCGCCTCGAGCTCGTCGTGGTCGGCCTGGATCCGCTGCCGCTCGAGCGCGGCGAGCCGGCGCAGCTGCAGGTCCAGGATGGCGCGCGCCTGAAGATCGTCGATCCCGAGCAGCGTCTTGAGTCCTTCGCGTGCCTCGTCCGCCGACGGGCTGCGCCGGATGAGCGCGATGACCTCGTCGAGCTGGTCCAGCGCCTTGAGGTAGCCGCGGAAGACGTGGATCTTCTCCTCCGCCTCCCGCAGCCGGAACTGGGTGCGTCGGACGATGACCTCGACCTGGTGCTCCACCCAGTGCCGGATGAAGGCCGAGATCGGCAGCGTGCGCGGCACCCCGTCGACCAGGGCGAGCATGTTGGCGCCGAAGGACTGCTGCAGCTGGGTGTGCTTGTAGAGGTTGTTGAGGACGACCTTGGCGACGGCGTCCCGCTTGAGCACGATGACCAGCCGCTGCCCGGTGCGCCCGGAGGTCTCGTCGCGCAGGTCGGCGACCCCGGTGACCTTGCCGTCCTTGACAAGGTCGGCGATCTACTTGGCCAGGCTGTCCGGGTTGACCTGGTAGGGCAGCTCGGTCGCGACGAGGCAGGTGCGCCCCTGGATCTCCTCGACCTCGACGACGGCCCGCATGATGATCGAGCCGCGGCCGGTGCGGTAGGCGTCCTCGATGCCCTTCTTGCCCATGATGAGCGCTCCGGTGGGGAAGTCCGGGCCCTTGATAATCCCCAGCAGCGCGTCGAAGAGCTCTCCCGGGAGGCGTCCGGGTGCTGCAGCAGCCACTGCGCACCCTCGGAGACCTCGCGCAGGTTGTGCGGGGGGATCTGCGTGGCCATCCCGACGGCGATGCCCGCCGAGCCGTTGACCAGCAGGTTCGGGAAGCGCGCCGGCAGGACCGCGGGCTCCCGGGTCTTGCCGTCGTAGTTGTCGACCATGTCGACGGTGTCCTCGCGGATGTCGCGCACCATCTCCATGGCCAGCGGGTGCATCCGGCACTCGGTATAGCGGGGCGCCGCCGCGGGGTCGTCACCCGGGGTGCCGAAGTTGCCCTGCCCCTGCACCAGCGGGTGCCGCATCGACCAGTCCTGGACCAGCCGGACCAGGGCGTCGTAGATCGCGCCGTCGCCGTGCGGGTGGTAGTTGCCCATGACGTCGCCGACGACGCGCGAGCACTTGTTGAAGCCGCGGTCGGGGCGGTAGCCCCCGTCGTACATCGCGTAGAGCACCCGCCGGTGCACCGGCTTGAGCCCGTCGCGCACGTCCGGCAGCGCCCGGGAGACGATGACGCTCATCGCGTACTCGATGTAGCTGCGCTGCATCTCGGCGTTGATGTCGATCGGCTCGATCCGGTCGCCGGTGCCGGTCACCGCCGCCTCGAGGGCGGCGTCGGCGCTCTGGGCCCGGTGGAGGCGTCGGGGATCTCGGGCAGGTCGGGGGTCTGGTCGTCAGCCATGGGTCCTTCGGTATGCAGTCACGCGGTTCGGGGGGTGTGCGGGGGCCACGCGGTTGGGGGGTGTGCGGGGGGCGGAGCCCCCCGCATGATCAGATGTCGAGGAAACGCACGTCGCGGGCGTTGCGCTGGATGAACGCCCTCCGGGACTCCACGTCCTCGCCCATGAGGATCGCGAAGATCTCGTCGGCCTTGGCGGCGTCCTCCAGCGAGACCTGCAGCAGCACACGGGTGTCCGGGTTCATCGTGGTGTCCCACAGCTCGCCGTAGTCCATCTCGCCGAGGCCCTTGTAGCGCTGCACGCCGGTGTCCTTGGGCAGCCGCCAGCCCTTGGCCGCACCCTCCTCGAGCAGGGCGTTGCGCTCCCGGTCGGTGAAGGCGAACTGGTGCTCGGCGTTGGTCCACCTGATCCGGTAGAGCGGCGGCTGCGCGAGGTAGACGTAACCGGCCTCGATGAGCGGCTTCATGAACCGGAAGAGCAGCGTGAGCAGCAAGGTCCGGATGTGCAGGCCGTCGACGTCGGCGTCGGCCATGAGCACGATCTTGTGGTAGCGCGCCTTGGAGATGTCGAAGTCCTCGCCGATCCCGGTGCCGAAGCCGCTGATGAGCGCCTGCACCTCCTGGTTGGCCAGGATCTTGTCGAGGCGCGCCTTCTCGACGTTGAGGATCTTGCCCCGGATCGGCAGGATCGCCTGGTTGTGCGGGTTGCGGCCGCTCACCGCCGAGCCGCCGGCCGAGTCGCCCTCGACGATGAAGACCTCGGAGATCGTCGGGTCGTTGGACTGGCAGTCGCGCAGCTTGCCGGGCAGACCACCGGACTCCAGCAGGCCCTTGCGGCGGGTGGCGTCCCGCGCCTTGCGGGCCGCGATGCGCGCGGTCGCGGCCTGGACCGCCTTGCCGACGATCTCCTTGCCCTCGCGCGGGTGAGCCTGCAGCCAGTGCCCGAACTCCTCGTACATCGCCGTCTGCACGAAGCTGCGCACCTCGGAGTTGCCCAGCTTGGTCTTGGTCTGACCCTCGAACTGCGGCTCGCCGAGCTTGACGCTGATGACCGCGGTGAGACCCTCGCGGATGTCGTCGCCGGTGAGGTTGGGGTCCTTCTCCTTGAGCAGCTTCTGCTCCCGGGCGAAGTCGTTGACCAGCCGGGTGAGGGCCGAGCGGAAGCCCTCCTCGTGGGTGCCGCCCTCGTGGGTGTTGACCGCGTTGGCGTAGGTGTGGACCGCCTCGGTGTAGGCGCTGGTCCACTGCATCGCCACCTCGAGGCTGAGCATGCGCGCCTCGTCGGTGCTCTCGAAGGCGATGACGTCCTCGTGCACCGGCTCGCTGCGCTTGGACTTGTTGAGGTAGGTGACGTAGTCGAGCAGACCATTGTCGTAGCGGTAGGTGTGGTGCCGGCCCTTCACGGTGCTGGGCGAACCCTGGTCACCGTGCTCGACGCCGGGGGTAGCGCCGTCCTCGTCCTGCTCGCCCTCCCCGTCGATGGGGTCGTCGTCGAGGGCGTCAACGTCGGTCTCGACCTCGCTGGGTCGCTCGTCCGTCAGGGCGATGGTCAGACCCTTGTTGAGGAAGGCGGTCTGCTGGAACCGCGCCCGGAGGGTCTCGTAGTCGAAGTCGACGGTGTCGAAGATGTCGGCGCTGGGCCAGAAGGTGATGGTCGTGCCGCTCTGCCGCTCGGCGTCGGTCTGCGCCGCGCGCTCGGACAGCGGGGACTGCGGGACACCCAGGTGGTAGGTCTGGGTGGAGACCTTCCCGCGCTGGCGGACCTCGACGTCCAGCCGCTCGGACAGGGCGTTGACGACCGAGGAACCCACGCCGTGCAACCCGCCGGAGACCTTATAGCCGCCGCCGCCGAACTTGCCGCCGGCGTGGAGCTGGGTGAGCACGAGCTCGACCGCCGGCTTCTTCTCCACCGGGTGGATGTCGGTCGGGATGCCGCGCCCGTTGTCCCGGACCCGGACGGCGCCCGCCGCGGTGAGCGCCACGTCGATCCGGTCGGCCTCGCCCGCCAGCGCCTCGTCCACGGCGTTGTCGACGATCTCCCACACCAGGTGGTGCAGACCGCGCGGCCCGGTCGAGCCGATGTACATCCCCGGCCGCTTGCGGACGGCCTCGAGACCCTCCAGCACGGTGATCGAGGAGGCGTCGTAGGCCGAGGCGGTGGCCAGCGAGCCAGGGTCCCCGCTCCCCGCAGCAGCCTCCGGGAGCTCCGGCATCGTGACGTCGACCGCGGGGTCGCCCTCGACGTCGGCGCCGTCGTCGGGGCCTGGGCCGTGCTCTGGTCCGGCAGTGGACAAGGGGGCTCCTCGGGTGAAAGGGCAAAGACGCCTCAGTCTACCCTGCGGGCGCGCCGTTTCCGAGTTCCCACACCCTCCCCAGACCCGTCCGCGGCCCGAGAGGCCGGTTGTGAGCGAAGCAACCCCCAATCAGGGGTCCCCCCACGCGCGCGGTGCCTCGGGGCTCTCGTGGGGCGTCAGCCGTCGAGCACCGTCGCTGATCCCTACGGCTCAACCGTAGGTGTCCCGCGGCCCGCGACCGCCGGAGGAGAGCGGGCCCTTGCGCCAGTGCGGCCCCGCCGGTCCCTGCACCACGATCTCGCGCACGACGTCCTCGCCGATCAGCTCCTCGATCCGCCCGAGGACGGTGGAGGTCAGCAGCCGCATCTGGGTGGCCCACGCGGTGGACCTGGCCCGGACGGTCAGCGTGCTGCCCTCGAAGGCGACCACCTCGACGTTCGACGCCACCTGGTCGCCGACGATGGCACGCCACCGTCCCACCACCCCGCCGACCTGCACGTCGTCGGCCCAGCCCCGGCCGGCCACCAGGCGGTCGACCTCGTCCCCCAGGAGCTGCGGGTCACGCCGGCCGTCGGCACCGGGCTCGGTGGACGCCGCCCCCCGGTGGCGCCGGGTCCGCCCCGCGGCGCCCGGACGCAGCCCTTTGTCGCGGGCCGTTCGCCGCGCCCGGGTGAGGGCCTCACGCGCGGCGTCCATCGGCTCCGGCGCCGCCCCAGCGGCCTCGTCCGGTTCGTCCCCCGAGGTCTCGTCAGGGGCCTGTGCCGGGGTCACGGCACCGCACCCGGGGCCTGCTCGCGGCGGGAGACCGACCCCAGCTCCACGTCGAAGACCCTGGACCCCTCACCGAGCAGGCGGTCCGGGACGTCGGCCGCGACCGCCGCGGTCACGAGCACCTGCTCGCAGTCACCCACGAGGTCGGCCAGCCGCTCGCGCCGACCCGAGTCCAGCTCGGCGAAGACGTCGTCCAGGACCAGGACCGGGTCGGTGCCCAGGTCGTGGCGCAGCAGGTGGAAGCCGGCCAGCCGGAGCGCGAGCGCCAGGCTCCACGACTCGCCGTGACTGGCGTAGCCCTTCGCCGGGAGGTCACCCAGGGTGAGGCTGAGGTCGTCACGGTGCGGTCCGACCAGGCATACCCCGCGCTCCTGCTCCTGGCCGCGGAGCTCCTCGATCGAGCCCAGGAGCGCGGCGACCAGCTCGGTCTGCTCGGGAACCTCACCGGCCGCGAGCCGACCAGCCGTCTCGGACCCCTCGGTCAGGCTGCTGCGGTAGGTCGCCCGCGCGGGGGTGTCGCTGTCGCTGATGGTGCGGTATGCCTCGTCCAGGTAGGGCTGGAGGTCCCGCAGCAGCCGCAGCCGGGCATACAGCAGCGCGCCACCGATCTGGGCCAGCTGGTCGTCGAAGACGGCGAGCGTGGACAGCGCGGAGGATCGCGCGTCCTCGAGGCTCTCGCCGGGTGCCAGCCGGGGTCCGCCGGACCGGCGCGTGGGTGCCCGCCAGAGGTGGGCGGCCTGCTTGAGCAGCGCACCGCGCTGCCGGACCGTCCGGTCGTAGTCGGCCCGCACCGCCGCCCACCGCGGCTGACGGGCGACGAGCAGGTCGTCCAGGAACCGCCGCCGTTCCCCGGGGTCTCCCTTGACCAGCGCCAGGTCCTCGGGGGCGAAGAGCACACTGCGCAACGTGCCGAGCACGTCCCGTTGCCGCGCGACCGGCGAGCGGTTGAACCGGGCCCGGTTGGCCCGACCCGGCACGATCTCCAGCTCGACCAGGGACTCTCGGCCGTCCCGCACCACGGTCGCCCGGACGATCGCCGCCCCCGGGGCGCCCGCCCGTACGAGTGGGGCGTCCTGGGCGACGCGGTGGCTGCTGAGGGAGGCGACGTAACCGGCGGCCTCGACGAGGTTGGTCTTGCCCTGCCCGTTGCGCCCCAGCAGCACGGTGACGCCCGGGGCCAGGTCGACATCGGCGGCCGGATAGCTCCGGAAGTCGGCGATCCCGAGATGACTCAGGTGCACGCGCGTCGAGTCCGGTCAGGGCCGACTGCTGCGGCGGCCGTGCTCAGGAGCCGTCGCCGGGGCGGGACTCGCCCGGCTCGGCGTGCTTGGGCTCGGCGCCCTGGTGCACCTCGACCTGGTCGGCGTCGCGTGTCCCCTCGTCGTCGAGCATGCGCACCGCGTGCCCCCCGAACTGGCCGCGCAGTGCCGCCACCGCCTGCATGGCGGGGGAGTTCTCCTGGCGGGAGGCGAAACGGGCGAAGAGCGCGGCGCTGATGACCGGCATGGGCACGGCGTTCTCGATGGCCTCCTCGACGGTCCAGCGCCCCTCGCCGGAGTCCGTGGTGTACTCGTCGATGCCCTCGAGCTCGGGGGTCTCGCCGAGCGCGTTGACCAGCAGGTCCAACAACCAGGAGCGGACCACGGTGCCGCGGCTCCAGGCCTGGAAGCAGCCCTTGACGTCCTTGACGATGTCCTTGGCGAGGAGCAGCTCGAAGCCCTCGGCGTAGGCGTGCATGAGGCCGTACTCGATGCCGTTGTGCACCATCTTGGCGTAGTGGCCCGCACCGACGTCGCCCGCGTGGACGAAGCCCTCCTCGCGCGGGCCCTCCGGGCGCAGCGCGTCGAAGACGGGCATGGCCTTCTCCACGTCGGCCTCGCGGCCGCCGCACATGAGCCCGTAGCCGTTGTCCAGGCCCCAGATGCCGCCGGAGACCCCGCAGTCGACGTAGCCGATGCCCTTGGGCTCCATGAGCGCGTCCAGCTCACGGTCCTCGGTGTACTTCGAGTTGCCCCCCTCGATGATGAGGTCGCCCTCCTGCAGCAGCTCGCCGAGCTGCTCGACGGTCGACCGGGTCGGCTTGCCGTGCGGCACCATGACCCAGACGACGCGCGGCGCCTCGAGGGCCTCCACCATCGCCTCGACGCTGTCCACGTCGCGCAACTGCTCGTCGAGGTCGAAACCCACGACCTCGTGCCCCGCGCGGCGCAGCCGCTCGCGCATGTTGCCGCCCATCTTGCCGAGGCCGATCATGCCGATCTTCATGGTGCTCCTCCTTGGTCGAAACTGGACTGGCGCGTCGCCGCCTCAGCCGGCGAAACGCACCGGCATCAGGACGTAGCGGTAGCTGTCGTCGGCCTCGCCCTCGAGCTCGGGCTGGCCGGAGATGACGGCCGGACGGGAGGGCTGGGTGAAGGACAACCGGGTGTAGGGCTGCCCGAGCACTCCCAGGCCGTCGAGCAGGAACTGCGGGTTGAAGGCGATCTCGATCTCCGGTCCCTCGAGCGTGGACTCGACCGCCTCGCTGCCCTGGGCATCGTCCCCGGTGCCGGCCTCGATCGCCAGCTGACCCTCGGAGAACCGGAGGCGGACCGGGGTGTTGCGCTCGGCGACGAGGGCGACCCGGCGCACCGCCTCGATGAACGCCTGCGTGTCGACGACGGCGACGGAGTCCACCGAGGACGGGAAGATGGAGGTGACCTTCGGATACTCACCGTCCAGCAGCCGGGTGGTGGTGCGCCGCTGCCCTGCCTCGAAGGCGACCAGACCGTCACCGCGACCGGCCTCACCGAGGGAGAGGTCGACCGAGGCGCTGGCTCCCAGTGACTTGGCGGTCTCGGAGAGGGTGCGGGCCGGGATGAGGCAGACGTGGTCCGCGTCACTGCTGCCGGGGGACCACGTGAGCTCACGCTGCGCCAGCCGGTAGCGGTCCGTGGCGAGCATGGTGATCTTCTCACCGTCGATCTCCACCCGGACCCCGGTCAGGATGGGCAGGGTGTCACCGCGGTCGGCCGCGATCGAGACCTGGTTGACGGCCTGGGTGAAGGAGTGGCCGGGCACCGACCCGCTGGTCTCGGCCTGGCCGGGGAGCTGCGGGTAGTCGCCCACGGGCATCTGGATGAGGGAGAACCTGCTGGACCCGCAGGTCAGCGAGACCTTGCTGCCGTCCGTGGAGACCTCCACCGGCTTGGCCGGCAAGTTCCGCGCGATGTCCGCGAGCAGCCGCCCGAGGACGAGCACCTGACCGCCCTCGGAGACCTCTGCCTCGACGGTGACGGTCGCCGAGACCTCGTAGTCGTAGGCGGAGAACGTGAGGGTTCCCTCCGGGTCGGCGGTCAGCAGGACACCGGCCAGCACCGGGACGGGCGGACGGTTGGACAGGCCGCGGACGACCCACGCCACCGCCTCGGAGAGCACATCGCGCTCGACACGAAACTTCACGACACCTCGAACCTTCCGGACATGTTGGTCTTCGGGGCAACTCTGCCACGTCCGTCGGCCCCGCGCTGCCGCACGTCCCCAGGGACGCAGGGGAATGATCCGGGGATGACAAGGAACTCGTCATCGTCATCGGGGTTGTGGATGCTGTGGACAACCACGTCCGCGGACCGGCGTCCTCGCTGGTGGCGGGCCGACGCACCATGCCTGTCGAGCTGTGCATGCCCGGTGGACGTCCTGCGCGGTCGCGCGGGGCCTCCTGGGGACGGTCGCGCAGCATCCCCAGCGCGAGATCCATCGCTCACCGCTCCTCCCCAGCCTGACCTGCGATGATCCGCAGTCTGTCCACACCCTGCGCACAGGGCCGGTGAGCGTCGCCTCCGACGGCGGATGGCATCCCGATCGAGACAGATGTGACGAAGGTGAACGCTGAGCAACAACGCACAGGGTTATCCACAGGTGTGGATACCGTCGGGTAAGGTGCGGGTCTCGACGGTGCTCGGTCCCGGGCACCGCAGGCGTCGGCTCAGCGCTGCGAGGCGCGGCGGATGCTGCCGGTGAGCTCGGCGATCTGGTCGTAGAGCGCCCGCCGTTCACCGATCTGGGCCCGGATCTTGCGCTCGGCGTGCATCACCGTGGTGTGGTCCCGACCGCCGAACGCCTGACCGATCTTCGGCAGCGACAGGTCGGTCAGCTCGCGGCAGAGGTACATCGCGATCTGGCGGGCGTTGACCAGGGTGCGCGAGCGGGAGGTCCCGCAGAGCTCGTCCACCGTGATCTGGAAGAACTCGGACACCTCGCGGATGATCGTCGCCACGGTGATCTGCGCCGTGTCGCTGCCGGGGACGATGTCCTTGAGGACGTGCGCGGCCAGGTCGGCATCGGCTCGTTGCGACGACAGCGACGCGAAGGCCGTGACCCGGATCAGGGCGCCCTCGAGCTCGCGGATGTTGGTGGTGATGCGGCTGGCGATGTGCTCGAGCACCTCGTCCGGCAGCTGCATCCCCTCCTGCGCCGCCTTCTTGCGCAGGATGGCGATGCGCGTCTCCAGGTCGGGGGGCTGCACGTCGGTGAGCAGTCCCCACTCGAACCGGCTCCGCATCCGCTCGGCGAAGCCGGACAGCCGCTTGGGCGGCTGGTCCGAGGTGATCACGACCTGCTTCTCGCTGTTGTGCAGTGTGTTGAAGGTGTGGAAGAACTCCTCGACGGTCTGCTCCTTGCCCTGCAGGAACTGGATGTCGTCCACGAGGAGGAAGTCGACGTTGCGGTAGCGCCGCTGGAAGGCGCCGGCCTTGTCGTCGCGGATGGAGTTGATGAAGTCGTTGGTGAACTCCTCGGAGTTCACGTAGCGCACCCGCACGCCCGGGTAGAGCCTGCGGGCGTAGTGGCCGATCGCGTGCAGCAGGTGGGTCTTGCCCAGCCCGGACTCGCCGTAGATGAACAGCGGGTTGTAGGCACGGGCGGGGGACTCGGCCACCGCGAGCGAGGCGGCGTGCGCGAACCGGTTGGAGGGGCCGGAGACGAAGGTGTCGAAGGTGTACTTCGGGTTGAGCCGCGCCTCGTCGGCCGCACCCGTGACCGCGGGACCGGCCGGCGTCGCCGGTCGCGGTATGCCGCTGGTCGCCGCCGACCGGGAGACGGCGGGGATGTCCGGCTCGCCCGGATCAGGAGCGGAGCTGGAGCTCGGCCCGGACGCCGGCCGGGTGAGGGACTCACGGGTCAGGGAGTCGTCCTCGGAGTCGTCCGCCTCGTCCTCCACGCGCTGGCGCAGGGCGTCGTCGACGGTGATCGCGACCCGGATCTCCCGGTTCAGCTCGCGCGACAGCCCGTCCTCGATGGGGCGGCGCAGGCTCGTCTCGAGCATCTCCTTGGTATGCGAGTACGGCACCGCCAGCAGCACCGTCGTGTCCAGCAGGCCGACCATCTGGGTGAGCTGCAGGAAGGCGCGTTCCCGAGCACCGATCCCCCCGGTCTCCAGCTCGTCCACCACCCGGGCCCACACATCCTCGGAGGTCGGCGCGGGCTGCGACATGGGCGGGCTCAGCCCCTCTCGGACCGGGTCAGGAAGCGACGGTGACGGTTGTCCACACACTTGTCCACAGGATGTGGATGACAGGGTGGGCATGTGCCG